>JAYWCH010000351.1:0-3444 GCA_043780755.1 Hymenobacter sp.
CGGCGCAGGTGGCCTTCATCGGCGATGATACCAACGACGTGGCCATTATGGGCTTGGTGGGCTTGGCCGCCTGCCCGGCCGACGCGACCGTTTTCGCCCGCCTTGCGGCGCACTACCACTGCACCACCCCCGGCGGCCACGGCTGCTTCCGCGAGCTGGCCGAGCTGATTATCGCCAGCAACTCCGCCCCGCCCGAACCCCGGCAGCCGCCCGCTTTCACCCTTGAAATCCCTGGTTTACGGGCAAGCCAGTCGCTTAAATCCTGACCATTTCCGGCTCCGTATCTGATCTGATTCCCATTCTTTCACTCTGTCTAACCCGCTAACCTGCTGCCTCATGAACGCTGTAGAAATCCGAAAAGACCGATCCATTGGCGCCGGCCAGCCCGCCTACATCATTGCTGAGATTGGCATCAACCACAACGGCTCGCTCGAACTGGCCAGGCAGCTCATTGCCGAGGCCGTCCGGGCCGGCTGCGATGCCGTGAAGTTCCAGAAGCGTACCCCCGAGCTGTGCGTGCCCAAAGACCAGTGGGAAAAGCAGCGCGAAACGCCCTGGGGCCGCATGAGCTACATCGACTACAAGCGCCGCACCGAGTTTGGGCAAGCCGAATACACGGCCATCGACGACTACTGCCGGGCGCTGGGCATCGACTGGTTCGCCTCGTGCTGGGACGAGCCGTCGGTCGATTTTATGGAACAGTTTCAGCCCATCCTTTATAAGATGGCCTCGGCCTCCCTCACCGACCGGCCGCTGCTCGAGCGCGTGCGCGCCACCGGCCGCCCGCTGATGCTAAGTACGGGCATGTCGACGCTGAACGAGATCATTCAGGCTGTGAAGTGGGTCGGGCTTGATAATTTGATGATTGCCCACTCCACTTCCTCCTACCCCTGTCCGCCGGCCGAGCTGAATCTGCGCATGGTGCCAGCGTTGCAGGCCCTGTTTCCAACTACGCCCATCGGCTATTCGGGGCACGAAACCGGGCTGGCCACGACGGTGGCGGCGGTAACGCTCGGCGCCTGTTTCGTGGAGCGGCACTTTACCCTCGACCGCGCCATGTGGGGTTCGGATCACGCCGCTTCGGTGGAGCCGGGCGGGCTGGATAAGCTGGTGCGCGACATCCGCGACGTGGAAGCTTCGCTGGGCGACGGCCAGAAATGCGTGTACGACAGCGAATTGGAACCGCGCCGCCGCCTGCGCCGCGAGCTAACGCCCACGGCCGAATAAGCGACAGTCCAATTTTTTTCGGAACTTATGCAAACAATATCCGACCGGGGGCGTCTGATTGAGGTATTGTTTACCGGCGTAATTTTCCGCAACCATGAAACACGTTGAGGTCATTACCACGGCCATCCTGCTGAGCTGGGTGGCCGTGGTTATTCTGTTGGAACGTCACTTTCCCTACCGCAAGGGCCTGCCCTTTTTCCGGGATGGCTTCTGGACGGATCTGATTCTGTACACGTTCGTGCAGAGCTACGCGCTGAAAATTATCATCTTCGATTACATCATTCTGCCGCTCGATCACCACTTTGAGTTTTCCAAGCTGCACTTCGTCACGGGCTGGCCGGTATGGGTGCAAGTGTCATTTTTCGTTATTACCCACGATTTTTACATCTACTGGTTTCACCGGTTGCAGCATCATAGTCCGGTGCTCTGGCGTACCCACGAGGCCCACCATTCGGGCAAGCAGGTGGACTGGCTGGCCGGCTCCCGCTCGCATGCGGTGGAGATTCTCATCAACCAGACCATCGAGTTTGCGCCCATTATCCTGCTCGGGGCCGATCCCGTGGTGGTGCCCATCAAGGCGCTGATCGATGCCGTGTGGGGGATTTATATTCACGCCAATATCAACGTGAAGTCCGGGCGGCTGCAATATTTTTTCAACGGGCCCGAGATGCACCTTTGGCACCATGCCGATCATCAGGAGGTTTTTCACGCTAATTTTTCCACCAAGTTTGCCTTCTGGGACTGGCTGTTTGGCACCGCGTATCTCCCCGGCCACAAGCCCCGGAAGTGGGGCCTGTACTACGAGTTCCCGAAGGATTATTTTTTGCAGCACGTTTTCTCGGTGAAGCGCTTCGACGAAAATGAGCTGCGCGAGCGGTCGCCGCTTTTCCGGCACTACTCGCAGCTGATGCCCACTTTGGGTCAGAAGCTGCGGAGCCTGGGCAAGGCCCGTCCCGCCGCAAGCCCACCACTGGTACCCGCGAACGACGCGACCGAAATCCCGGTCTAGGCCGGCCTGTTCTCCCTTATTAATTCTGCCCCAATGCACTGGCTTTATTTATTTGCGGCTTCGCTGTTTGAAGTTTGCTGGACCTACAGCCTCAAGGCGTTGAACATGCAGAAGATTCGGGAGGTGGACTGGCTGCATTCCCTTTCGCAGCCGGCCGGGCTGCTGCCCGTGCTGCCGCTGCTGGCCTACGTGGCCTTCGGGCTGGCCAATGTCATGTTTCTCTCGCTGGCCATGCGGCAGATTCCCACCGCCACGGCCTACGCCGCGTGGATGGCACTGGCCGTCGTCGGCATCAAGCTGACGGATGTGCTGGTGCTGAAACAGCCCTTTTCGTGGCTGCACGTATTTTACACCAGCCTGATTATCATTGGTGTATTGGGGCTGCGGCGGCTGCCGTAGGGACTGAGGCGGGCAGCAGGCCGGTAGTGAAAGAGGAGTCGGTTTGATACAGTAAACTTGCTCCCAACTAATAAAGACGAGTCATGCAGAGCATCCCGTTGGTCACGCAAAGCATCCGTTGGTCGCGTTAGTCATGCAGAGCGCAGCGAAGCATCTCGCGTAGACGGGTAATCATCTGCGTCAAATAAAAGAGTCACTCGTCCACGCGAGATGCTTCGCTGCGCTCTGCATGACCAAACGCTCTGCATGACCAACGTCAATAGTTAATAATCGTTTATTCATGTATAAAATTGCGATTGTTTTTATTCCTGACGGCGATTAGATCGCAGCGCGGGGCGTAGCTTAGCCGCATCGCATTATTGGCCCGTACCCGGTGTCCGGCTGCGCTGCTTTCTTACTGGCTTTATGAAAAAAAACCTGACCCTCGTGGCCGCGCTGGCGCTCCCGGTTCTGGCGCTGCACGCCCAGACCACCCCCGCCCCGCGCCCCCTCAACCTGCGCGACCTGGCCCGACTGCGCGACGTGGCCGACCCCCAGCTCTCGCCCGACGGCACCTGGGTGGCCTACACCGTGATCCGCACCGATACCATCACCGACAAGCGCGATGCCGACGTGTGGATGGCCCGCACCGACGGCTCCCAGAACCTGCGCCTGACCACCAGCCCGGCCAGCGAAAGCCGGGCCCGCTTCAGCCCCGATGGCAAGTACCTGAGCTTCATCTCGGCGCGCAACGAGGCCGAGGGCGACGCCCAGCTCTGGCTGATGAACCGCGCCGGCGGCGAAGCCGAAAAAGTAACCAAGCTCAAAGG
>JAYWCH010000352.1:0-7291 GCA_043780755.1 Hymenobacter sp.
CTAAAGTGCCGCTGACCATCTCCCTGAACGATCGTTTGGATGAAACCGGTCGCCTCTGCCAGTACGCCGCGCCCGACAGCCACTGGCTGGAATCGTGGAACGACTTTGAGCCAAAGCGTGGATTTCTGAGCCTAGCTCAGCCGGTTATCACGCCGCTGTTTGCTACCCGTCAGGCGCAGGAAAGCCTCCTGCACTGGGCTGGTAACAACACGACTTACTACAAATTCTTGCGAGCCAACTGGCGCGCAGTCACGCCAACGGATGCCGCCTGGGACAAGGCGGTGCACGATGGTGTCACGCTCGGTAGCGTGCTCCCTGCTGCTCCGGCCATGCTGACTGCCGCGCTGAGCCCGGCCGCTGCCGCTGCTCAAATCAGCGCCGCCGCCAAGCCGAATGGCATTGAGCTGGCTCTGTATGAAAAAGTAGGAATGGGTTCCGCTGGTTGCGAAGCCAACAACCCGTTCATGCAGGAGCTGCCTGATCCGGTTTCGAAAGCTACCTGGGGCAACTACCTCACCGTACCCCGCAAGATGGCTGTGGAAAATAAGTGGGAGCAAGGTGACGTCGTTAAGGTGTCGGTCAGTGGCTACAGCATCGAGCTGCCCGTGCTCATTCAGCCCGGCCAGACCAATGGTACGGTCGGTATCGCCCTAGGCTACGGCCGCACGGCAGCGGGCAAAGCCGGGGATAAGGTTGGTGAAAATGCCGCGCCGCTGGCACTGGTTAACGCCAGTGGTGTGATGTACACCAACGTGGTATCGTTGACGAAGACGGACGCCAAGTCGCCCATCGCCCAGACCCAGACCCACCACACCCTGATGGATCGCCGTCCGGTAGTGCAGGAGAATACGCTGGCTAAATACAAGATCAACCCCAAGGAAGTAACCGAGTACGAACTCGTCACCACGCCCGACGGTCTGCAAAAGCCCAGCAAGGTTTCGCTGTGGCAGGACTATCAGTATAATAATCACCACTGGGGCATGGCCGTGGACCTTAATTCGTGCATTGGCTGCGGCTCGTGCGTGATTGGGTGCCAGACCGAGAATAACATTGCCGTGGTAGGCAAACAGCAGGTAATCAACCGTCGGGAGATGCACTGGATGCGGATCGACCGGTATTATAGCTCCGACCACCACAATAAAGAGTTTGAAACCAAAGGCAAAGTGGCTACTTACGCAGCCATGGAAGATCCGTCGGAGAACCCGCAGGTCATTTTCCAGCCGATGATGTGCCAGCAGTGCAATCACGCGCCCTGCGAAACGGTGTGCCCGGTACTGGCTACCACGCACAGCTCGGAAGGCATCAACCAGATGGTTTACAACCGTTGCATTGGTACCCGCTACTGCGCCAACAACTGCCCTTACAAAGTGCGTCGCTTCAACTGGTTCTCGTACTACTCCAACGAGAAGTTCGAAACCGTTAACGGCCACATGTTCACCGATTTGGGCCGCATGGTGCTGAATCCCGACGTTACCGTTCGCGCCCGGGGCGTGATGGAGAAGTGCACGTTCTGTATCCAGCGCATTCAGCTGGGCAAGCTCGAAGCCAAAAAGCAGAAGCGTCGCCCGAAAGACGGCGAGATCGTAACGGCCTGCGCCCAGTCGTGCCCAACCGATGCAATCGTCTTCGGCGACATGCGCGACCCGAACAGTCGGATTAGCAAGCTGCTTCGTCGTGAGGACGGTGAGCGGGCCTTCCACTCGCTCGACTCGATCAACGTGCAGCCGAACGTGACCTACCTGACCAAGATCCGTAATTCCGAGTCCGAGTTTTTTGCTAAAGAAAACGCTTAATATATAAGATTATGCAGCACGTATCAGCCGTACGCGAACCGCTCGTAACGGGCGGTAAGACGTTACACGACGTCACGCAGGACATCTGCTATCAGGTCGAAGCCAAGCCCAACATCCGTTGGATGGCCGCTTTGAGCGTAGCCCTGTTCTTCTTGGGAATATTCTTCTATTCCGTTTACCGCACCGTCTGGTACGGCATCGGGGAGTGGGGTCTGAACAAAACCGTAAACTGGGCCTGGGATATTACCAACTTCGTTTGGTGGGTTGGCATCGGACACGCCGGCACGTTGATTTCGGCCGTGTTGCTGCTGTTCCGTCAGAAGTGGCGCTCGTCCATTAACCGGGCTGCTGAGGCAATGACCATTTTTGCCGTAATCTGCGCCGCCATGTTCCCCGTGTTGCACATGGGCCGTCCGTGGCTGGCATTCTGGGTTTTCCCGCTGCAAAACACCTTTGGCTCGCTGTGGGTGAACTTCAACTCGCCCCTGCTCTGGGACGTGTTCGCCATTTCGACCTACTTTACCGTGTCGCTGGTGTTCTGGTACATTGGTCTGATTCCGGACTTTGCTTCGATCCGTGACCGCGCCAAAGGCCCCATTGCCAAGTTCAGCTATTCGATGCTGAGCTTCGGTTGGAAAGGCTCGGCTAAAGCCTGGTCACGCTACGAGACCATCTCGCTGATTCTGGCCGGCGTTTCCACCCCGCTGGTATTATCGGTACACACTATTGTATCGATGGACTTTGCTACCTCGGTGGTACCAGGTTGGCACACGACCATCTTCCCGCCCTACTTCGTGGCCGGGGCCATCTTCTCCGGCTTCGCCATGGTGCTCACGCTGATGCTGATTACCCGGGTGGTATTCCGCCTCGAAGATTACATCACGTTGGAACACATTGCGCTGATGAATAAAATCATGATGGTAACCGGCTCCATCGTGGGCGTGGCCTACATCACGGAGTTCTTCATCGCCTGGTATTCGCAGGTTGAATTCGAGCAATATGCTTTCATCAACCGGGCTACGGGTCCATACTGGTGGGCGTATGCTTCGATGATGACCTGCAACGTGATCACACCGCAGCTGGTGTGGTTCCGTCGGGTCCGTTACAGCATTCCCCTCACTTTCGTCCTTTCCATCATCGTTAACATCGGGATGTGGTTCGAGCGTTTCGTGATCATCGTAACCTCCCTGCACCGCGACTACCTGCCATCGAGCTGGGCCATGTTCTCGCCTTCGATCATCGATATCGGCCTTTACGTGGGTACGTTGGGCCTGTTCTTCACGCTGTTCCTGCTCTTCGCCAAGTTCTTTCCCGTGATCAACATGGCAGAAATCAAGACCATCCTGAAGTACACGGTGGACAATGGTCCGTCCTACAATCCTCAGAAGGCGCACGCTGTTCCTGTCACTCAAACCGTCACCACTCCAGGAGTACCGGCTTCGGCTCCCGTAAACTACAACAAGCATGACTAAGCACTTCGCCCTTGGAATCTTCGATGACGAAGATGTGCTCCTGCACGCCGTTGAGAACGTGCGCGCTGCCGGCGTAAAAATCCACGACGTATTCTCGCCGTACCCCGTGCACGGCATCGATGATGCGCTGGGGATCGAGCGTTCACGCTTGCCCATTGCCGCTTTCTTCTTCGGCATGTGCGGACTGGCGTTCTCGCTCTGGCTCCAGATCTACATGCTGGGCTACGACTGGCCGATGATTATCGGCGGCAAGCCTCACACGGCGTTGCCGGCTTTTATCCCGGTTGCCTTTGAGCTGACGGTATTCTTTACCTGCCACGGCATGGCGATTACCTTCTTCACGATATCCGGTCTGTACCCGCGCTTCAACGTGCCGGTAATGGATGTCCGGGCTACCGACGACAAATTTGTGATGGCTATCGAGCTGGATGAAACCAGCTCGGAACTTCCCCGGCTGACCCAACTGCTGCGCGAAAACGGCGCTTCCGAAGTCAACCAAAAAGAAATGACTAATAACTAATGATGCACCCGCTGAATCTGAGCCTGCGCGTTTCGGCGCTGCTGTTGTCCCTGGGACTGGCCACTACGGCCTGCACCCACGATGGAAACGATCCCGGCGTGGAATACGCCCCGGAGATGTACGAATCCATCCCCTACGATCCCCTGAGCCAAACCCACTTTAATACCGTCAACTCATTCGGTATTAACCAGCGGACTCCGGCCAATGGTACCGTGCCCCGCGGCAAGATGACTTACTTCGACCACATTCCGAAGGACAGTGTGCGGATTGCCGAGCGTACGCTCCACAATCCTTATCCTTACACCAAGGCTAACCTGGAAGAAGGTAAGGTTCTCTACACCCGCATCTGCTCGCACTGTCACGGTGAGCAGGGCAACGGACAAGGTTCCGTTGGTCTGAAATTTAAGGGCGTGCCGAACTATTCGGCCGAGTCCTACAAGACCATGAATGACGGGCACATTTACCACGTCATCCAATGGGGTCGTAACCGCATGATGCCCCACGGCTCGATTGTGAACCCCGAAGAGCGCTGGAAAATTGCCATGTACGTCCGTGTACTGCAGCGGGGCGAAGGTCCCGACGCCCTCAGCAAGCTAATCGCCAAAGGCCCTACGGGCGCCGCCAGCGATTCTACGGCTAAGCCCGCCGCTGGTAGCTCCGCCCCGATAACCAATGTCCCGGCTGGCTCCAGTCCTGAAACGCCCGCTTCGGGCACCACTAAAGCCAACAACGGCAACGCTAAATAACGTACTATGGCAACTCTGACGCACCAAGAAAGCGCCACGGCTGAACAGCTCGTCGTTTCGGCTGGTACCCGCAAAACCTTTATTACCATTATCGTTGCCGGTGTGGCCCTGCTCCTCATCGGTATCCTGGCCTCCATCATGGGCTGGGGGGCTGCCGAGCACCACGAAGCCGCCGCTCACCTGGGCGCCGGCGCGCCGGCCCACGAAGCCGAAAACCCCGTCTGGCTGAAACGGGTGCTGATCAGCCTTTGGCACAGCAACCTGTTTTTCCTCGGCGTATCAACGATAGGTACGGTGTTCATGGCCATCAACTACGTCGCTTACGCTGGCTGGTCGGTGATGATCAAGCGGATTGCCGAGGCGCTCAGCGCCTGGGTAATTCCCGGCGGTGTGATCATGTTGCTCGTTTTCCTGGTTGGTCGCCACGACATTTTCCATTGGACCCACGACGGGATCATGGTGAAAGGCAACGTTAATTACGATGCCGTAATCGCGGGTAAGAAGGGCTTTCTCAACATGCCGTTCTACGTGATCCGGATGGTCAGCTACCTGGTGATCTGGGCCGCTTTCAGCTGGAAGCTGCGGCAGCTTTCATTGCAGGAAGATGCAATTGGGGGTACTTATTGGTTTCACAAAAGCATAACTGCCTCGGCACTGTTCCTCGTTTTGTACGCCGTAACTTCCTCCATGGCAGCCTGGGACTGGGTGATGTCGGTTGATCCGCACTGGTTCAGCACGATGTTCGGCTGGTACGTTTTCGCCTCGTGGTGGGTGTCGGGTATCTCGGCCATAGCGCTGACGGCAATTTTCCTGAAACAAGCGGGCTACCTGCGCGCTTTAACATCAAATCACCTGCACGATCTGGGCAAGCTGATGTTCGGTTTCAGCATTTTCTGGACCTACGTTTGGTTCGCTCAGTTTATGCTGATCTGGTACGCTAACCTGCCCGAGGAATCGGTTTACTTTACCCAGCGGCTTAGTGGCTTCGACGGACGTTACACCGGCATCTTCTTTTTTAATATCGTCATCAACTTTGTGTTTCCGTTCCTGGTGCTCATGACCCGGGATGCCAAGCGTCAGATGATTATCATGAAAATCGTCTGTATTGCTATTTTGGCTGGTCACTGGTCCGACTTTTATCTGATGTTGATGCCCGGCACTTTGAAGGGTAATAATGGGTTTCTGATTGAGATTGGCATCGCTGCCATCTTCCTGGGAGCCTTCCTGATCGTTTTCACCCGTCGCCTGGCCTCGGCCTCGCTGGTGCCCGTGCATCATCCTTTCCTGGACGAGAGCGTTCACCACACCACTTAATCTACCCGAACCACGCAGTTGGAATCAAGAGCGGAGTTTCCCCTGAACCGGAATCTCCGCTCCATTTTACCCGCTAAGCTCCCAACTAACTTCTAACCTAAAAATGACTGCTCTTACCATAATACTGGTGTTGGGGTTGCTGCTGGTCGTCTTCGGCCTGCTGTTCCGCCTGCAGATCTTTACCTCTATCTTCTCGGGTACTTTCACTCGCGACATTGGCGCGAGCAACCGGGTCAATGCAATTTTGCTGTTGCTGTTTGGGATCTTTGGCGGCGGTTGGTTCGCCTACTCATTTGTTGAAAATTTCAACAAAATGAACCCCCCGATTGCTTCGATTCACGGTCACGAGCTGGAGCGGATGTTCTGGATTACGATGTCGGTAATTGGAGTGGCTTTCGTCATCACGCAGTCCCTGCTCTTCTTTTACGCCTACAAATACCAGCACAAGGAAGGCCGTCGGGCTTACTTCTTTGCGCACAACAACAAGATTGAGGTTATCTGGACGGTTATCCCCGCTATCGTAATGGCCGCGTTGATCTTCGCCGGTTGGAAAGCCTGGACCCGCATCACCGGTCCCGCTCCCAAGGATTCTGTCGTGGTGGAGCTGATGGGCAAGCAGTTCAACTGGCTCGTCCGTTACCCCGGCCGCGATATGAAACTGGGCGTTGTCAACTACCGGTTGATTGATGCTGTGAACGAGTGGGGTTTTGACCTGAGTGACAAGACGGGTCTCGACGACTTCACGACCAATGAAATCCACGTGCCCAAAGGTCACCCGGTGCTGATCAAGATCCGCTCACGCGACGTTCTGCATGCTGTTTACATGCCGCAGTTCCGCGTGCAGATGTACGCAGTGCCCGGGATGCCAACCCGCTTCTGGTTTACCCCAACTACTTCGACCGATGAGATGCGAGCCAAGTTGGGTAACCCCAAGTTCAATTACGAGCTGGCCTGCAACCAGGTATGCGGCGGCAGCCACTTCGCTATGAAAGCGACGATCATCGTTGACGAGCCGGAGGATTACCAGAACTGGTATGCCGCTCAGCAATCTTTTTCCCAGAAAAACCCCGAAGTACTCGCTGCTTTCAAACAGAAAGCAAAAACCCTGGTTTCTAAGGTAGCAGTATCTTCTGATGCAAAAGAAGCACCAGCCGTTCCCCTGGCTGCTTCTTACTAACACACCTATCTAACGGTATCTCTTATGTCAGACATGGCAGCTAAACCCAATCTTTCACCCGACGTGCAAACGCAGGGTGGAATTGGTACCGCCTCGGTTTCTACCACCGAGCACGGAGTCCACGAACATCATGACGATCATGAACACGACCAACACTGGTTGTGGAAGTACGTCTTCAGCCAGGATCACAAGGTAATTGCCAAGCAATTCCTGATCACGGGTATGATCTGGGCGATTGTGGGTGGCACGCTCTCGAGCCTGTTCCGCCT
>JAYWCH010000353.1:0-2446 GCA_043780755.1 Hymenobacter sp.
TGGCGCAGGTCGCGGTGCAGGCGCTGCATCACGGCGTGCCGCGATTGCCCGTGGGTGCGCAAAAAGTCCGGCGTCAGGCCGTGGATGCTGCCCGAAGCCGGGCTGATGTCGTAGTCGCTGGGCTGAATATAGTAGTTTTCGGCCTTGACTTCCCGCCCGTCGCGGGTGTACACCACCCAGGCCAGCTGGGCAATGTGCGGCCAGTTATCCCGGCTCGAATACGGCTGATTCCAGTCGTGCGGAATGCCCGACGTTTCGGTATCGACGAACAGCAGGTACTCGCTCACTAAGGTAGTAAAGTTGGTCGTCGGGGCCGAATCGGCCGGGCCACCGCCCGGCGCCGTCCCAAACCGTCCCGGTTGGCTTCAGCGCAGTAAAGTTAGACGCCACCCGCAAAGGATTGCGCCAGCGGGGGAAAATTAGCTGGCTGCGCAAACGAGTGTCTCCATCGTTGCGGGCGTTTTTCCTAGTTCAGCCCATCTTTATAATGCACTTCCGACATCTCCCGCAGCCGCGCCGCGCTGAACTCAGGCGTGATATCGCGCTGCGGATCGCCGAGCAGCTCGTAGCCCACCATGAACTTGCGCACCGTGGCCGAGCGCAGCAGCGGCGGGTAGAAGTGCATGTGCAAATGCCATTCGGGGTGGGCCTGCCCGTCGGTGGGCCGCTGGTGCAGACCGGAGGAGTAGGGAAACGAGATCTCGAACAGGTTGTCGTAGCGGATGGTGAGACGGCGCAGGGCGTCGGCCAGGGCATCGCGCTCGGCGGCGCTGAGCTGGGTAATGTCGGCCACCGGGCGGCGGGCCACCACCAGCGTTTCGAAAGGCCAGACCGCCCAAAACGGCACCAGCACCACGAAATGCTCGTTTTCGAGCACCACGCGCTCCTGTTTTTCCAGCTCGATGGCAAGGTAGTCAGTCAGCAGCGTACGACCGTGCTCCCGAAAGTAGGCCAGCTGCTGCACTTCTTCCTTGGCGGGCTCGCCGGGCACGGTGCGCTGAGCCCAGATCTGGCCGTGCGGGTGCGGATTCGAGCAACCCATCATCGGTCCTTTATTCTCAAAAATCTGGACGTAGTTGATATCCGGCCGGGCACCGAGCGCCTGAAATTCCTCAACCCACAAATCCACCACCGCCCGGATGGCCGGCCCCGTCATCTGGGGCAGGGTGAGGTCGTGGCGCGGCGAGAAGCAGATGACGCGACAGACGCCCGACTCGGCCTCGGCGCGCAGCAGGCCACCGTCGTTCACGCCGCCGGCGGGCACATCGGGCTGGAGGGCGCCAAAGTCGTTGTTGAACACAAACGTGGCCGGGTAGGCCGGATTGACCTCGCCGCCAACTCGCGGATTGCCGGGGCAGAGGTAGCAGGTCGGGTCGTAAGGCGGGCGCTGGTCGGCCTCGGGCGGCTCCTGCTGGCCCTGCCAGGGGCGCTTGGAGCGGTGCGGCGACACGAGGACCCATTCGCCGGAAAGGGCGTTGAGCCGGCGGTGCGGGTGTCCGGTGGTATCGAAAGAAGACATAAGAGCAGTTAAGAGAGCACGCTAAGAAAGCACGGCAGCCGCGGCCAGCACCCCCACGCCGTCCACGATGGTCATCTGGTAGGTTTCGAGGGCGCGGCCAAACTGCTGCTGGTAGGCGCCGGTCATGTGGGCGATAAACTCGTCCACCCGCGCGGGCGCCACCAGATTGATGGTGCAGCCGCCGAAGCCGCCGCCCATCAGGCGGGCGCCGAATACGCCGGGGCCGGCCTGGGCCGCGATTACCAGCGCATCCAGCTCGGGACAGCTCACTTCGTAATCGTCGCGCAGGCCGGCGTGAGAGGCGTACATCTCCCTCCCGAAGGCGGCCAGATCCCCTTTTTCGAGGTGGCGGCAGGCCGATTCTACGCGGCCGTTTTCCTGCACCACGTAGGCGCAGCGGCGGAATACCGTGGGGCCCAGCTCGGCGCGGTGGGCATCGAGCTGACCGAGAGTGACATCGCGCAGACTGGTGATGCCGAAATAATATTGCTGAAGCACGATCACGCCCCGCTCACATTCCTGACGGCGGGTATTGTAGGCCGAGCTGGCTAGGCTGTGCTTCACCCCGGAATTACAAAGCACGATGCGGCAGGCGGCGGTATCGAAGGGAAAATACGCGTACTCCAGCGAGCGGCAGTCGAGCCGCACTACCTGCCCGGCCCGGCCGAACAGGCTGGCGAACTGATCCATAATGCCGCACTGCACGCCGGCGTAAGTGTGCTCGGCGCGCTGGGCCACGCGGGCCAGCTGCATGCCATCGAGGCCGGTGTTCAAAAGCTGATTGAGGGCGAAGGCCAGGCCACACTCCACGGCGGCCGAAGAGGACATGCCCGCGCCCATCGGAATGGTCCCGCCAAAGACGCAATCGAACCCCGGCACCACAATGCCGCACTCCTGAAACTGCGCCACCACGCCCAGCAGGTAGTT
>JAYWCH010000354.1:0-2859 GCA_043780755.1 Hymenobacter sp.
AAACGAGCGCAGCAACGACCGCCAGCGCGGCACCCGGGGCAGATCCGCAAACCCTTTTTCAGCTGATTCCAATTCCTCCATAGTGCTTACCCGCAACAAGATGCGGCGACCAAAAATAACTCCCGGCTAATAAACGGCAGTTACGCAATGCGGTGCCCAGGGTCCTGCATGGAAGCTGGAGCGGCTAAAGAAAGTGCCGTTTTCGAGACATCAGTAAGTTGGGCGCGTAACATTGGGCGCGTAACATCGAAGCTGTTTAGTAAGTCCTTTTTAATACGTTTTTCATCCTGAGCAGAGCGAAGGACCTTATCAAGTCTGACTGACGACCGCCCAGCCGTGATAAGGTTCTTCGCTCTGCTCAGGATAACAAACGCGCTAAAAAGCTTCATTATAAAGAATTACTGCACCACCCGAGATGCTTCGTCTCTGCTTGATGCGCAAAATGCTCTGCATGACGGCTTTAATTCAAAAATGAGTTTATTAGCAACGAAGGAAGTTTGCCTTTGAAAAACAAACAACCGACTACGAACCGATGGTAGAAATCGAAAATCTGACCAAAACCTACGGCACCCAAAACGCCGTGGACAACATCAGCTTCACGGCGGGCAAGGGCGAAATCGTGGGTTTCCTCGGCCCCAACGGCGCGGGCAAAAGCACCACGATGAAGATCGCCACCGGCTACCTGCCGCCCACCGCCGGCACCGTGCGCGTGGCCGGTCACGATGTGCAGACCGCCAGCCTGGCCGTGCGCCGCCACGTGGGGTACCTGCCCGAGCACAATCCGCTCTACCTGGATATGTACGTGCACGAATACCTTGAATTTATCGGGGCGGTACACGGGCTGCGCGGGGCCGGCCTGCGCACCCGTGTGGCCGAGCTGGTGGGCCGCGTGGGCCTCAGCCGCGAGCAGAACAAACAGATCGGCGCGCTCAGCAAGGGCTACCGCCAGCGCGTGGGCCTCGCTCAGGCCCTCATTCACGATCCCGAAGTTCTGATCCTCGACGAGCCCACAACCGGCCTCGACCCCAACCAGATTCTGGAAATCCGCCAGCTCATCCGCGAAGTGGCCGAGAATAAGACTGTCATTTTCAGCACCCACATTCTGCCCGAGGTAACGGCCCTCTGCACCCGCGTCATCATTATCAGCCGGGGCAAGCTGGTGGCGGATAGCCCCGTAGCCGAGCTGGCGGCCCGCGCCGCCGGCGAGGGCATGATCCGCGCCGAGTTTGAAAGCGCAGTGGATCCCGCCCAACTGGCCCGGCTGCCGGGCGTGCGGCACGTCGAGCTGGCCCCCGATGGGGCGGTCCTGCTCCGCACCGCGCCCGGCACCGATCCCCGCGCCGCGATCTCGCGGCTCGCCGCCCAGGAAGGCTGGGTGTTGCTCGGGCTTCGCCAGGATCAGCAGAGCCTGGAAGAAGTATTCGGGGAGCTGACGAAATAAGAACCATTAACAGAACGACCAAAAAAGAACGTCATGCTGAGCGCAGCCGAAGCATCTCTACCGCAATACTAATTAATTACTGGCGCGGTACAGCTGCTTCGGCTGCGCTCAGCATGACGTTAAGATACTATGCTCACCATCCTCCAAAAAGAATTTAACGCTTTCCTGAATTCGCCCGTCGCCTACGTGGTGCTGGGCGTGTTTTTGATCGCCACCGGCCTGTTCGTCTGGGTTTTTCCCGACAGCAGCGTGCTCGATTACGGCTACGCCGATCTGCAAACGCTGTTTTCCCTGGCCCCGTGGATTTTCCTGTTCCTGATTCCAGCCATCACCATGCGCACGTTCGCGGAGGAGAAAAAGGCCGGCACCATCGAACTGCTGCTGACCCGCCCGCTCACCGATGGGCAGATCATTGGCGGCAAATACCTCGCGTGCTTTCTGTTGGCGCTGCTGGCCCTGTTGCCTACGCTGCTGTACTATTTCTCGGTGTACCGGCTGGGCAGCCCGACCGGCAACATTGATTCGGCCGCCACAGTCGGCTCCTATCTGGGACTGGCGCTGCTGGCGGCGGTTTTTGCGGCCATCGGCGTGCTGGCTTCGGCCCTCACCCGCGACCAGATTATTGCGTTTCTGGGGGCCGTGGTGGGGTGCTTTCTGCTTTATTCGGGGTTCGATTCGCTGGCTTCGGTGCTGGAGGGCGGCCCGGCTTATTACGTGGGCCAGCTCGGTATTGCGGCCCACTACCGCGACCTGAGCAAAGGCCTGATCGACTCGCGGGATTTGATTTATTTCTTTACCGTAGTGGCCCTGGCCCTGCAGGCCACCCGCCTGGTATTGCGGAGCCGGAACTGGCAGTAGAACCGGCATCAGCCCGTTCTCCCCCCGCTACCCATCGAACTATGAATCCATCAGAAACCATTACCGGGCCGCCCGCCGCACCTTCCCGCAAGCGCAGCGATCTGCTGCACTTTGCGGCAATCGTCGTCGGCCTGCTGCTGGTTAACTTCATCGCGCAACGCTTCTTCTTCCGCCTGGACTTAACCCAGGAGAAGCGCTACACCATGTCGCCCGCCACGAAAACGCTGCTGCATAATCTCAAGCAGCCGGTCACCATCACGGTGTACCTGACGGGCGATTTCCCCCCCGCCTTCCGCCGCCTGGAACAGGGCGTGCGCGAAACGCTGACCGAGTTCCAGGTCGACGGCGGCACCAACTTGACGTATATTTTCATCGATCCCAGCGCGGCCAGCACCGAAGCGGCGCGCAACCAGTTCTACGCTTCGCTGGTGAAAAAGGGCCTGAAACCTACTAACCTCGGAGCCACTGAAAATGGCAAGCGCGTTGAGAAAATCATCTTCCCCTGGGCCGTGGTGAGCGTGGCCGGGCACGATAAAAACGTGCTCCTGCTGCGCGGCAAC
>JAYWCH010000355.1:0-1963 GCA_043780755.1 Hymenobacter sp.
CAACGAGCAGATTCAGCAGCTATCCAAGAGTGGCAAGACCGGCCGGGCCATGTCGCAGGAGCTGGCCAAGCTGGCCGGGCAGCAGCAGATGCTCCGCCAAGCCATGCAGCAGCTCGACCGGCTGCAACCCGGCGGCAAGCCCGGTGGCGCGGCGGGAGCGGGCAAGGAAGGCAAAGACGGCCCGCAAGGCGGTGGCCCGAAGGGCCAGGACGGCAAGGGCGAACAGGGCGGCGGCGGCACCAGCGACCTCAAAAAAATGATGGAGCAAACCGAAACCGATCTGGTCAACAAGCGCCTGAGCGAGCAGACCATCCTGCGGCAGCAGCAGATTCTGACCCGGCTGCTGGAAGTCGAGAAATCGGCCCGCGAGCGGGACCAGGATACCAAGCGCGAGGCCCAGACCGCTCAGGTGAAACTGCCGTTTTTTCCGGCCGCCTTCGACAAATACAAGGCGGGCAAGGAACACCAAACCGAATTACTACGTAGTACACCCCCGAGCCTCACCCCGTATTACCAGCGGGAAGTGGGCGAATATTTCCAGAAAATCAAGCCCTAACGTCATTAAAGCGGTTTCCGCCGCGTTTAGTCTATTTGTGTTTCGCCAGAATCAGGCGGCTGTTTTAGCGCAGAACTTTTGGTGGCACTTTGCTGCTAAAAGACTATTTTTGCGGCCCTAAACCCGCTGCCGTTCTTCCTATCAAACCACCCTATGAAGCAGGTAAAAATTCAGATTCCGTCACTCGTCGAAAACATCCGCGTGGTGGAGAGTTTTATCGATAATTCCAAGGATACGTTTCAGATCGAGGACGATATCTACGGTAACATCATGGTGGCCGTGACCGAGGCGGTGAACAATGCAATTCGCCACGGGAACAAGTTCGATAAGGATAAGAACGTCTATCTCTCGCTCTACGTGGAGCCGCAGCAGCTCAAATTTGAGATCGAGGACGAGGGCGCGGGCTTCAACTTCAATAATCTCGACGACCCCACGGCTCCAGAAAACCTGGAAAATCCGGGCGGACGCGGCATTTTCCTCATCCGCCACCTGGCCGACGGGGTAGAGTTCAGCAAGGAAGGGCGCCGGGTGCAGCTTACTTTTCTCCTCACGCCCACCCCGGCCGACGAAACCCCGGGGGCTGACCGCCGCAGCGCATGATGAGCACCCCGCCGCTGGGCCCGCCCCACCACGACCATTTTCCGCCCGGCGAGCTGCACCACGAAGCCCCCGGCATTGAGTTTATGGTGGAGGATGCGCCCGCGTTTGAAATCGCCGACGCGGAAGGACTCATTGGCTGGATTGAGCGCGTGGCCGCCGTGCACGAGCACCGCATTGTGCAGCTGACTTATATCTTCTGCTCCGACGATTACCTCCACCAACTCAACCTCGAATACCTCGACCACGACACGCTGACGGACGTCATCACGTTCGATAATTCAGACGATGTGGACATGCTGGAGGGCGATATTTTCATCAGCGTGGAGCGGGTGCGGGAGAATGCCCAGGATCTGGGCCTCACCTTCCGCGACGAGCTGCACCGGGTCATGATTCACGGCGTGCTGCACCTGCTCGGCTACCACGACAAGGACCTGCTGAGCCAGACGGCCATGCGCAAAAAAGAGGATTACTGCCTATCTTTGCGCACATTTTAAGTTAGTTGCCTGCCCGTTTTAAAACCCGCCGCTCGTTTCCCCCGAAACGAGCGGCGGGTTTTCTGTACTACCCGGCGTCCGGCGGCGACCCGGCCCGGAACCATCCGCTTTATTCCTACGCTTATCCCCGACCGGGCACTTGCCCGGTGCTATGCTTATGTTTCAGCAAGAAGATTACGACGTTATTGTGGTGGGCGCGGGCCACGCCGGCTGTGAAGCCGCCGCCGCCGCCGCCAACCTCGGCTCGAAAGTGCTGCTGGTGACGATGAACATGAACACCATCGCCCAGATGTCGTGCAACCCGGCCATGGGC
>JAYWCH010000356.1:0-4016 GCA_043780755.1 Hymenobacter sp.
AGCCGGCAGATTGGCCGGCTCACCATTCCGCCCGCGCTGTTTGGGCAGCTACGCACGGCCCCGCGCTGGGTGCTGGAAGTGCCCCGCGCCGCCCGCGTGGCCAAGCTGGCCGCCGAGTACGGCGCCGAGGACCCCACGGAGCTGGCGGCGGCCATCGAGCGGCTGCACAAGCGCCTGGGCGGGCTGGCCACCCAGCAGGCCCTGGACGCGGTAACGGCCCAGAACTTCCCGCTCATGGTGGAGCTGGTACTCGATTATTACGACAAAACCTACACCTACGGTCTGGCCCAGCGCCCCGGCGAACCCGACCGCACCTTCGTGCCCGTGGCCGGCTGCGACGCGGCGGCGAATGCCGCCACGCTGGCGCAGCTCCCGGCGGCCCTGATCAACCGCTGACCGGAATCAGCCCCGGGCCGCCTGATAATCAGCTCGGTCAGCCTGGGCTTTATCCGTGAAATTTTGTAATTTGTTTGACCAGTTGCTGTTGGGGCCAACCCGGTTTTTGGGTTGACTGCATTCCGCTCCCGCCGCTTTTTTTCATCTTCACCTCAGCTATCCTGCTCATGTCGAAATCTTTATTCTCCCGCCTGAAATCCGCTTGCGGCTGGTGGCCGGTGGCCTTGCTGTCGGTGGCAGCGCAGGGGCAAACCCTGAATTACGCCCCGGACAATGCCGTAAACACCACGAGCACGTTTACCGATCTGGGCACGGCCGGCACGGCCATTGCCACGGCCAATACCGACGATGCCAACTCGGCGGCGCAACCAATCGGCTTTTCATTTTCCTTTAATAATTCAACGTTCACGCAGTTTGTGCTGAATACGAACGGGTTGATCCGGCTGGGAGCGAATGCGCCGTCGGTGGCCAATCTTTTCCTTTCGCAGGATGGCTCGGCTACGCAAACGGCTGTCGATCCCACCACCAGCCCGAATCCCGCCGATGTGAACCTGCTCATGCCGTTCAATATCGACCTGGTGGCGGGCACGGGCGCGGCCGAATACCGGGTGGTCACGACCGGCACCGGCACGGCCCACGTCTGCACCATTCAGTGGAAAAACGTGAGCGACAAAACCGGCCAGGGCACGGATACGTCCCCCACGCAGTACACCAATTTCACCTTCCAGCTCCGACTTTACGAAGGCTCCAATGCCATTGAATTTGTGTACGGGCCGGCCACGGCCAGCACCAACGCGGCCATCAGCCGGTTTCCCACGGTGGGCATCAAGGGCTCCACTTATTACACGGCGGTGCTGGGCTATAAACCCTCCGGCGCCGCCCTCTGGAGCACGACCACCTTTATTTACGGTCCTTACTTCGACGCCACCCACAACTTCCGCAACGCTGCGCTGCCCGATGCCGGGCGCACGTACCGCTTCGTGCCTTCCACCAATGATGCGATGGTGACGGCCCTCTACACGCTGGGCACGGCATCGAGCGCCTACGGGTCGCCGGCGCCGGTGCAAGCCCTCATTTCAAACGCCGGCAGCACGACCCAAACCAACCTGCCGGTGACGCTCACGGTGAACGGCGCGACGACGTACACCAGCACGCAGACTATCCCGACGCTGGCGCCCGGCGCTTCCGTCGCGGTTAATTTCACCTACCCAGTCAGCGTCGCCGGCTCCAATAACGTGAACAGCGTCGCGATAACGATACCGGCCGACGACGCGGCTTCCAATAATTCACAGACCGCCAACCAGACGGTTTCGACGGTTAACCTGAGCTACTCGGCCGGCAACACCTTTGTCGGGGGCGCCGGCGTGGGCGTGGCGGGCAGCGTCATTGCAGTGGGCTACCAGACCGCCCGGGCGGCTTCGGTGAATGCGGTGACCACGACTTTTGCCGATGCCGGCACGGCCGGCTCGATGTACCAGGCGGTGATTTACGCCGCGGCGGCCAACGGTCAGCCGGGGACGATGCTCTACACCTCGCCGGCCCGGCCCCGGCCCATCATCGCGGCGGGCAAGCTGCAAATCGATTCCGTACCGATTCCCAACGTGGTGGTGAACGGCGCGTTTTTCGTGGGCATCAAGTCGATTGGGAGCGATAATATTTCCATCGCCTACCAGCTCGAAATTCCATTGCGGCCCGGCACGTTCTTCTACACCCTGGACGGGTCGGCCTGGACGGATATCAACACCTCGGCGCTCAATTCGCGCCTGGCCATTGATGTGGCCTTTTCCACCGTCACGGCCACGCACAACGCCATTGCCGGCAGCCCGCTGAGCATTTACCCCAACCCGGCCCACCGCAGCTTTACCCTGACGGTGCCGGCCGTGCCGGGGGCGCGCACCGCCACCACGGTGCTGCTCAACAGCCTCGGCCAGCAGATCCAGACCCGCAGCCTCAACCTGGAAACCAGCGGCACCCGCACCCAGATCGACGTGAGCACCCTCGCGCCGGGCCGCTACACCCTAAGGGTGCAGGCCGGCGACCAGACTGCCAGTCAATCGGTTATTATTGAGTAGTTTGCCATTAAAATTCGGCTCCATAAAAAAGACCCCGTCAGGCTTGACGGGGTCTTTTTTGGCATTTTGCCGGCCGGGATTTTCGGTACCGACTTAGCTGATGGGCACTTTGCGCAGGATGGCTTCGATCAGATCCTGGGTGCGGATGCCGTCGGCTTCGGCTTCGTAGGTGAGCAGGATGCGGTGGTTGAGCACGTCGGCGGCCACTTCCTTGATGTCTTCGGGCAGGACGTAGTCGCGGCCGTCGAGGTAGGCCACGGCTTTGGCGGCGCGATGCAGGGCGATGCTGGCCCGCGGGCTGGCGCCGTACTGCACGGCCTGGGCAAACTCGGGCAGGTCGTAATCGGCCGGGCGGCGGGTGGCAAAAACCAGCTCAATGAGGTATTTTTCCAGGGTATCCGAAATCTGCACCTGGTTGATCTGCTGACGAATCCCGAAGATATCGGCCTTGGTGAGCACGGGCTGCACGTCTTCCACAAAGCTGAGGTTGGCCATGCGGCGCATCACCTCCAGCTCGTCGGCTTTTTTGAGGTAATCGACGTGGACCTTCATCATGAAGCGGTCGACCTGAGCTTCGGGCAGCGGGTAGGTGCCTTCCTGCTCCACCGGGTTTTGGGTGGCCAGCACGAGGAAAGGCAGATCGAGGGCGTAGGTAGTTTCGCCAATGGTCACCTGCTTTTCCTGCATGGCTTCCAGTAAAGCCGATTGCACTTTGGCCGGCGCACGATTGATTTCATCTGCCAATACGAAGTTGGCGAAAATAGGTCCTTTTTTTATCGAAAACTCGTTGGCTTTAATGTTGTAAATCATCGTTCCCACTACATCGGCTGGTAACAAATCGGGAGTAAATTGGATTCGGCTGAAACTTCCGTGAACGGCTTGCGAGAGGGTGTTGATTGCTAATGTTTTTGCCAATCCGGGCACGCCTTCTAAAAGTATATGTCCTTGCCCTAAAAGTCCAATTAATAATCTTTCTATCATGTGCTTTTGACCGACAATGACTTTATTCATCTCTAAGGTTAACAAGTCAATAAAAGCACTTTCTCTTTCAATTTTTTCATTGATTGCTCTAATGTCTAAAGCGGCAACATTTTCTTCCATTTCCATATTTTTATTACTGTAAATTGGTTTTATAATTTTAACATTTCAAAAGTGAAAATAAAAAGAGAATAGAGATGTTAACATTCCGTTAAAACTTTAATAAAACCCTTATTTTTAAGGATGATTTATGATTTTGTTTTGCTATTTTTAAGGATTAAAAAAAATAACTATGAAAACAAGTCTTTCTCCCATTATTGCTGGGACTATGAATTGGGGCGTTTGGGATAAAAACCTTTCTGCTTCAGAAATGAGTCATTTGATGAATATATGCGTCGAAAACAAAGTTTCCACTTTTGATCACGCCGATATTTATGGCGGCTATACCACTGAAGCGCAGTTTGGAAAAGCATTTACCGAAAGTAAAATAGCAAGAAGCAACGTGCAATTTATTTCTAAATGCGGCATCCAGCATACAGAAGGAAGAAACAACAGCATCAAACATTATGA
>JAYWCH010000357.1:0-2647 GCA_043780755.1 Hymenobacter sp.
GGCGGCCATCCTCGACGTGAGCTCGACCACCCAGGGCCTGCTGCCCCCGCGCATGAGCCAGGTGCAGCGCGACGCGCTGAGCCCCGGCCCGACCGCCGCTGGCCTGACGGTCTACAACACCGACAGTAAAAGCCTCAACCTCTGGGACGGCACGCGCTGGACCCTGGCCGTCGGGGCCACGGGCGCGGCCGGCGCCACGGGCCCAACGGGGGCCACGGGACCGACCGGGGCCATCGGGGCCACGGGACCAACGGGTCTGACCGGAGCCAGCGGGGCTACGGGTATGACCGGGGCCACGGGTACCACGGGCCTGACCGGAGCCAGCGGGGCTACGGGTGCGGCCGGCGCCACGGGTGCAACCGGCACTAACGGCATGGATGGAGCAGCCGGGATGACCGGCCCGACGGGCGCCGTCGGTAACACGGGTGCAATCGGTGCAACCGGCAACACGGGTGCAATCGGCAACACCGGAATGACCGGCGCGACTGGCAACACCGGAATGGCCGGCCCTACTGGCCCGCAGGGTGTAACGGGTGCTACTGGTGCAACCGGCACCAATGGCACCAATGGCAAAGACGGCGCTGCCGGCTCCAATGCATCCGTGACCGCCGCTAACGGCGTCTCGACCACGACCACGGCGGGCGTGACCACCGTCACCCTCGGCGGAGCCGGCTCGGATCTGACGGCTCCCGTGAGCATCAACCAGGCTGGCAATGCCTTCAGTTTGCTGGGCGGCAACGTCGGCATTGGCACCGCCAGCCCAGTGGGAACGGTCCACGTCATTGGCGCCGGCGCCAATACGATGCACCTACAAGCAGCGACGCACGTGGTCGGGGGCGTCAATTCCACCCTTGTACTGGATACCTACGGCGTCAGCGGCGGCTACGGCCCTAACATGAAGACGCTTGTCACCGGCCAGGACGATGGCTACGCGGGCGGTATTCTCAACCTGGTGACCAATAGCACCAACCGCCTCACCATCCTCAACGGCGGCAATATCGGCATCGGTACCAGTATTCCGACCCAGAAACTTGATGTGGTGGGCAACATTCAGGCCTCGGGCAACCTGGCCGTTGATGTCACCAATAACAACGTGGGTAATTTGGTCAACGCCCTGCGGTTCGGCAACGTGAGCAGCGGCGAGGGCATCGCCAGCCGGCGCACGAGCGGCGGCAATCAGTACGGGTTGGATTTCTACACCAATTCCACTCCCCGGCTGAACATCTCCAACAGCGGCAACGTGGGCATCGGCACGACGAGCCCGAATGCGTCGTTACAGTTCGGTAATACGATTGCTAACCGCAAAATCGTACTGTGGGAAACGATCAATAACGACCACCAGTATTACGGCTTGGGTATCAATGTGAATATGATGCGCTATCAGATCGATGGACCGAGTTCATCCCACGCCTTTTTTGCCGGTGCGAGCGCATCGGCGTCCACCGAGCTGATGCGAATTAGTGGTAATGGTAATGTCGGCATCGGCACCACGGCCCCAGCACTGAAACTGGAAGTGGCCGGTACCCTATCAACCACCACGGTGGGCTCGCAGCCCCTGCTCCGCCTCACCCGCCCCGACAACAACAACGTGAAGTACGCCAACGCCCTGGAGATGGCTGTAGGAACTTACGGGTCCTCCAACCTAAGCCAGACCCGCGTCGATTTTAACCTGGCCAACGGCGGTACCGATAACCCCGACATGACGGCCCTGAGCCTGCTCGGTAACGGCAACGTGGGCATCGGCACCACGACCCCAAATGCTCTGTTACAGCTCGGTAATACGATTACTAACCGCAAAATCGTATTGTTTGATGCTTATAATAACGACAACCAGTATTACGGCTTCGGCATCAATTCGGGCATGATGCGCTATCAGGTCGAAGGAACGGGCGCGACGCATGCCTTTTATGCCTCTACGGGCGCAACGACGTCCACGGAGCTGATGCGAATTAATGGGAATGGCAAAGTCGGTATCGGCACCACCACCCCTAGCCAGGGTTTGGAAGTAAACGGGGGTATTTTGTCTGGTAGCTCCTACCCCATCTCCAAACAGGGTGCTTACCTGCAATGGAACCGCTCGGGATACGAAGGTGAAACCTGGTTGCTTAATCAGGACGGCGGTGGAAATTATCAGCAGCATGGTATTCGTTTTGGGGAATCGGACCAAAGTAATAATATAACTGAGATAGCCCGTTTTGGCCCAACGGGCGGCATGGCAATCGGCGGCACCAACACGACCAGCTATAAACTCGACGTGACAGGCACCATCCGCGCCACGGGCAGCGTGACGGCTAGCACCTTCACTCAGTCTTCCGACAGCCGCTTCAAAACCCAGGTGCGCCCGCTGAGCAATGCCCTGACCTCGATTCAGGCGCTGCGCGGCGTTCGCTACCAGTGGAATGAGCTGGGCGTAAAACGCGGCGGCATCGCCGGCGCCGAGCAGGTGGGCTTCATCGCCCAGGAGCTCGAAGCCGTCTATCCCGAGCTGGTGAGCACCGGCCCCGATGGCTACAAGGCCGTCAACTACGCCCAGCTCACCCCCGTGCTCCTCGAAGCCATTAAGGAGCAGCAGGCGGAGATCGAAATTCTCAAGAATCAGAACCTCACCTGGCAGGGCAAAGCGGCGCAGGCCGATGCCGATCACGCT
>JAYWCH010000358.1:0-3024 GCA_043780755.1 Hymenobacter sp.
AAAAGCGCCGGATTCCTTAGTGAGCAGGGCCGGAACGGCCGGATTATCCGCCAATAATTTTGGCCAAAAAAAGCCCCCGACCAGCGGGCCGGGGGCAGCGTAGCGGCCGGAGAATCGCGAACGAAAGCCTACGGGTGATACGTGACCAGAATGTTAACTGCCCCGCCATAAATATTGCCAGCGTTGCTCCCCGTGGTCAGGTGCAGCGTAGTGCCGTTCAAATAGTAGCTGTATTCACAGCCGCCGAGAGTTGAAGCGGAGCCGGCAACTGTCGCGCCAAAATTGGGCGGAAACACGTTGCCATTGGTGGCAGTAGCAAAGATGGTCACCGCCGAGATGCGGGCAACCGCCAGTCCGCCGATGGCGACGGCGACATCCGTATTGGCGGCGGCAGGCAGAGTGGCCGTGAAGCTCGCCACCGCCAGGGTCGGCACGGTGGCGCCTGCGAGGGCGACGGGACCCGTGAATTTGGCGTAGCCGACTACCTCCAGGGCGGCGCTGGGCGTGGTGGTGCCGATGCCGACACTGCCGCCCACCAGCGCCGGACCGGTGATGCTAAAGCTGCCGGTCTGGGCGGCGGCCGTCTGGTTCTGGATAAAGTCAGTCCCGGACGGAGCGGCGACCGTACTCACACTACCATCGGCGGCCACGGTGAGGTTGCGCTGAAACGAGGCGGTGCTGAAGGCCTGGAGGTCATTGGCGGCGCTCCCGTTGGCGACCAGGGCCAGCGTGCTGGTGACGGCTACGGCGTTGGGGGTGGCATCCAGGGCGCTGGTGCCGCGCAGGATGGCGGTGGTGCCGCTCACGTCGATAATCTGCAGCGTGTTGGTGCCCTGACAGGCGACAAAGGCCAGGTTGCCGCTCAGGGCGACGCTGACCGGATTGGCGCCGGTAGTGAAGGTATTGCGCAGCGTGGGCACGCCCGCACTGCTCAGGTTGTAGGTGGAGAGCTGGGCACTGCCAATGGTAAGGGTGCTGAGCGTGGTGATGGTCATGGCCACGGGCTGGTCGTGGGCCGTGTAGCCGGGATTACCGGTACTACCGACGGGGCTGGGCGCCGCTGGATTGCTGACACTAATAATTGAAACCCCGCCGTAGATATTACCCACCGCCGCCAGGGAGCCCGCCACCGCCACGGCCTGGGGCGTATAGTAGCCCGCGTTGCTCGTGCCGAGCAGCGCGGCCGAAGCCGGGGTACTAACATCATATATGTAGAAATAACCGTAGCCGCCCGCCTGGTCATACACGGCATATAGTTTGGTGCCCGCCATGGCAATACCCCCATTTACGGCCGACAGGGCGGCGGGCGGCGTGAGGGTAGCGACCAGCACGGGCGCGCCCGAACCCAGGGTAAAAAGCTGGGTATTGCCAATAATATTGCTGTTGCTGGGGCTGGTGGTATTGCACAACACGGCGGCCGTGGTCCCGCTAATGGCCACTTTAACGGCATTACTCAGGCCCGAGTAGGTGCCCCTTAGTACCAGGGCCGTCGGACTGCTGACATCGAACAGGCTGAGCGTGCCGGTGCCGCGATTGAGCACCACGGCCAGATTCCCGCTCACGGCCACCAGGGGATTGCTGAGGCCGGTGGTGGTACTGCTCAGGGTCGGCGTCAGCGTAGCCGAGGCCGGGTAAGTGGTGGCTACCGTGGTGAGATTACCCGCGGCATCGGCCTGAAGCAGGCGGGTGCCGGACCCCGTCAGGCCTTCGAGGCGCACGGTGCTGGCGGTCCCGCCGATATGCAAAGTGGCACTCGGGGCACTCGTGCCAATGCCGACATTAGCACCCGCGCCCAGCACGAGGCTGTTGCTCAGGCTCACTTTGGCATTGGTGCCGATGGCCCCCGCATTAGTGAGCGCCCCCGTGGCCGGCCCGGCCCCGTAGCCGAAGGCGTAGTTGCTGGAACCGGTGGTGTTACTCCCGCCGGCCTGATAGCCCACAAACTGATTGTAAACGCCCGATGTAGTGGCCGCACCGGCCTGATAGCCCAGGTAAACGTTGTTGCCAGTCGTATTCTGGCCAATGTCGAGGCCCCCCAGGGTGCTCAGGCCGAGGCCCAGCGGGCTGCCAGCGGTTCGCACCAGCTGATTGGCACCGAGCACCACGTTTTGAGTGGCGGTATGGTTACCCAGGTTGTCGCCCGCGGGATTGAGAAACGTCCAGGCCGGAGTGGTGGTGGTACCGGCATTGTACCAGAAGCCGGGCTGGCTGCCGTCGGTTTGAAAAAGGAGCAACCCGGCGGCCGGAGCCGGCACGCTGCCCGTGCCCATGGCCAGGCGCTGGGCCTGGGTGAGGCGCGGCAGAAGCACACCCTGGCTCGAGGAAACAATATCGAGCGCCGCCGAAGCATCTGGCGCGGTATTGTTGATGCCCACCCCCTGGGCCCGGGCAGTGAACGTAACAGCGCTCAGCAAACCCATGAGGGCAAGACCGCAACCGAGGCGGGTAAACAGAACTTTCATCGGACAGGAAATGAGTGAGGGCCGGCAATCAGCCCGGAAAATACCAGACGACTAAACGTCAGCCAATATTAAGGAACTTAATATTTATATACAAAATTACTCAATCCGACAGTAAAGTGACACTCCCGCCAGTAGATTAAAAAAGACCGGACTGGCCGGACGCATTCGCCCGGCCAGTCCGGTCCCGGTTTTTCCCTTGTCGGCGGCGCTGAAAGTCTCCCGTGCGTGACGCAATTGCCGCCCCTACTCTAATCGGGCAGCCGGGAGACGGTGGTTTCTGAAGCCGCTCCAGCTTCTTTGCCCGCTGCCGGAGCAACGCCCGGCGGCTGGGGCCCGGTTGCCCGGCCCCAGCCCGGCGGGCCGCCTATTGGCCTATAAGCGGCCGAGGCGTGAGCCGCTCCACAGGCCGGGGCACCGCCGGGGCCACGGGCCGGCGGTAATAATAGCGCGGGGCGGGGCGTAAGCTATCGGGCAGCAGGGATTGAACCCGCTCATTGATTTTCCAGACTTTGAATGTCCAGTGGGCGTTGCCCGGGTTTTCGGCCACCAGCAGCCGGTAGTG
>JAYWCH010000359.1:0-4448 GCA_043780755.1 Hymenobacter sp.
CCGCGCACGCCCGGCTCGCTGGTGCTGGTGATGCCCACCGGCTTGTTGAAAGCCAGGTAAATGGCGTCTTCCGCCTGTTTGGCCTCCAGCTTCTGGCCGTTTACGCTCACGCGGTCGCGGGGGCCAACCTGGTCGCCCACCCGGGCGGGCTTGCCGTTGATGAGCACCTGGCCCTGCTCGATAAAGCGGTCGGCTTCGCGGCGCGAGCAGATGCCGCTTTCGCTGATAAATTTATTGAGGCGGGTGGTTGGGGTAACGGGCATCGGCACAAAATTGGAACGAACCCCGCACGCCGGACGGGGGCAGCGCGGAGCGGAATACCACAAGGTACGGCCTGCGGGGTCGAGGCCGGCGGGCGGACGGCAGCGGCGGCGGGCAATAACTTCTCAGCAAGCGCCTCCGTATCAGCCCTTAAAAGGGGCCGGATGGCCGATTTTATTGCCTTAACTGTTGAGCACATGAATACTAAACTACTGAGTCTCTTGGTTGCCGCCACGCTGGCTACGGCGGCTTGCTCGCGCGAGAAAAAAATTGAAACCACGACCACCACGCCCGTCACGGATTCGACGACGGTGGTGGTTGGGCCCGACACCCTGGCGGCTCACGACCAGGCTCGCCGCCTGGCCGACCGGGTGGCCAGCGACCTCAAAATAACCGATCCGGTGGTGGTCACGCGCATCGAAAAAACCTATTACACCCGCGGCCGTCGCCTCAGCGAGATGCAGACGCGCTACGCGACCGACACCACCGGTCGCTACCTGGCCACCCGCCAGGCCAACGACCAGGCCGATGCCGAAGTCCGCACCACGCTGAATGATCCGGCCTACTACAATACCTACTCGGCCAACCGCGCCGCGTACGGGGCGGGCCCGTACTCGCTCAAGGCGACGCCGGTAGCGCCGGCGTCCGCCGCCCGGGCGGGCAGCGTGGGCCAGGGTTCGGCCGTCAAAAAAATGGTGAACGAGGGCGACGGCGACCGCAAAACCAAGTTCGAGAACGGCGCTAAAATCAAGCGTAGCGACGACGGCTCCATTAAAATCAAGCGGGCCGATGGCACGAAAGTGAAAATTGACGAAGACGGCAACCGGACCGTCAAAAAAAGCCTGTTCTAAACCAGCGTCCGGTTACAGATCAAGGGTTCCTCTGCGGGGGAACCCTTTTTTTGGGCTTCATCCGATCGTTAGTGGGCCCTAACGGCTGCGCGGGTGCCCGGCCCGGCTCCCGGCCACGCCTGCCAAAAGCTGCGTGCCGTATTTTTGCAAGCGGATATCGGTTTGCGTCTTTAGGTATATATAGTATGGTGCCCGTGCTGGCTTCTCTTTCGTCCACCGAACTGCTGCCCCTGCTGGCGGCGGGCAGGGCCGGCTTGCAGCTCGCCCTGCTGGTGGGATTCATTGCAGTGATTCAGTACCATTGGCCCTTCGAGCACGCGCCGGTGAATCAGCTCCGGGTGCTCACGGTGGGCAGTCTGGTGCGCGCTTGTCTGGTGCCGGCCGTGTTCATTGGCTTTGGGCTGAGCACGATTCACCGGCACGGCATTTTCAGCAGTGAGGAGCTTAATGCCGATATTCAGGCCCATTTCTCCCGGTTCCGAACCACGGTCGATAACTACTTCCAGTTTCTGCCTTACCTGGTGCTGGTCGCTCTGGTGCTGGCGGGCGTGAAAATCCGATCCGACCGGCTGAATGTCGGCTGGCTGGTGCTCAAATCGGAGGCCATTATGCTGGTCATCGCGTTCTCCCTGAAGTACGCGACCAACATCGACCGGCCCAATGGCGACTACTACGCCTTTCCGTCGGGGCACACGGCGCAGGCTTTTCTAGCCGCTAGCCTGGTGCATCAGGAACTGCGGCACAAGAGCCCGTGGTACGGAATCGGCGCTTACGCCATCGCCATCACCGTCGCGGTCCTGCGCCTGCTCAATTTTAAACACTGGGAAGCCGACGTGCTGGCGGGCGCGGGCATTGGCATTCTGGCGGCCCACCTGGCGTATTTTTTCCATCGGACTGCCACGTGGCCCGGCTCGCGCCGGGGCGGGGCTGTCGTTCCGCTGCCGGACGTGGGGTTGCCGGGCGGGCCTTTGTAAAATCCGCCGCCGGACCCGCTGATTATCCGGTTTTTATAGGTGCAACGTCCAGGAAGCGCCGGTGAACGGACCGTAATTGTAGGGCGCGAGCTGGCCCTGGCGGTACCAGGGTTGCGGCCGGCGCGGCGGCACGAGGCCGGTGCCCGGCGCCGCCGGGTCGGGGCTGGTTTCGACGCGGGTGCGGCCGTTGCGCACCGCAATTTTGCCAAAGGCGTAACCCAGGGCAATGCCAATCGGATAATCGGACGCCCAATGCACGCCGTTGTTGAGCATTGCGTAGCTAAGCAGGCCCATCAGCGAGTAGCCCACGGGGCGGATGAAATGGTATTCGGGGTAGTTGTCGGCGATAACCGTGACCGTGGCCATGGCAGTAGCCAGGTGGCCGGTGGGAAAGGCGTCGTTGTTGGGGACGAAGCTCTGATAGCGGGAGTAGGACGGGAACAGGTGCCACTCGCCCCGGTCCTTGGTGGCCACGTAGGGACTTTGGCGGCCGGTAATGCGCTTAAGCCCCTGCACCACCAGGCCGGTGCTGAAGATGGCCTCGCCCAGCTCACTCGAAGTCTGCAAAGCGCGGTTATCCTTGTTAATACCGCCGTAAACCCAGAAGCTGACGGCCACCGTGAGGTGCGTCCAGCCGTCGCCGAGGTAATAAAAGGTGCTGTTAAGGTTGTCCGGAACGTTGAATTCAAAAGGCAGATTGGCCGAGCCGACGTGAAACGGGACGTGGAAAAGCGTCCGCTGGGTGCTTTGGGCGGTGAGGCCCAGGAAGCGGCCCACATCCTGCGCCCCGTTGGTGATGGCCTGGTCGGCCACCCACAACGCCGTCGAGCCCACGGCCAGTCCAATGAAAGTGCCGGTATTTTCCCGGCGAAAAGCGTACGCCGGAAACTGGCCCAGATCGCGCGGAATGTGCAGCGCCCAGCGTAAAGGCCGGGGCTTATCGTAGTGCCAGGTCACGCCGGGCGCCACGGAGTACGTGCTGATCCGGCCGTTGGCGTCGCGGGTGGGGCGGGGCAGGGAGTCGGCCGGCGGCCCGGGTAGCCGGCCGGTGGCCAAAGTCAGGCTAACGAAATCCGTCGGTACCGGCGCGCCGGCGGCCGTGGTATCCGAAACGATAGTTAATCGATAGCGGGCGAAGCTGTTAGCGGCAAGAGTCAGGCCCAGAACCAGCGTGATCAGTAGCCGCACGAAGCAGCGGGGGAAAACAGAATTCACAAAAAAATAAAAATAAAACCAGCGCTGCTACCCGGTTTAAAGGGCGGGGCCGGGGGGCTGCGGAATGAAGAATAAGGGCACTACTTGCTGAAAAGGAGTTTGCAAAGGTAATGCAGGTATAATATTGGGTTAATGCCCTGGTTATCTTGGCCGGGATTAGCATCGGGGGTTGAATGTTTTATACCGGTAACGTATCTTGCCCCAGGCCCGGGCTATGTCGGCCGGCTGTTTTTCCCGCCTACCTTATGCAACCCGTTGTGTCGATGCCCGCAACTACGTCCGCACCCGTCCCGCCCGTCGTCCCTCCGGCTACCACCGGGGTTGGCAACCAGTTTGCCGCCGCGTTTGCGGCCCTGCGCGGGCGGGCGCCCGCCCTGCGTCAGGAGGACGTGGCCGCCCGCCGCGCCCGTTTGGAGAAGCTCAGCGGCTGGTTGCGCACCAACCGGGCGGAAATTCAGGCGGCGCTCTACGCCGATTTTCGCAAGCCGGCGGCCGAAACGGACCTGACCGAAATCTGGACCTCGCTGGTCGAGCTCAAACACACCAGTAGTCATCTGAAGCAGTGGTTGGCCCCGCGCCGGGTGGGCGCCTCAATGGCGCTGCTCGGCACCCGCTCGTGGGTGCAAATCGAGCCCAAGGGCGTGGTGCTGATTATCGCCCCCTGGAACTACCCGTTTTACCTGGCCGTGGGCCCGCTTATCTCGGCCATTGCGGCCGGTAACGCGGTCGTAATCAAGCCTGCCGAGCAGACGCCCGCTGCCTCGGCCCTGCTGCGCCGGCTGTGCGAGGAGCTGTTCCGCCCGGACGAAGTACTCCTGCTCGAAGGCGGTAAGGAAGTGGCCACCGAGCTGCTGAAGCTGCCCTGGGATCATATTTTCTTCACCGGCAGCCCCGAAGTGGGCAAAATTGTGATGCGCGCCGCCGCCGAGCACCTCAGCGGCCTCACCCTGGAGCTGGGCGGTAAGAATCCCGCCGTGGTCGACAGCACCGCCAATCTGCGCGACGCGGCTGAGAAAATCGTGTGGGGCAAATTCCTCAACAACGGGCAAACCTGCGTGGCGCCCGACTACCTGCTGGTGCACGAAAGCGTGCAGGCCGACTTGCTGCGCGAGCTGGCCGCCGCCATTCAGCGCGCTTATAATCCCAC
>JAYWCH010000360.1:0-3604 GCA_043780755.1 Hymenobacter sp.
AGGGTCATGCGTCTTTTTCGGCTGTCGATGTTTTTAATGGCGGTTGTATCGAAAAACTGCAGAACCGGGGTGTTTAAATCCGGAAACTCGTGGCGGGTGATGGCAACCCCGATGATCACGGAAGTGATCGTTTTCGTCACCGACTGCAGGGTGTGCAGGTCCGTCCCATGATAGTAGGGATGCCACCACGGATTGAAATAGTTGTAGGGCCCCCCGGGGTCGCTACTGTTCAAGGCGCTTTTCGTGAAGACTTCTTTTTTATAGATTTCCGCGTAGTTGTGGCGGTACGATTTCTCGTAACCAACCTTCCCATGCCGGATGACCAGCAGACCGTCGATGTGTCCGTATTTTCCGCTGGCCAGTTCCTGGTCCAAAGAAGTCAGCGAATCCTTGTTCAAGCCCAGACGGCTGGGATAGGCGACCTCCCACTGCTTGGTCGGCCAAGGGGTTTGGCCAAAAGTGGAAGGCACAATCAGAAGCGCCACCAAAAAGGCAATCATCGATTTCATGCACGCATTCATATTATTGGGCTTTAGAAAGTCCCGTGGGCGGCGAACGTAGCAGGGGCTGTGAAGTAGCCCGAGGGGGGGGGCTCCTGCCTGTTTTACAAGATAGGACAAAGCATTGTTTACTGGAAGCCTCGGTGCCAAATCAGCTCCGCGCTTCTACCCGGCGATTTAGCCCCGAGGTTCAAAACTAGCCATTTATCCGGATCATTATTAGCCCAAACCGAGGCCCTGGAGCTCAAGCGCTTGACAAAATCCGTTTTAGCGCCTGTTGAGAATCAGATTGATTCTATGGATCGGGGTGCCACACAGCTGCTTTCCAGGGTTTTTTGCCTCGGCAGCTTTGGAGAAGCATGATTTTTAAAGGGATACTTTTGGCTATCTTTTATGACGTAAATAGTAGAAAATGCTAATTTTAAACAGGCTCTTATAAAGCCGTCAGGCCACCCCCTAGCCGGACGGCAAATACACGCTGGCTATCCTTTAATTACGCGTAAGCGGCGGCTCCGGCGCGAGCTCCGGCATGCGTCTCCTCGCCGGGCTGGACGTAGCGCCCACCTTCCGCGTAGGTGTAGTGTCACTGGATCTTACCGTCGTTCAGGCGGTCTTTGTGGAGGACACGCCACTCATGATGGTTGGTTTGGTGCCGTTATAAAAGCGCACCGGGGCTCCCACTACAGATAAGGGCGCGGGGCGCGCACTGGCGGGGTTGCCGGTGGTCATGCTGATGTCGGCCAGCTAGCCTATGCTGTCGGGCGCTGGATAGCCCCGTCAGCGAAGCTCGCTCACCAGCCCTTGCGCCATCGCCCGTTCCAGACAGGCCACCTCGACGGGTTGGTCCGGTATCCCGATGCTGGCCGCTACCAGGGCAATGGCCTGCTCTGAGGTGTCGGAAAAGTAGCTGCGGTCGCCCTCGCCGGGCAGCAGTCCCTCCAGCGCTCCGCAAGTTGCTTGCTGGTTAGAGGTTCCGGTGCCGATGGTGCACGTCGGTGGTGGTGCGTACGGGCGTTTCCGACCGCTCGCAGTGGCTGGCCCCGTCGCTGTGGCGGCCGGCTATCTGGAGGCTATAAGAGTAGCTGGTCCAGGTAATGGCCGTGGCCACGGCCTCGATGCCCCGGTAGCGGGTGCTGCGCACGGTGGCCTCCCGGGTGATTTTACCGGCGGCGGTTTCAATGGATTGCCAGTTGGGTAACAGGGCGCGGGATGGAAAAAAGCGATTAGTTCGTGCTCCGGTGGGCGTAGCGGGGCTGCCCGACTCAGACCGGTTCACGACAGTCGTTCTTCGACGGCCCACCCGCGGGCTACCCCGCTGGTAAGTCAATCGTAGCCGTGGCCAAACCATTATAAAATATTATTGTTATATTATAATTAATAAGTATTTAGTAATTGTTCTTTACGGGCCGCAGGGTTGTGTTACCATGCGTTAGATTATTTCCTCTTTTAATGTATAGAGCTTCTTTTCCATTTAGTTACCACCTCCCGGTTGGGTCAGATCCGGCCGGCACTGATCTTGCTGGTGATCGCGGTCTTGGTCCTACTGCGTCCCCTCGGGGCCAGCGCCCAGTACACCGTCTCGACGCTGGCTGGCTGGCTCGGTCACTTCTGGCTTTGTGGACGGGCCGGGTAGCTCCGCCCAGTTCGCCCACCCGACCAGCGTAGCCGTGGACGGGATCGGCAATGTGTACGTGGCCGACTACTATAACTTCGCGATTCGTAAGGTGACCCTGCCCGGGGTGGTGACGACGCTGGCCGGCTCGGGTACGGCCGGCTTCGCGGACGGGGCGGGCAGCGCCGCCCAGTTCAATAGCCCGAGCGGCGCGGCAATGCCGGTAACATGTACGTGGAAGACTATAACAACCAAGCGATTAGCCAGGTGACGCCGGCCGGGATGGTGACGACACTAGCCGGCTCGGGCGCTCCCGGCTTCGCGGACGGGCCGGGCAGCGTTGCCCTGTTCTTCGTCCCGATCGGCGTAGCCGTGGACGGGGCTGGCAATGTGTACGTGGCCGACTCGGAAAACTACAAGATTCGTAAGGCCACTATGTCATTCACGGCCCCCACCGTGACGACCACGGCGCGGCCATGCTTTTCGGCGCGGTGCCCGGCACCCGGATCACGGTGTATGACACCCTGGGCCGCCAGATAGCCGAAGTCCTGGTCGATATTAAGGGCACGGCGGCGCTGGCGTTGCCGGCCGGGCAGCCGGCGGGCGTGTACGTAGTGCGCGCCGGCAACAAGGCCCTACGCCTGAGTATGGAATAAGCCCACGGCCCGACGCAGGTCCAGCCCAACCACCTGCCCGGACTGCAGCAGGGGAATCAGCAGGGTGGCCAGCTCTTCATCTGTCAGGCCGCCGGGCTGGGGCGAGTCCACGGCAGGCATGAGTTCGTGCGCCAGCACATCCAAGCCAAAGTGAATCCATAATCATCAAACGTTGCGTTGAGTACGATTGGACGTTGAGTACGATTGGTTTTTCAGTCAGTTGAGTGCGCTGAAAAGGAATTACAGGCCAAACACCATAAACCAGTCGCAGGGTAGTACCTTTGGCGGCATAAAATGCTACTAACCAATCAGTAGTTAATCAAAATTCTATGAATCGCAGACAGTTCGTTCAGCGCACGGCCCTCGGCATCGGCGCAGTGTCGACGGTCAATTACCCCTTGTTTGCCAGCCTACTGGCCGACAATCCCTACAAGATGAAAACCGCTCGTGATGGCGTGGGCGTTTTCACCGAAAAGGGCGGCACTATCGCCTATCTGCCCACCAAAGAGGGCTGGGTCGTGGTCGATTCGCAGTTTCCCGAGCAGGCGCAGCATCTGATCGACGCCCTCAAGAAAATGAACGATAAACCCATTAGCCTCCTGATCAACACGCACCACCACAGCGACCATTCATCGGGTAATATCGTGTTCAAAGGCCTGGTTGGTCATGTAGTTGCCCACGAGAACTCGCTGAAAAACCAGAAAACGGCGGCCGAAAAAGCGAAAACCGAAGACAAGCAATTGTACCCGGACGTAACGTTTACCGATGGCTGGAAGCAAAAAGTGGGGGGCGAACGCCTGCGGGCCTATTATTTCGGGCCGGGTCACACCAACGGC
>JAYWCH010000361.1:0-3203 GCA_043780755.1 Hymenobacter sp.
GCTACGGCCACCGCGCTGCCGCGCCTGCGCGCGGCCGGCGTGCAGCTGCTCTGGCAAACCGGCAAGCTCTATTTCTCCGAAGCCCGGCAGCAGTCCGGCGCTTACCCGCACGAGCACCTGCACGCGCTGGAGTTTATTCAGCGCATGGATCTGGCCTACGCTGCCGCCGATGTCGTGGTGAGCCGGGCCGGCGCGCTGTCCGTCTCCGAGCTGTGCCTGACCGGCAAAGCCTGCATTTTGGTGCCTTCGCCCAATGTGGCCGAAGATCACCAAACCAAGAATGCCGCCGCGCTGGTCAGCCAGGGCGCGGCTGTGCTCGTCACCGACGCCCACGCGCCCGTCAAGCTCTACGACGAAGCCCTGCGCCTGCTGGCCGATGCTGAGCAGCAGCAGCAGCTCAGCGCCCGCATCCGCGAGCTGGCCCGGCCGCAGGCCACGGCCGCCATTGTGGACGAGCTGCTGCGCCTGGTTGGTCGGTAAAAGCGCCGCAAGGCCGGTTTCACCAGTGCAATAAAAACACTGTTTATCAGTAGTTTATCGTCCTGAATTTCTAAAGTTCAATCTTTATCCGTTTTTAATTGAATCAGTTTCCCTACGTTTTCTTTTTGGGTGCGGGCGGCATTGGCATGTCGGCCCTGGCGCGCTGGTTTCAGGCCAACGGGCACCACGTCAGCGGTTACGACAAGACCGAAACGCCGCTCACGCGGGCGCTGACGGCCGAAGGCATCGCGCTGCACTACGAGGATGCGGTCGAAAATATTCCGCTGGAAATCCGGGAGAATCGCGCCCAAACGCTGGTCGTGCTCACGCCCGCCATTCCGGCCGATAGCCGGGAATGGGCGTGGCTGCGGGCGCAGGGCTACGACATCCGCAAGCGCAGTCAGGTGCTGGGCGTGCTCACTCACGGCCGCTACACCATTGCCGTGGCGGGCACTCACGGCAAGACGACGACGAGCAGCATGGTCGCCCACCTGCTGCACCACGCCGGGCACGACGCGGGCGCATTTCTGGGTGGCATCGCCGTGAATCTGGGGAGTAATCTGCTGTTGCCGGCCACGGCCGCCGCGCCCATCGTGGTTGAAGCCGACGAGTACGACCGCAGTTTCCTGACCCTGTTTCCCGACGTGGCCATCGTTACCAGCACCGATGCCGACCACCTCGACATTTACGGCGACCAGGCCGCGCTGATTGACTCTTTTCGGCAGTTTGTGGGCCAGCTCAAGCCCGGCGGTACGCTGCTCATCAACCACACCGCCGACCCGAGCGTGGCCGCTGCTGCGCCGGCCGGCACCCGCATCATCCGCTACGGCCTCACGGCGGAACAGGGGCCGGAATTATTTGCCGCCAACATTACTGCTGAAGGCCAGCAGTTTCACTTCGATCTGCATAGCTCGTCGGGGGTGGTGCCCCGGCTGGCGTTGGCCGTGCCGGGCTACCACAACGTAGAGAACATGCTGGCCGCCGCCGCCGTGGCCCAGCTGCAAGGGGTGGGGGAGGAGCCGTTGCGGGCCGCCGTAGCCGCTTACCGGGGCGTGAAGCGGCGGTTTGAGTTTGTTGTGACCGCGCCCGGCAATGCTTACCTCGACGACTACGCCCATCACCCCCGCGAAATTGAGGCTTTTTTGCGGTCGGTCCGGGCTTTATATCCCAACCAGCGGCTGCGCGTTATTTTTCAGCCTCACCTCTTTACCCGGACGCGCGACTTTGCGGCGGGGTTTTCCGAGAGTTTAAGTTTAGCGGATGAGGTATATTTGTTGGATATTTACCCCGCCCGGGAGCAGCCTTTGCCTGGTATTACCTCCGCTTTAATTTTAGCTAACGTGACGGCGCCCGTCAAAGGAATTCAGACCAAACAAGAAGCGCTGGACGCGATAAAAAGCGATCAATCATTTGATATTCTGGCTACTGTGGGCGCCGGTGATATCGATACGCTGGTGCCGCAGCTGAAGCAGATCTTGATGGAACGCTGGCAATAAGTTGATTTTATCCCGCTGTTGAGAAATGCCTTCATATATAAAAATTCAAATAATTGACAATTTTACTTTATCTTTCCTAATTACTTCTTCATTTTGTTGGACCGTACCGTTCGAAACTTTCTTGTCGCTGCTGCCTGCCTGCTGGTGCTGGTGGGGCTGAGTGTGTTTGCGGCGGTGCGCCAGGCGGCCCGGCCCATCGGGGCGGTCAGGGTCAATATTGCCAACGAGTTCGACAATTATTTCATCAGCGAGCGGGGTGTAACCGCTTTGCTCACCAAGGGCGGGGCGGAGCCCGTGCTGGGCACCCGGCCGGCCGGCCCGCGCCTGCGCGAACTCGAAGCCCGGCTGCGGGTGCATCCATTCGTGCGCGAAGCGCAGGTGTACCGCGATCTGGCCGGCAACCTGCACGCCGACATCCGGCAGAACCGGCCCATCGCCCGCCTTACGCACCCCGACACCCGAGTTGATACCTACGTGGATGCCGAAGGCCGGACCCTGCCGCTCTCGCCGCTGTTTACGGCCCGGGTAGCTACCGTGGTCCGGACCGGGGGGGCGAGTTTGCCGACGACCTTTTTTCGGGATAGCACCGGCCGCCATTACCTCGAATTTCTGCGTTACATCGACGAGCACGAATTCTGGAAAGCTCAGGTGGCGGAAGTCTTTGTGGAGCCCGACGGCAAGCTTTCTTTCACCCAGCTGGTGGGCGATCAGCGCGTTGAATTTGGGCTGCCAGAAAATATTTCGGAGAAATTCGCTAAGCTTATGGTATTTTACCGGCAGATTCCGTCTGTCCTGGGGTGGGATACCTACCACCGGGTCAATGTCGAATACCAAAATCAAATAATATGCGAATGACAATTCGCTGATTAACAGATAATAAAAACAGGAGCTTCTGATTCCTGGTCCCTGTTTTCCTCACTCCTCGCCAGCACCGCACTCTATGCAACAAGATAAAATCGTCGTCGGGCTCGACATTGGTACTACAAAAATTTGCGCCCTGGTAGGCCGCAAAAACGAATTCGGTAAACTGGAGATTCTGGGCATGGGTAAAGCCGTGTCGGAGGGTGTTTCGCGGGGTATCGTTCTCAACATCGACAAGACGGTTGATGCCATCAAACGGGCCATCCGGCAGGCCGAAGAACAGTCCGGTATCAGTATCGGCGTAGTCAACGTGGGGATTGCCGGGCAGCACATCAAGAGCTTGCAGCACAATGGGAGTATCACGCG
>JAYWCH010000362.1:0-3980 GCA_043780755.1 Hymenobacter sp.
CTCGCTCAGCTTCGGCGCGCCCACCCACCGCGAAGTCGAGATGGCCGAGCTGATTCGGACGATGGTGCCCGGCGTCGAAAAGGTACGCCTGGTGAACTCCGGCACCGAGGCCTGCATGTCGGCCATTCGCGCGGCCCGGGGCTACACCGGTCGGGACAAAATCATCAAGTTTGAAGGCTGCTACCATGGCCACGGCGATGCTTTCCTGATTGCGGCCGGCAGCGGGGCCCTCACCGCCGGCGAGCCCGACTCGGCTGGTGTTACCCGGGGCGTTGCCCAGGATACCCTCACCGCCCCCTACAATAACCTGCCCGCCGTCGAGGCGCTCATCGCCGCTAATCCCGGCGAAGTTGCCGCTCTTATCCTGGAGCCCGTGGTGGGCAACATGGGCCTCGTGGTGCCTGCCGAAGGCTTCCTGCAGGGCCTACGTGAGCTGTGCACGCAACACGGCATCGTGCTCATTTTCGATGAGGTAATGACTGGTTTCCGCCTTGCGCCGGGCGGCGCACAGCAGCTCTATGGCATCACGGCCGATATGGTGACGCTGGGTAAAATCATCGGCGGCGGTCTGCCCGTGGGCGCTTACGGCGGCCGCGAGGACATTATGAACTGCGTGGCTCCAGCCGGCAAGGTGTATCAGGCCGGCACGCTCTCCGGCAACCCGATGGCCACCGCCGCCGGCATGGCCCAGCTGCGCTACCTGCACGAGCACCCCGAGCTCTACACCGCCCTCGAAGCTAGCAGCGCCCGCCTCGCCGACGGTTCCCGCCAGATTGCCGCCGAGCTCGGCCTGAATTACACCGTGAACCGCGTGGGCTCGATGTTCAGCCTGTTTTTTACTGACCAGCCGGTGACTAATCTCGACGAGGCTAAGCGCTGCGATACCGCTGCTTTTGGCCGCTATTTCCACGGCATGCTGAACCGGGGCATCTACCTCGCACCCTCGCAGTTTGAAGCCTTATTTGTGTCCACGGCCATCAGCGACGAGCTGGTGGAGAAGTACCTCACTGCCTGCCGCGAGTCGTTGGTCGAAGCCCATGGTTTGTAAGAACGCCTGTCATGCTCATCTGGCCTACAAATAGTGAAGCATGACAGGCGAAATTTTTTAGCTGGATTGATTTCAAATCCGCGACCTTTGCCCGATGTTGAAACTCAGTCTACTTTGTCTTTTTCTGCTGATTGCGGCGCTGGCCCACGCCGAAACCCCGGCCCAAGCCAACAAGCATCTCTTCGATAAAACCATCGACGAGCTGAATTTCCGGACCATGGAAACGGTGTACGACAAGTCGTTCACCCGGGGCAAGTTTCCCCTCACCCTGCGCACCGCCGCCGCCCGCCGCCAGTTCGACGGCTTCGCCAACAATGCTGGCCTCAAGCAGCTGTTCCTCAATTACAACAGCATTGCCGAGCGCTATAAAAACCGCTACGGCAACGGCCCCGCCACGCTGCCCGAATTCGAGAAGCAGCTCAAATCGGTGCTGTTGGATAAGAACTTCGAATTCTTCATCCATAACCTGCCGCGCGATGAGCGGGTAGCCCTCGTACGCGCCGAGCAGCGCCTGATTCAGCAGGCCAGCGCCCAGTTCAACGCCTCCGGGCTGCCCGCCGAAGCCGCCGCCGTGCCCGCCCCCGACGCCGACGCGCAGGCCGAAGCGCCCGTGGCCGCGCCCCTCACCACCCACGACGAAGCCACCCCCGCCGCCGCCCTCGCCGATCCGGCCCTCGCGTCGGCGCCCGGCGCCGCGCCCGCTGCTGCCGCCGCCCCGCGCCACGACTGGCTCAGTTACCTCACCTTGCTGCTGAGCCTGAGCAGCGTCGTGCTGCTCCTGTACCTTATCACCAGTGCATTACCCCGGATTAATCGTCGCATCAACAATCTCGCCGCCGATCCTGAGCCCGAGCCCGAACCCGAGACGCGCAGTTTCGCCAGTCGCCTGCGGCCCAGCCGCTCGCCCGGCCTGCGCGAGGATCGCTACGAGGAAGACGAGGAGGACGAGATTCACCCGACCAATTCGCCCCGGCATGACGATTAAGGAGCCATTGCGTTGCCGATCAGGCTTTACCGAAGGCAGTCCGCTGACAGATCTGCCGGTCCGAAGCAGGGTGTAGCAAGGCGCAGGAACAGCCAGCACGCCCCATTTTTAACCGGTCGGCAAAGGGCGCGGCAATTTGCCGGCCCGGCATCAGTTGCCAATAGTCGTATTTACCCCACCAGCCCAATGATTTTAACTGACCAGCAAATCCTCGCGGAAATTGAAAAAGGCGCCATCGTCATCGAGCCTTACGACCGCAGCTGCCTGGGAACCAACTCCTACGACGTGCACCTTGGCCAGTACCTCGCCACCTACCGCGACGCGGTGCTGGACGCCCGCCAGCACAACGAAATCGACACTTTCGAGATCCACGAAACCGAAGGCTTCGTCCTCCAGCCGGGCACGCTCTACCTGGGCGCAACCCAGGAATACACGGAAACGCACGCCACCGTGCCTTTCCTTGAAGGCAAGAGCAGCGTGGGCCGGCTGGGCATCGATATTCACGCCACGGCGGGCAAGGGCGACGTCGGCTTTTGCAACCATTGGACCCTGGAAATCAGCGTTTCCATGCCCGTGCGGGTGTACCGGTTCATGCCCATCGGCCAGCTAATTTATTTCATGGTGCAGGGCGATGTCACCACGCTCTACAACCATAAGCAGAGCGCCAAGTACAACGAGCGGACCGATAAGCCGGTGGAGTCGATGATGTGGAAAAATAAGTGGTAGCCGGCCCGGCCCCCGGCCCGAACCGGAAAGTTCGTTCTCTCGTTTAGGAAACTGACCGCGCAACCCGCCCCTGATCCGGTCGTTGCGTGGGCTTACTACCCAAAATCCTACGACGATGACTACGAAACTCCTTTTTTCTTCCGGCCTGCTAGCCCTGCTCGTTGGCCCGGCCGTCGCCCAGCAAGCACCCAATTCCATGGTGGCAGTGCAGGATAAAACTCAGCCCAGCCCCCGGCTCAACCCTGTGCAGGCCCGGGCCGACCGGCTGAGCAACCAAATGGTGCGCGACCTGCGCCTCAATAATTATCAGGCCACCAAGGTGCGTACCATCAACGCCGAAAAGGTAGCCAAAATGGCCGCCATCGAGCGCAAAAACGCCGGTAACCAGCAGCTGATCGACACCGAGTGCAACGGCGTTTGCAAGGAGCGGGATCAGGAATTCCAGGCTTTCCTCAGCAATGAGCAGTACAGCAGCTACTACGGCTCCCGCGCCACCTACAACCGGTACGATAAGGACTACGCCAACCAGTCGGCCAGTATTCTGCTGACGAATTCGGTGCAGAATCCGGCGCCCGCTCGCGCCAACGACGCCTCGATTTCCCCCGCCAAACCCCGGTCCACCAATCGCCCGGCGGGCAATCTGGGTCGCAACGCCCGCTAATTTCGCAGCCGCGAGTACCAACGCAAAAGGCCCGTCCGCAAGTAGCGACGGGCCTTTTTTATTGGCTGAAATCAAAGACGATCAGCCTGAAAACCGGATTTTAACTCGCTGCCATTACCACCGAAAAGCAGTTTTGACTGTTAACGATCTGGCTTCAATGCCGCCCAAATTACGCGATGTCCAAAATGAAAAATCCGGAACTCACCGCCGAAGATATTGATCGGGTCATCGAAATGGCCTGGGAGGACCGGACTTCTTTCGATGCCATATTTCTCCAGTTTGGGCTGACCGAAAAAGCAGTAATCGAGCTGATGCGGCGGGAAATGAAGCCCGCTTCCTGGCGCATGTGGCGCGCCCGGGTGCAGGGCCGGGCCACGAAACACGCCGCTAAAAGCGCCGTAGACGATGCCCGGTTCAAATCCCCCGCTCAACGCAGCATCACGTCGAATAAAATCGCCAAGCGGCGCTAGGAGCTTATCCCAATAGACGTCATGCAGAGCGCAGCGAAGCATGACCGCTCCTGATTTCTATTCCGATAGGCGGTAGGTATCGGAGGAGAT
>JAYWCH010000363.1:0-7761 GCA_043780755.1 Hymenobacter sp.
TGCGCCCCCACGAAGCCCTTAATTTCTTAACCCCCATCGAGTTCCGTCAAGCCGCTTAACCTCTGATTATGATTGGCTCACTTAATAGGGAAGGTTACAGTACCATTGTACTGCTCAGACCTGCTTAACAGACCACCTGCGGGCCGAGTAGTCGGGCCACTGGGGCTTGCTCACTAGTGCTTGCTCTGCTGTCACCGGTCAGTGTCCGCGTCGGGAATTCAATCGAAAAAAGGCCTCTGGCATAGTTGGCCCGGCCCACAAGGGCTTTTTAAGACGATTTTAAGGTAATCAGCTAGTTAACTCAACTCATGCACCCGTTAAAGGACTGAAAGAAACTTCTAACTCTAGTCAGTTTCACGCGCTTTTTCCATCTATTTCTTTCTAACCACTCATGTCGGCAACCTCCCAAGTTCAACTGCTGCACACCCCGTCCGATTTGGACGAAAAAGGCCGTGCCAAGCTCTGCGACAGCCTCAACGTACTGGTTTCCGACCTGTTCGCGCTGTACGTCAAAACCAAAAACTACCATTGGCATATGAACGGTCGCCATTTTCGCGACTACCACCTGCTGCTCGACGAGCAGGCCGATCAGATTTTTGCCATCATCGACCCCACGGCCGAGCGGGTGCGCAAGCTTGGCTTCCCCACTGTGCACTCCATCGGTGAAATTGGCCGCAAGCAGCGCGTCAAAGACAACGACGATGTATACGAGAACCCCAAGGACATGCTCATAGACCTGCTCAACGAGAACCGCAGCTTGGCGCACAATATGCGCGACACCCACAAAATCGCTGAAGACGTCAACGATGTGGCCACGACCAGCCTGCTGGAAGTGTACATCGACGAAGCTGAGCGGCGGGCCTGGTTCCTGTTCGAGACCACCCGCGACGTCAACTAGGCGCATCCAAGACACGGCCGGGTGCCGAATGATTAGAAGACCGTTTGTTGACAAATAAGTCCCCGCGATTATGCCCTGTCAAAAGGCGCGCGGGGACTTTTAGTGGGTGGCAAGCCCATTTCAAGTCTTTATGCAGAGTGCATTAAAGTGTAAAGTGCCATGTAGCTCAAAGTTCATACAGTAGTATTTCTGAAACGTTTTTCATGCTGCAGAAAATTATCGCCGCCAGCATCCGCAACAAGCTGCTGGTCGTTTTACTCGTAGCGGGTTTGGTGGCCTGGGGCGGCTATTCGGCCTTGCACCTGCCGCTCGACGCCATCCCCGATGTCACCAACAACCAGGTGCAGGTCATCACCCAAAGCCCCGCCCTCGCCGCGCAGGAGGTAGAGCAGCTGCTGACCGTGCCACTGGAACTGCAGCTGCGCACGGTGCCCAACGTGACGGAAATTCGCTCTATTTCGCGCTTCGGGCTCTCGGTTATCACCGTCGTCTTTCCCGACAATGTGGACACCTACCGGGCCCGGCAGTTGGTAGGCGAAAAGCTCACCAGCGCGCAGGCCAGCCTGGGTGCGGGGCTGGGCACGCCCGCCATGGCCCCCATCACCACGGGCCTGGGTGAGATATTTCAGTATAGTATCCGGGTGGAGAAGGGCTACGAGAAGCAGTTTCCCCTGAACAAACTGCGCGACGTGCAGGATTGGCTAGTCAAGCGCCAACTGGCCGGTGTGCCCGGCGTGGTGGACGTGAGTAGCTTTGGCGGCTTCGTGCGCCAGTACGAGGTGAGCGTAAACCCCGACCGGCTGGCCGCCAACGGCGTGACGATGGCCGAGCTGTTCCGGGCCGTGCAGGACAATAATCAGAACACGGGGGGCTCCTACCTTGACCGTGGTCCCAATTCCTACTTCATCCGCGGGGAGGGCCGGGCCACCTCGCTGGCCGACGTGGGCCGCATCGTCGTCAAGCAGGCGGCGGCCAACACGCCGCTGCTGGTGCGTGACGTGGCCTCCGTCCGCTACGGCCACGCCGTGCGCTACGGAGCCATGACCCGCAACGGGCAGGGCGAAACCGTGGGCGGTATCGTGCTCATGCTCAAGGGCGCCAGTTCCGAGGAGACCATCAAGGGCGTGAAAGCGCGCATGGCCGAAATCCAGCACTCGCTGCCAAAAGGCTTAGTCATTACCCCGTTTTTGGATCGCACCAAGCTGATTGACAAGGCCATTGAGACAGTGACCCATAACCTGATCGAGGGTGGGGTCATCGTGCTTATCGTCCTGCTGCTACTGCTTGGCAACTGGCGGGCGGGGCTGGTGGTGGCCAGCATGATTCCGCTCTGCATGCTCTTTGCCCTAGGTATGATGCGCACGTTTGGCGTGTCAGCCAACCTGATGAGCCTCGGCGCGCTGGACTTCGGACTGATTGTGGACGGGGCCGTCATTATCGTGGAAGCCATGATTTATCACCTCGTGCGTCAACGTGAGCAGGCCGCCCGGGAAACCATGGACGACATCACCGAGGAGGCTGCCACGCGGCTGATGCGTTCGGCTCTGTTCGGGCAGTTCATCATTCTCATTGTCTACTTCCCCATCCTGGCGTTGACTGGTATTGAAGGCAAGATGTTCCGACCCATGGCCCTGACGGTGAGCTTTGCCATCCTGGGCGCCATGCTGCTGTGTTTGACCTACGTGCCGGCCGTCTCAGCCTGGGCCCTGCGCAAGGACATTAAGGAGAAAGGCACCGTGGCCGACCGCATCATGCGGCTCATGCACCGGGGCTACGACCCTTCGATTCGGGCGGCGCTGCGGGCCCGCTGGCTGGTGGCGGGCACGGCCGTGGCGCTGCTTGTGCTGGGTGGGTTCGTGTTCACGCGGCTCGGCGGCGAGTTCATCCCGCAGCTCGACGAGGGCGATTTTGCCCTGAACGTGACCCTCTCGCCCGGGTCCTCGCTGGCGCAAAGCATCGCCACCACCTCGCGGGTGCAGCAGATTCTGATGAAGCAATTCCCCGAGGTGCAGCAGGTGGTGGGCAAAATCGGCACCTCCGAAATCCCCACCGACCCCATGTCGTTCGAGGATAGCGACCAGATGATTATCCTCAAGGACCGCGGCGAGTGGACCAGTGCCGACTCGCGCGTGGCGCTGGCCAATAAGATGCAAAAGGCGCTGGCGGGCGTGCCCGGGGTGACCATGGAATTTCAGCAGCCCATCCAGATGCGGTTCAACGAGCTGATTTCGGGGGTTAAGTCTGATATCAGCATCAAGATTTACGGCGACGACCTCGACGTGCTCTTCGAGCAGGCCAACAAAGCCGCGGAGCTCATCCGGCCCCTGGCCGGGGTGGGCGATCTGAAAGTCGAGCAAATCGCGGCCCTGCCCCAGCTGCGCGTCACCTACGACCGCGAAAAAATTGCCCAGTATGGCCTCAACATCAGCGATCTGAATACGCTGCTGCGCGCCTCGTTTGCCGGCAATGTGGCCGGGGACGTGTACGAGGGCGAGCGGCGCTACGATTTGGTGGTGCGTCTCGACTCGGCGCGGCGCACGGGCCTGCAGGATTTGCGGGGGCTGTTCGTGGACGCCCCGAACGGCCAGAAAGTCCCCCTGGAAGCCGTAGCAGCGGTGGAGTTCCGCAATGCACCGGTACAGGTGAGCCGCGACGATGCCCGCCGCCGCATCAACATCGGTGTGAACGTGCGCGGCCGCGACGTGCAGAGTCTGGTCCAGGAGATTCAACAGAAACTTAGCCGGGGGCTGCCCCTGCCGGCGGGCTACACCGTCAAGTACGGCGGGGCGTTCGAAAACCTGCAGCGGGCCACGGCGCGGTTAGAGGTAGTGGTGCCGGTGTCGTTGCTGCTGATTTTTTTATTGCTCTACCTATCCTTCCGGTCGGTGAAACAGGCGTTGCTCATCTTCACGGGTATCCCGCTGGCCACCATCGGCGGGGTGCTGGCGCTGTGGGCGCGCGGCATGCCGTTCAGCATCTCGGCGGGGGTGGGCTTTATCGCCCTGTTTGGGGTAGCTGTACTCAACGGCATTGTGCTGGTGGCCAGCCTCAACGAATTGGCTGCAGAAGGAGTGGCCGACGTGCGCAAGCGGGCGCTGCGAGCCACGGCCGAGCGGTTCCGGCCGGTGCTGCTTACGGCCAGCGTGGCCTCGCTGGGCTTCCTGCCCATGGCCTTGTCCACGTCCGCTGGCGCCGAGGTGCAGAAGCCGCTGGCCACGGTGGTCATCGGGGGACTTATTTCGGCCACGCTGCTCACGCTACTGGTGCTGCCCGTGCTCTACACCTTCTTCACCAAAAACGGCGAGCCCAACCCAGCTGATGCGGCGAAAGCGGCGAAAGCAGCCCGCGTTGCGGCCGAAACTGGTAATGCGTCCCCGGCCGTTCCGGCGCTGGTGGTTTTGGCCCTCTTAGCACTGGTGCTGCCCCTGACCGTCTGGGGGCAGTCCACACTTGGCCCTACAGCGGGACAAGCGTCACCACTCAGCCTGAGCCAGGCCCTGCAAATGGGGTTGGGTCAAAACCTATCGCTGCAAACGGCCGCCCTACAGCTTGAACAGCAGCGGGCGTTGGTGCGCACCAGCTTTGAGCTGCCGCGCACCATCGTGGATTTTCAGTACGGTCAGGTCTCCGGGCCTTCAAACGACCACACCTTCAATGTCATTCAGCAGGCGGCGCTGCCGCCGGTGTACGCCGCCCAGCGTCGGCTGCTGGAAAGCCAGAGTCTAAGCGCGGGGCAGCAGGCCCGCCTGAGCCGGCGCAACCTCACGCAGGCCATCCGTTCCAGCTACTACGGCTTGCTGATAAGCTACCGCCGGGCCGCGCTGCTGCGCCGCCAGGACAGTTTATACCGCCGGGCGGCCCGCGCGGCGCGCATCCGCTACCAGGTGGGGGAAACCAACCGTCTCGAACAGGTGGCCGCTGAAGCCCGCGCCCGGGAGCTGGAAAATCGCTTGCAAACGATGGTGTCCGACCTCGCCGTTCAGCGCGAACAGCTGGGCCAGCTGCTGGGCAGCGCCACCCCGGCCGTCATTGATTCGGCCACCGCCCTGATTGCCGTGTTGACCCCTGCCGATACGCTGGCCCTCTCGCCCGACAGCAACCCAATCCTGGGTTTGTTGCGCCAACAGATGGCCGTGAGCCAGCAGCAAACGCAGGTGGAGCGCGTGCGCCGGCTGCCCGACCTGCGGGCCGGGTACTTTCAGCAGAGCATCCGTCCGGAATACCAGCGCCTGCAGGTCGGACAGGTGGGACTGGCCTTTCCGCTCCTGGGCGGGCCCGGCCGGGCCCGGGTAGTGGCGGCCCGGCTCGGTGAGCAAGTAGCTGCCAGCCAGCTTTTGTACGCCACCCGTCAGCTCTCAACCCAGCAGCGCACGCTGCGGCAGCAGCTGCGCCGGGCGCAGGCCGCGCTGGACTACTACCAGAAAAACGCCCTGCCCCAGGCCCGCCTTATCCTTGACACGGCCGAGAAGAGCTTTCGGGCCGGCGATATCGAGTACGTCGAGTATGTGGTCAACACTGAGCCCGCCTGGCAAATCCAAAGCAATTACCTCGACCAGGTGCAGCGCTACAATGAGGTAGTGTTGGCGCTGCAGGCCCTGACCAGCCCCGAGACTCCCTAGCCTTTTTCTTGTGTTTTTCGCCGCCTCGGGCCGCTCCCGCTTTCTTATGAAACGTCTTTTCTGCTTCTTTCTGCCTTTACTGGCAGCATGCAATGCCAAGCCTGCGCCCGAAGCGCAAGCCTCCACGCCTTCGGCCGCGACCCGGGCTGCCGCCCCCAGCCATGCCGACGAAGTGCGCATCACGGCCGCGCAACAGCGGGCCGCGGGTATTGAAATCGGGTCTTTCCAGCGCCAGGACGTGACTACCGACGTGCAAGCTTCGGGTACCATCGAGGTGCCGCCCCAGAACCGGGCGTCCGTCTCGGCCGTGCTGGGCGGCTACGTGCTGGCCGTGCGCGTGCTCCCCGGCCAGCCGGTGCGGGCCGGGGCGGTGCTAGCCACGCTGCGCAGCCCCGATTTTCTGAAGTTGCAGCAGGACTATTTGCAGAGCCGGGCCCATGTCACGTTTCTGGCCCAGGAGCTGGCGCGCCAGCGCGTGCTCGACGCCGAAGATGTGGGCGCCAAGCGCAAGCTCCAGCAGGCCCGCGCCGACTACGTCAGCGAGCAGGCCGCCGTGCGCACCGGGGCCGCGCAGTTGCGGCTGTTGGGCTTGTCGGTAGAGCGCCTGAACGGGGGCTACATCGCTGCCAGCGTGGCCCTGACTACGCCCATTGGCGGCACGGTGAAGGCCGTCAACATCAACCCGGGCCAGTACGTGAGCCCGCAGGCCGTGCTGGTGGAAGTGGTCAACAACCACGACCTGCACCTCGAACTGAAGGTATTTGAACAGGACATTGCCCGGGTAAAAGTAGGTCAGCCCATCTTGTTCACGGTCAAGAACCGGGGTTCCGACGAGCGGTTTCGGGCCCGAGTGTTCCTGGTGGGCAAGTCCTTTGACGACGATGCTCGCGTAGTGCGCGTGCATGCCCACCTGGAACCAGAGCGTGCCGACCTATTGCCGGGCCAGTTCATCGCGGCCCGAATCCAGACCGGAGCTGCGCGCGTGCGCACGCTGCCCGAGGCGGCCGTGGTGCAGGCCGGCGAGCTGAGCTATATCTACCGGCGGACGGCGGCCGCCGACTCGGGCCGCACGGTGTTCCGGCGGGTGCGGGTGCGCGCCGGCCAGTCCCAGCACGGCGACGTCACCATCACGGTGCTTGACCCGTTGCCCGACACTGCCCAGCTGGTGCGCCGCGGTGCCTACTTTCTTGATGCAGAAATGCGCAAAGGGGAGGGCGGGGATTGAGGCGGGTAACTGATTTACGAAGCGCCCCACTACTTAGGGAAGGGGCGTAGAACTACTCATTCAAACAAAATTATTCAGGCATTATCATGGTTAACCCTCCTCATCACGAACACCACCTCACTAGCTCCGCCATGCTGCAGGACATCGTCATCGGCCTTTCGGATGGTCTCACGGTACCCTTTGCCCTGGCTGCCGGTCTCAGCGGCGCGGTTTCCTCCTCGGGCCTGGTGATAACGGCGGGCCTGGCCGAAATCGTGGCTGGCAGCATTGCCATGGGCTTGGGCGGCTACCTGGCCGGCCGCACCGAAGTGGAGCACTACGCCGCCGAGCAGGCCCGCGAGCACCGCGAGGTGATGGAAGTTCCTGACATGGAACGCCTTGAAGTACAAGAGCTACTGGCAGAAATGGGCCTATCCCCCACCACCCAGGCCCTGGCGGTAAAGGAGATGACGACCGACTCGCAGCAGTGGGTCAAGTTCATGATGAAGTACGAACTGGGACTGGAGGAGCCCGACCCCAGGCAGGCGCCGAAGAGTGCGCTCACTATTGCGGGGGCATACGCTGTGGGTGGGCTGATTCCACTCAGCGCTTATTTCTTGACGAGTACCCCGCACGACGGCCTGCTGTGGTCGGCGCTCATTACCCTGGTGTGTCTGCTCGTGTTCGGCTACTTCCGCAGTCGCCTCACCGGCCAGCCTCCGGTATGGGGGGCCCTGAAGATGGCTGGGACTGGCGCGCTGGCTGCCGGCGCGGCTTTTTATGTCGCCCGCTTGTTTGGCGGGCATCCCTCCTGATTAATACTAAAGCCTGTCAGGCACTGATCCGTAAATCAGGGTGATCCCCCGTAACCGAGTGAGGTAAAGGACGACGAATGGACCAGCCCCCGATCTGGCTTTGATGCGGGAGTATTCGCTTCAGCGGCAGCACCGGTTACGGGCCTTGGTCAACGCCTTACGCTCCTGAGTCGCTACTATCCCAATAATTTACCCCCCCAACAGCCCACTCAAAGCCCCGGTTTC
>JAYWCH010000364.1:0-24320 GCA_043780755.1 Hymenobacter sp.
GACCTGGATGATGTCTGGATTATGGCCAATGTGTTTGAGGCCGATATCTCGAAGGTGAAAGTGGGCTACACGGCCGATGTCACGACGCTGGCTTATCCCGACAAGCATTTCCACGGCCGGATCGACAAGGTATTCAACGTGCTCGATCCCGACAGCAAGGTCATGAAGGTGCGCGTGCGCCTCGAAAACCCCGGCTATCTGCTCAAGCCTGAGATGTATGCCCAGGTGCGGGTGGGCAATACGGAAGGGGTGCGGGCGCTGGCGGTGCCGGCCAAAGCAGTGGTGTTTGACAAGGACCGCAACTTCGTGATGGTCTTTCGTGACCGCACCCATGTGGAAACCCGGGCCGTGACCATTCGCAAAACGGTGGGCGACTACAGCTACGTGAGCAAAGGTCTCGCGCCCGGGGACGTGGTGATTGCCAAAAACCAGCTGCTGGTTTACGACGAGCTGAACGATTAGCCAACGGCCTTATCCCGGCCCACCAGCGGCCCGACTGAACGGTCGGGCCGCCCCGGCGGCCCGTTCGGCTTACTCTTAAAAACAATGAATAAATTTATTCAGGGCATTATTGTCTTTTCATTGAAGAACAAAGGCTTCATCTTTCTGATGACGCTGGCGGTGGTGGTGATGGGAATCGTGAGCTACCGCAACACGCCCATTGAGGCGTTTCCGGACGTGACCAATACCGAGATTACCATCATCACGCAGTGGCCCGGCCGCTCGGCTGAGGAGATGGAGAAATTCGTGACCGTGCCGATTGAAATTGCCCTCAACCCGGTGCAGAAAAAGGCGTCGGTGCGCAGTACCACGCTCTTCGGGCTGTCGGTGGTGAAGGTGATTTTTGACGATGGCGTGGACGATGCCTTTGCCCGCCCGCAGGTCAATAACCTGCTGCGGGAGGTGGATTTGCCCGACAACATCGTGCCCGACGTGCAGCCGCCCTACGGCCCGACCGGCGAAATCTACCGCTACACGCTGGAAAGCAAGACCAGGACCGTGCGGGAGATGAAAACCCTGCAGGACTGGGTGGTGGAGCGCAACCTGAAAGCCGTGCCCGGCGTGGCCGATGTGAATAGTTTCGGCGGCGAGGTGAAGGACTACGAAATCAGCGTGAACCCCGGCAAGCTACAGGCTTTTGGCCTCACGCCGCTCGATCTGTACACGGCTGTGCAGCGCTCCAATATCAACGTGGGCGGCGACGTCATCAACCAGGCCCAGCAGAACTACGTGGTGCGCGGCATCGGCCTGCTGAATAATATTTCGGACATCACGAATACGGTCATCAAGAACGTGAAGGGCGTGCCGATTCTGGTGCGCGACGTGGCCAAAGTCACCGAGTCGGCGCTGCCACGGCTGGGGCAGGTGGGCCGGGGCTTCGAGGATGATAAGCTGGAAGGAATCGTGGTGATGCGCAAGGGCGAAAATCCGTCCGAAGTCATCGCCCGGCTGCACGCCAAGGTCGACGAGCTGAATTCCAAAATCCTGCCGCCCGACGTGAAGATGAAAACCTTCTATGACCGGCAGCAGCTCATTGATTTCTCGACCGAAACCGTCATTCACAACCTGCTCGAAGGAGTGGTGCTGGTGACGCTCATCGTGTTCCTGTTCATGGCCGACTGGCGCACGACGGTCATCGTGTCGATCATTATTCCCCTGGCGCTGCTCTTCGCCTTCATCTGCCTGCGGCTGAAGGGTATGAGCGCCAACCTGCTCAGTATGGGCGCTATCGACTTCGGCATTATCATCGACGGCGCCGTGGTGATGGTGGAAGGCTTGTTCGTCGCCCTCGACCACAAAGCGCATCAGGTGGGCATGGAGAAATTCAATAAGCTCTCCAAGCTGGGCCTCATCAAGAAGAGCGGGCGCGATATGGGCAAGTCGATTTTCTTCGCCAAAGCCATCATCATCACCGCGTTGCTGCCGATCTTCTCCTTCGAAAAAGTAGAAGGCAAAGTCTTTTCCCCGCTGGCCTGGACACTCGGCTTTGCCCTGCTCGGGGCCCTGGTCTTTACGCTGACGCTCGTGCCGGTGCTGGTCAGCATTCTGCTGAAAAAGAACGTGCGGGAGAAGGATAACTTCTTCGTGCGGGCCGTGAACAACGGCGCGCAACGGTTCTTCCGCTTCACTTACGGCCGCAAAACGGCCAGCCTGCTGCTGGCTTTCGCCGTGACGGCGGTGGGCCTGTTTTCCTTCTCTTTTCTGGGTTCGGAATTTTTGCCGGAGCTGAACGAGGGTAGTATTTACGTGCGCGCCCAGCTGCCGCTGAGCATCAGCCTGGCGTCGTCGAATGACCTGTGCAACCAGATGCGGCGCGTGTTTTTGTCTTTTGACGAAGTGAGTGATGTGGTGAGCCAGACCGGCCGCCCCAACGACGGCACCGACCCGACGGGCTTCTACAACAACGAGTTCCTCGTCCAGATCAAGCACACCGACGCGGTGCAGAAAAAGATGAAGAGCAAAGCCTACCGTGAGGAGTTGGTGGAGCGCATGAAATCTAAGCTGGATCGCTTCACGGGGGTTGACTTCAACTTTTCGCAGCCCATCACCGACAATGTGGAGGAAGCCGCCTCGGGCGTGAAGGGCAGCATTGCCGTCAAGATTTACGGCACCGATCTGGCCACGCTGGAAGGCAAGGCCCGCGAAGTGTACGAAATCCTGAAAAACGTGCGGGGCATTGACGACCTGGGCGTACTGCGCAATATCGGCCAGCCCGAGCTGCACGCCGACCTCGACGAGCGCCGCATGGCCAGCTACGGCGTTAATAAATCGGATGCCAACTCGGTGCTCGAAATGGCAGTGGGCGGCAAGCAGGCCAGCCAGCTCTACGAGGGCGAGCGCAAATTCCCCATCCGGGTGCGCTACGAGGCGCAGTTCCGGCAGACGCCCCAGGAAATCAGCGCGCTCATGGTGCCTACCCAGTCGGGCACCACGGTACCGCTGACGGAGATTGCCACCATCTCCGCCGTGACGGGCCCGAGCCTGATTTACCGCGACGACAACCGCCGGTTTGCCGCCGTGAAGTTCTCCATTCGCGGGCGCGACATGGGCTCGACCATCGCCGAAGCGCAGGAAAAAGTGAACCGCCACGTGCAGCTCCCCAAGGGCTACGAGCAGAAGTGGACCGGCGATTTCGAGAACCAGCGCCGCGCCCAGCAACGGCTGAGCCAGGTTGTGCCGGTGTCGCTGGCGCTGATCTTCTTCATTCTGTTTATTCTCTTTGGTAATCTCAAAGACGCGGGGCTGGTACTGCTAAACGTGCCCTTTGCCATCATTGGCGGCATTGCGGCGCTGCTCATCACGCACACCAACTTCTCGATTTCGGCCGGCATCGGCTTCATCGCGCTGTTTGGCATCTGCATCCAGAATGGCGTGATTCTGATTTCGGTCTTCAAGCAGAACCTGGTAAAAAAGCACCCGCTCGACGCGGCAATTACCGAAGGAGTGATTTCGCGGGTGCGCCCCGTGGTGATGACGGCCCTCATGGCCACCATCGGCCTGATGCCGGCGGCCCTGTCCACCGGCATTGGTTCCGAAACATCCAAGCCGCTGGCCATTGTCGTAATTGGCGGGCTGGTCACGGGCACCATCCTGACGCTATTTATCTTCCCCCTGGTTTTTGAGCGGTTTTATCGCTCGGAACACACCAAGTACGTGCCGCTGGTGGGGGAATCCATGGCGGCGCACTAATCAGGGTTATAGCTGAATCCATTTCAGCTCTGGCGTCCGGTCCCAGCCCATACCTTTGAAACAACCCGGCAAAAACCCGGTTCTCGGGTTCCTTATATTTTTCGCCCCATGCCCACCACCGACACGCACGCCCAGGTTCAGGATTATTACGGCACCCAGCTCCAAACCAGCCAGGATTTGCTGACCAATGCCTGCTGCACCGACGATATCCCCCTGGCTCACCGCCGTATTTTGGCTCAGCTGGCGCCCGAGGTACTGGATAAGTACTACGGCTGCGGCGTGTGCGTGCCCGATGCCATCGAAGGCCTCACGGTGCTGGATCTGGGTAGTGGCTCGGGCCGCGATGCCTACCTGCTTTCCCGGCTGGTGGGGGAAACCGGAAGGGTTATCGGCGTGGATATGACGGAGGAGCAGCTCGACGTGGCCCGCCGTAACATCGACTTTCACACCGAAAAATTCGGCTACGCCCAGCCGAACGTAGAGTTTCGCCACGGCTACATTGAGGACCTGGCCGCCGCCGGCCTGGCGGATAATAGCGTGGATCTGGTTGTGAGCAACTGCGTGCTGAACCTGAGCACCGACAAAGCGGCTACTTACCGGGAAATTTTTCGGGTGCTAAAGCCCGGCGGGGAGCTGTTCATCGCCGACGTATTTGCCGACCGTCGCGTGCCCGAGGCCCTGCGTCAGGACCCCATTCTCTACGGGGAATGCCTGAGCGGGGCGCTCTATACCGAAGATTTCCGCCGCCTGCTGCTCAGTCTGGGCGTGCACGACTACCGCCTGTTTTCCAGCCGCCGCCTCACCATCAACAACCCCGAGATCGAAGCCAAGGTCGGTAACATCGGGTTCTACTCGCTCACCGTACGCGCCTTCAAGCTTGATCTGGAAGACCGCTGCGAAGACCACGGGCAAGTCGCTACTTACCTCGGCACGGTGCCCGGCCAGCCCACTCAGTTCGTGCTCGACGACCACCACACCTTTGAAACCGGCCGGCCCGTGCTGGTGTGCGGCAATACGGCCGCCATGCTGCGCGATACCCGCTACGGGGCCGCCTTCGAGGTGCGGGGCGACGAGAGCCGCCACTTCGGCCTTTTCGATTGCGGCCCGGTACCGGCCGCTGCAGCGGGCGGCGAGGCCGTGGGGGGCTGCTGCTAACCGTTTTATTTTGGGGGCTAACGGCCCAATCTGGCCCGCATCTTTGTTAAGATACCCGTCAGCTCCGGCGCGGTGCGGGTGAGTAGCACGCCCGTGCCGTATACTACCGTGAGAATGCCGCCGCGCAGCAGCAGCGTCAGCCAGACGTTGGGTGTGGCGGGCGGGGCCCAGGCGGCCCCGCCCGCCACGGCGGCGACCAGCAGGATGCGGCCGATAAGTCCGTCGAAGGGTTGCAGGCCGTAGTAGCGCCACACAAACCACGTCCGGGCCGCGTTGATACTGACCAGCGCCACGCAGTAGGCCAGGGCCGCTCCGGCCAGACCGAAGCGCGGAATCAGCAGCCAGTTGAGCACCACTACGGCGGCGGCCAGGGACATATTAAAGATCAGATCGAACCGGTAGCGCGGCGAGGTCGCCACGATGATGCCGTTGACACCCGTGATGCCATCGACCAGCCGGCCGGCCAGCAGCAGGAGTACGGCCGTGGTGCCCACCGCGTACTCGGGCCGGTGAATGAGGCCGTAGATAAAGGTCAGGTTCAGGCCAATGCCCAGGGCCAGGTAGCAGCCCAGGAGGGTGTTGATCCGGGTGCTGCGGCGGTAAAAATCGGCCATCTTCGCCATATCGCCTTCCTTCCAGTATTCGGCAATGAGGGTGAACGCCGTTTTGTAGAGTGCCCGGAAAGGCAGCACCAGTGCCGTGCTCACATTGGTCGCAATAAGGTAAATCCCGGCGGCGGCAAGGCTGAGCTTTGTGCCCACCATGATGCTGTCGATGTTCAGCAGTACCGTACCCGAGATATTGCTCAGCAGCATAAACGCCCCGAAGCCCAACATTTCCCCCAGCGGCTTGATGCGCAAAGCGGCCCGCGTGGGCCGCAGGTGCAACTCGCCAATGGCCGCCAGATAAACCGTGAGCAGCAGCGCCACCACCGCGTAGGCGCCCACGTAGGCCAGCACGAAGCCGTGAAAGCTCAGGTAGTGCTGGCTGTAGGCGATGGCCGCCCCGACGAGCATCAGGCGCAATAAGATCTCCTGCGCGAAGGACGAAAAAGAGGTGTGAAAAAGCGATTTCAGGTAAGCATCCTGCAGCGAGCCGAGCAGGATGCAGCCTGTCAGCGCGATGGCGGTCAGGTAGTGCGGCGCCAGCAGGGCCGCGTCGCCCTTGGCGTACCAGTACAATACCAGCGGCTGGCCGGCCCACATCAGCAGGGCCACGAGTGCGAAACCCAGCAGCGGCGGCCCCAGCAGCAGCGGAAAAAAACCCGCGTGATTGCGCCCCTGATTGCGGAAAAACGGAAAATACCGCATCCCTGCGCTGGCGAAGCCAAACCCCGCCAGTTGCGCGCCAATGGTAGCCAGCGGCACGAGCACCCCGGCCGTGAGCCCGATCTGGGCCGGCGAGAGCAGCCGGGGCAAAATCAGGATGGTATTGGCGAAGCCGACGGCCAGCCCCAGGTAGGAAATCAGGGTGTTGCGAATGCCCTGGCGCTGAACGATGCCCAAAAGTATAACGAAGTGAAAAGGTGAGGAAAAGGAGCCCGGGTGAAAGCCGCAGCGGCCTCAAAGTTCGGCCAGAATCTGGCTGCCGGTGAGAAAAACGGCGTGCTGCTGCTGAAGGTGGCGCATGATTTCGGCAAACTGAGCCGGACCGGTCACGGCATTGGCCGGGTCGAAATGGTCGTTGTGCCAGAGCACGGTCGCCACGCCGCCAAAGCGGGCAATTTCCGCCAGCATCGGTTGGAGGGCGGGCAGGATTTCGGGGGCGGATAATTGCAGGTAATGGGGATGGTGCAGCGTCGCATCCATTACATTGAGTGGGATTTCCAGGAACTGATGCGCGCCGCCGGTAGCAAAATTGAACGGGTAAAAGGGCGCGCAGTACGAGTGCCGGAAACCATAATGCTCGGCAAAGCCCAGCGTAGAGTCGTAGCCAAAACCAACCGCATCCACCAGGCCTGGCGTAGCGCGGGGCTCCCAGCGTAGGTAGTGAAAGCGCAGACCAGGATTAGCCCGTGACTCCGGTCGGCTTTCGCGGCGCAACCGGCCCTCTTCCCTCGCCGTGCCGATGCTGCCGTGCAGACCGATTTCGGCGTCCTGCCGCGCCAGCTTTTGCAGCCGCTGCCGCAGCCTGGGAGTAAGAATATAGTCGGCGTTGGGCGAGCCATCGGCCCCGGGGCGATGTTCGGGCAGGATGAAAAACGTGGACTTCGCGCCGTATCCCGCCACTGTGGCGGCCACTTTTTCCAGGTTGTCCCAGGCATCGGGCCGGGCCAGGTGCTGCCAGATATGCTTGCCGAATTGAACGAGGTTTCCCCGTTTCAGCGCGGCTTTGGCCGGGGCTTTCCAGGCGTTGCGTAGGTTATCGATGTCGTGGCTGATGAAGGCCGCCAACGGCGCGTCCCCCGCCCAGCGCCGGGGCCGCAACGGCCGGCCGGTGACGTGCTCCAGCGCCGTTTTCAGCACGTCGAAATAATAGTTTACCACGGGCCGCGTCACGAAATCATACTGCTGCTGCACGCTGGCGGCGTAGGGAAACCGCCCGTGCCGGTCGCGGGCGTCGGAGAAATATTCCTGCCAGCCGCTGAGCAGATAGAAGGCTCCGGCAATAATATCGGCCCCAATACTGGCCCGGCCCGCGCCCAGCTCCAATAAGGCCGCCCCGGGCTGCGGATCGAAGAAAAACGGAATGCGCTGACCCGCCCACTCGCGCCAGCTCGGGGCCGGTGGATAGGCTTGCCCTTGCTGAAAAAAATCGCCGGCCCCCGCCGCCACCGTGATGATCTGCGGCGCATCCGCGTAGCCAATGGCGACCGTCGGCACGTCCTCGTAGGCCAGTCGGAAGTGCCGTAGCACGTACGCCAGCCGCATGGCGCTCGTCACGCTAACTGGGGCGGGAGCTGGCAGGACGGGGGAAGGAGCGGACATGGATGCAAAGTAGAACGTAACCCGGCCGGGGCATTAAACGGCCGCTGGTCCGGCCGCCAGCCAGGCGTTGAGCAGCGCCAGGGTGCGGGGTTGGCTGCGGCCTTCATCGGCCGTGCCCAGCGTGGCGTTGTAGTAGGCGGCCCGGCGGTACAGGTCGGCCGGCTTGTGCCCGGCGTACGTGCGCAGGGCCGCCGCTAATTCCGTGGGCGTGTCCGCCCGCACCACCAGGCCCCGGGCGGCGTAACCGTAGTAGTCATCCGTGAGCAGATTAGTACTGAAGCGGTAATAAATGCTGGCCACGTTCAGCAGCGTGGCTTCGAGATGGGTAGAAGTATCGGCCGCCACCAGCGCATCCTGCCCGAGCAGAAAATCGAACACGTTTTCGGTGCGGGCGCTGGACCATTGCAACGCGGGGAGCAATTGCCGCAGCGGCGCGAAGTCGCGGCCGTCGCTCGGGTGGGGGCGCAGGGTGAAGGTGAGCTCCGGCAATTCGCGCAGCAGGTAAGCCAGCGTGGCGGTAAGGGCCGGCAGCGGGTCGTGAATATTGCAGGCCAAGCCCACGCGCCGCACGGCCGGGGCGGTGTTGCGTCGGGCCAGATAGCCATCGGCTTTGGGCATGCCGATGAGCTCCACCCGGCCGTGGACGGGGCCGCACTGCCGGTATTTGTCGAGGGCGTCCTGGCCTTCGAGCAGGCTGAGGTCGAAGCCAAGGGGCGGGAAGTTGGCGCTCACGCTGGCGTGCTGCACGTAGGCCGTGGGGACGCCCTCGGCCCGGCAGGCCAGCAGCAGTGAGCGGGTGTCGTCGTTGTGGTCGTTGGAGAAAATGACGGCCGCCGGGCGGTACTGCCGAAGCGCCCGGCGGTACACCTCGTAGTAGCCGATGGCGTAGAAAATAAAATCAAAAAACCGCCCTGCCCGGCCCTTTTCCGAGCGTAGCAAGCCCAGTAAGGCGAACGGAAACTGCCAGTAGTACAGCACCTTCCGGCGCAGCGAAAGCCGGTTCACCGCCGCATTGTACCGGCCGATATTTTTGGCCTGTCCGGCCACTAGTACGGCATCGGGCCGGGCTTTTTGGATGAATTCCAGCGCGTCGTAATTATTGGCGCTCACCACGTAAAGCCAGACTTTGCCGGCCAGCGAATCGGGATTTTTGATCGGTTGAATGAGATTGCCGCCCAGCCGCAGGCCCGCGTAGCCTAGCACCCGTGCCAGCCGTCGGAGCGGATTGGCCGGCGAGATGCCGGCCAGCGCAGCGGCTGGCAGCGCGGCAAACACGGCCGTAAAGCGCAGCTGCAAAATATCGCGCAGCCGGGCGACGAGGGGCAAGGAGTGCGGCATTACAACGCCTCCCAGCTCAGGGGCGTACCGGGCATCAGATCCCGGGCGGCCCGGCGGCCCAACACCACGTCCCAGTGCCGGGGCCAGAGCCCGTCGCCGGGTCGGATGATTTTCAGGTTGTCCGTTGTGAATTTCTCACCCGCCGCGATGGGCCGGGCCACGTAGATGCTGCGCTTGTAGAGGCGGCTCTTTTCTTCGCCGGTCTGAATGCAGAGCTGCACGGTGCCCAGGGCCTGGTGTGCCCGCTCGGTTTCTTCCACCAGCATCTTCAGCTCGTGCGGCTCCAGGGAAAAAGCCGAATCCACGCCGCCCTCGGCGCGGCTCAGGGTAAAGTGTTTTTCGATGACGCAGGCGCCCAGGGCCACCGCCGCCACGCTCGCGCCCACGCCCATCGTGTGGTCGGAAAGGCCCACGGGGCAGTCGAAGGTTTCGGCCAGCACCGGAATGGTGCGCAGGTTGGTATTGAGCGGTGAGGCGGGGTAGGTGCTGGTGCACTTGAGCAGGACCAGCTCGCGGCAGCCGGCTTCGCGCAGCACCCGCACGGCGTCGTCGATTTCGGCCAGCGTGGCGGCGCCGGTACTCACAATCACGGGTTTGCCGGTGGCGGCTACTTTGCGCAGCAAGGGCCAGTGGGCGTTCTCAAACGAGGCGATTTTATAAGCCGGCACGTCCAGCTGCTCCAGAAAATCAACGGCCGTTTCATCAAACGGCGAGCTGAAAGCCAGCATCCCGTGCTGCCGGGCGCGGGCAAAAAGCTCGGCGTGCCACGCCCAGGGCGTATGGGCTTCCTGGTAAAGCCGGTACAGATTTTTGCCTTCCCACAGCGACTGGCCTTCCTCGTCGATGGCAAAGCCGGTATCCATCGTAATGGTATCGGCGGTATAGGTCTGGAGCTTGAGGGCATCCACCCCGGCCGCCGCCGCCGCATCGACCAGCGCCAGCGCCCGGTCCAGACTCTGGTTGTGGTTGCCCGACATTTCAGCAATGATAAACGGCTTGTGCGCCGCCCCCACGGGACGGCCACCGATGGTAATTTCGGTCATAGTTGGCTAATGCGAATTCGAGCCCCAAAGGTAGCCGCCCGGACCAGTAGCGCGCTGTTCTTTGCTGGCGGCCCGGTCTTTCTGCAAGAATGACCCTATAACCCCAACAGCTCGTTAATAAACGCCGGCGTCAGCTCATCCAGGGAATGAATGCGTCGGTCGGCCTCGTGCGCCGGATCGGCGGCCAGGTGCGCGTAATTGCCCCGCAGAATGCGGACCGTGCGAAAGCCCAGCGGCTTTATTCCCACAAAATCCTTGCGTGGGTTGTCGCCCACGTAAATCACCTGGGCGGGCGGTACGCCCTCGCGGCGGCAGATCAGCTCGAAGCAGTACGGGGCCGGCTTGGCTCGGTGGCGGCCGTAGCGGTTGGTGAGGTAGGCGTGTCGGACGCGGGCGGCCAGGTGCAGCGCCGCCACCTTGCGGGCCTGCACTTCCTTGTGCCCGTCGGTGACGAGGTAGAGCGGCCCGGCCGCCAAGCGACTCAAGCACCGTTCCGCATCGGGATATAAGCTTAGTTCGGGCTGGTGCTGCCGGTAGGTGCGCAGGCAGCCATCCACCAGTTTCTTCGTCCAGCGGTGGTGTTGGCGCAGCACCGTGTCGAATACCTGCCCCCGGCCGTGCGTAGCTTCTTCCGCTACCATGGCCGCCGTCAGCGCCGCCACCGGCACGCCGAGCAGCGGGCTTAGCCATGCCGCCACTGCCCCAAAACCGCTGTGCACGTAGCTCACCTCGGGGTACAGCGTATCATCAAGGTCGAAAATAAGAACGGGCATGGACGTTGAATTGGGGAGAAGTAAGAACGCGCTCCCTCAGTCGGGCATTACGCGGTGCGTACTGTCCGCTGCCGCCCGTACCTGCCGCAGCGGGCCGGCCGCCGGGTAGAAGGGGAATTGCGCCAGCGTCGCCCCGGCAGCTTCCTGCAAAAACCAGAAAAACGAGTCCACCCCCGCCGCGATTCCCAGCGTGGAAGCGCCCCCGAACCGACAGTTACACTCAATGATATGCAAGCCGCCATCGGGGCTGAGCAGGGCCTGCAACACCAGTGGCCCGTAGAGCCCGAGCTTCTCAATCATCGGCGTGAGGCGGGCCACCAGGGCCGGGTCGTCCAGGGTGGTAGTGACCTGCGATTCGCCGCGCACGACCACGTCGCGGGTGCGCGGCACGAGGCCGTGGACCCGGCCAGCGCGGTCCACGTACGCGTCGACACTGATTTCCCGGCCGTGGATAAATGGCTGAAAAACCGGCTCCGCCAACGTCAGGGCGTGGGCCAGGGCGGCGGCGTAGGACAGGTTCAGGCCCAGGCTGAGCGAGCCGGCGCCGTGCCGCTCCTTCACGACGAAAGCGGCGTTGGCGGGTAGGGGCGCATCGTCCGTGGCCAGGGCTTCCAGGCTCAGGCTGGTCGGGATCACCGGCAGCCCGGCCTGCTGGCCGAAGGTGGCAAACTCCAGCTTGTCGAGGCAGCGCTGCACGGCGGCCGGCGCACTCACTAGCACGGCAATGCCGGCGGCGGCGAAGGTATCGCGGTGCCGGCTCCAGAAGGCCAGCTCGCCGTCGCGGGTGGGGACAACGTGGGCAATACCCCGCGCCCGGCATTGGTCAATGATCTCCGCTAGATGAACATCGTTGGTCAGCGGCATCACCCAGCTTTCATCGGTGAAATGAAAGCCGAGGGCCTGCGGATTTAAGTCGCCACCCACCACTTTTAGACTAGGGTGCAGGCGCCGGGCGGCGGTGCGCACGGCATTGGCCAGCGGCACCTTAGCTGCGAGGCTGCTGATGAGCAGGTGGCCCGGCGCCTTGTTTTCGTCCGCGCTGCTGATAGTGAGGCGAGCCCGCTCGAAGGCAATTATTTCGGGAATGGCCACTTCGAGCGTCTTCGTCGGCCGCCAGTCAATCTGGGTCGACCACGCCGTCATATCGGCCTGTGAGGCTTCAAAGGGAACGTCGGACGCCACGTACCGGGCCCGCAGATCGGGGAAGTTTTGCCGTAAAACCTCCACGACTTCCGCCACGCGGCGCGCGCGGCCGGTACCCAGGTTGATGATACCAGTGACGGTTTCGGCCGTGGCAAGGTGCAGCAGGCCCTCGGCCGTATCGGCGGCGTAGAGGTAATCGAAGAAGGATTCAGCGCCGTAGACGGTGATTTCTTCGCCCGCCAGCAGCGCCCGCACCCAGCGCGAGGTGATGTCGCGCCCATTGCGCCCGTAGCCCCGGTAGATGCGCGGGCACACGGTGGTAAACTGTTCGGCCCGAAAGGTTTGCAAAAAGCGCAGCTCGATCTCGTGGGCCAGCTTGGCCATGCCCGTCAGATTGCGGGGCAGAATGGGGTCCGTTTCGCGCAGGCTGGTAGCCTGAGCCGGCACCCCAGCGAAGGTGTAGAGCGCCGGGTTGTAAATCAGGTAGCTGGAGGCGAATACCACTCGCCGTAGCGAGGGCAGGTCCTTTTGCACCGTCATCAGGTGGTGGCTGAGCTGCACGTTGTGCCGGAAATTTTCCTCCCAGAAGCCGTACGTCTCGGCCGAGCGCTCGAAGGTGGCGGCCAGGTGAATAAACAGATCGGGCGCAAAGACGCTGATTTCCGGCTCGGTGAGCAAATTCAGATCGCCCTGGCGATACTGAAACCGAGCCGGAAAGTCGGCCGGCCGGGGCTTGATATCCCCCACCAACACCTGAATATCGGCACTCAGCGCGGCCAGCCGGCGCGTCATTTCCTGGCCAATCACCCCGGCCCCGCCGCTGATAAAGATTCGTTTAAACGGCAGTTCCAAAGGCTGTGGCATAGTCGGCGGCCAGCTGGCCGTGCATCAGTGAATCGGTAAAGGTATCCGGGCTCAGGCGCACGTGCTGGCGCAGGCGGCCCTCCCGCTGGAAGCCCGCCGCCTCCAGAATGGCCACGTGGGCAGGCCGGATATCGTAGGTTTCGGTGAACAACCGGTTGAAATTCAGGCCCTCGAAAGCAACCTGGCCCAGCAGCCGCAGGTGCGCCCTGAAATCACTCTCGTACGTAACCGGGTCGGCCGCCCGCGCCGGGTCGGCCAGGAAGGAAACTTCGGCCCGGCCATCGGGCCAGGAAATGTGGACCAGGCCGCCGTAGGCGACTAACTCATTGTCGCACAGCAGTGAAAACAGTAGCTGGCCCGGCTGTTCCTGCTCAAACAGCGGCAAAACCACACGCTGGAAATAAGCTTCTTGCTGAGCCGCCGTCAGCAATTCGGCCTGCCGCAGGACTTGCAGCTGGGCATTGCGCCAGGCCCGGATGGGCTCCCGGTCCCCGAAGCGAATGGGGATGAGCTGATAATTTTCCCAGCGAAAATTAACGGGCGGCAGGGCGCGGTAAGTAGTCAAATCAGGAGGTAAGCGTTAGTGCAGATCGGAGGCTTCTTGCCTGGCTAAACAACCAGATAGGAAATCAACGGGTTTAGCGGGCTGCGGCGCAGGGCGTAATTGGCCACGCCAAATACCTCGTCAAAGGCCAGCGTTTCCCCCGGAAACTCGGGGCAGTTCAGCTCATCAAAAGCCACGACGGCGCCCTTGGTCAGGCGCGGGCGGATGGCTTCGAGGCAGGCTTTGGTGGGGGCGTAGATGTCAAAATCGAAGTAGGCAAAGGCGATGACGGTTTCGGGATGATCGCGGAGGTAGCGGGGCACGGTTTCGGCGGCGTCGCCGGCCACCAGCTCAAACTTACGCTTGTGCGGAATGGGGCTGTCGGCCTCGTGCAGGGCCAGGATCTGGGTCAGGTACGCCTGGTAATGGTCCGTCACGCCGTAGTCGCCGGCTTTCACCCGGTCGCCGTCCTTGACATCGACGGACGGAAAGCCGCCGAAGGTATCGAAGCCAATGATTTTGCGGTTGTAATTAAACGGCTCGTAAATGCCGCGCAGGGCGTGCATCAGCGCCAGATTCTGGCCCCAGCGCACGCCGAATTCCATCGCCACGCCGTGTACCGGGATGATTTGCTGGTAAAGCTCGGTGAAGAACAGCAGCCGCGAAAACGTCTGTCGGTTCAGGTAGAGGCCCAGATTGTTGAGCAGCTCGGTGTTGGGAATGGGCGACTCGCGCAGCGTCTGGGCGAAACCTTCGCGCCGCGTCTGCTCGGGCGCCGAGGCCCCGCTGAGGACGGAAATGGGGGATGAGGTCATAGAATAGGGAGAAGTCAACGACTTAAGCCGGCTGCAAAAATGCAACAATGCTGCGGCCCAGGCCCACGCCGGCCAGACCCGCGTAGTAGGCCGCCACGGCAGGCAGCGGGGCCGTGCGCAACAGGAGATTATCCTGTTCGAGCCGGGCCCGGTGGGCAGCCGGCCCGGCGGCGCGGTCCATGACGTAATTGGTTGCTGGGTTCAGAAGATTGAGGTCAATCGGTTGGTCGCCAATGAGTTTGGCCGTATGCCAGCCGGTGGCGGTGGCCAGGTTGCGCAGGCCGGATGGCGTGAAATAGGAGAGGTGATCGGGCAGCGCAATCCAGAAGGGCCGGTTGATGTGGCCGTTGGTGAGCAGGTGTTGTTGCAGGGCCGAAAAATCGTTGGGCACGTCCACCATCAAAACGCCGTTGGGCGCGACCAGGGCCCGGCAGCGCCGTAGCAGATCGGCGGGGTCGAGCACGTGTTCGAGCACGTTATCGAGCCAGAGCACGTCGAACTGCCGGCCCGTGTCGGCGAGCTTTTGCAGCTCTTCGTACAAGTCGCCGGTGCGCAGGTGCCCGCGCAGCTCCGGGTGGAATCGCTCCAGGCTGTAGCTGCTGAAATCCAGCCCCAGCACCTCCCAGCCCTGCCGCTGGAAGTACGCCAGCGCCCAGCCCTCACCGCAGCCGATGTCGAGAAAGGCGCCGCCCGGGTCTGGCTCAGGAGCTTTGGCGGGTTCGCCAGCGGCGGGGCGGCGCAGCTCCGTCGTGATCCAGTGGCGCAGACGGAGCTTACCTTCCAGGTGCTCCAGCTCCTCGGGCGGGTAGGCGGCCTGGTAGGTGGTCAGGTTTTCCTGGTAGTAGCGCTGGGCGTAGTAATCGCGCAGCTCGGCCGGGGTGGGCTTGTGCTTGATTTCGTAGAAGCCGAACTCGTTCTGGTGCAGGGTGTCGGGCAGGGTCATGCGGTTTTTTGCTCGATGTGCGCGTTCAGGGCCATGATTTCGGGGTGGGCGACCAGCAGGTCGAGCAGATCGGGGAGGGCCAGATCAGCGGCGTGGTGCTGCTCGATAAGTGTGCGCAGTACTTCGTAATCTTCCGGCGTATCGAGGGTGATGCGGAAGCGGCTCAAGTCGCCGCCGTGCCAGACCTCGTCGCGGAAAACGACGCGGCCGGCCGTGGCCGGATTGGTTTTTAGATAAGGCGTGACGTGCTCCCGCTCGTAGGGCAACGTGGCGTTGGCGTGGGCTTCGGCCAGCATTTCCATGGAAAAAATCTCAAAATCCAGCCCGCGCGGGAAGCTGCGTACGATGGAATTGGAGCGGTAAACCAGCGGGTTATTTTCGGCCAAAAAGCGGACTACGGCGGCGCCGATCAGCTGGCCATCCACCAGGGGGCAATCGCTGGTGACGCGCACAATGACGTCGAGGCCAAAGTGTTGGGCCGTTTCGTAGTAGCGGGCCAGCACGTCGGTTTCGCTGCCGCGGTGCACGGGCAGCTCGTGGGCGGCGGCGTAGGCGGCCAGCACGTCGTCGCCCGGCTCGGTGGTGGTGGCCAGGAGCACTGGCAGGCCGCTCTGGCGCAGGCGGGCGATGTGGTAGTCGAGCAGCGGCTGGCCGGCGGCGGGCAGCAGCACCTTGCCCGGCAGCCGGGTACTGCCCATCCGTACCTGCGAAATAATGCCGGCGCGCTGCATTAAGCGGTTATTTTTTCGAGCAGGTACACGACGTCCTGGTGGCCGCGCTCGGCCTCGGTGAGGTAGGGGTAGAGCCGCTGCTTCACCAGCCGCAGCTCCGGGAAATTGTCCAGAAAGACCTGCGCGAAATCGGTTTTCCAGAGAAAGCCCTCGTTGCCCCGGTACTTGATGGCCGTGGTTTGGGGCGCGTAATATTCGTAGCCCATAATATAGCGGCCGGAGCAGCGCACCATTTCGCCCATGATGCGCGGCAGATCGTCGGGCGCAATGTGGATGAGCACGCCGTTGGTACACACGACGTCGAAGAAGCGATCCCGGAAAGGAATATCGAAGCCACTGCCCTCCAGGATGTTGACGCCACGCACGAAATCGCGGGCTTTCTCCACCGCGTAGGCTTGTAGCTCCAGGCCGTAGAGGTTGCGGAAGCCGGCGGCCTTCAGGCCCACCAGCTGCATGCCGGTGTTGCAGCCCACCTCCAGGATGCGGGCCTCGCGGGGCAGCTCCCCGAGGAATTCGGCGTTCATTTCCAGCTTGGTGTGGCCGTAGAGGGTGCGGTAAAACTCATTCCACTCGTCGAGCGGGCGCGAGTTGCGGTCGGTGTATTCCCGGCCAAAATCACCGGACCAGAAGTCTTCTTGTTGGGTGTGCTGCAAGGGGAGGTTCGTTTAGGCAACCAGTAGAAGCGTCATGCTAAGCGTAGCCGAAGCATCTCTACCGCGCAAGTAATTAATTAGTATTGAGGTAGATGCTTCGGATACGCTCAGCATGACGTTCCGTTATTCATCACCGGCTACTTAGCTAAAAATTCCTGGATGCTCGCCACCACGTAGTCCTGCTCCTCATCAGTCAGCGTTGGGAAAAGCGGAATGCTGAGGCAGTGGGCGTAGTAGGCTTCGGCCAGCGGGAAATCGCCGGCCCGCCAGCCCAGGCCCTCGTAATAAGGCATGCGGTGCACCGGAATGTAGTGGACCTGCGCAAAAATCTGCCGGGTTTTGAGGTAATCGTACAGCTCCCGCCGATCCGCCACCTGAATGATGTACAGGTGATACGCGTGGCCGGGGCGCCCGGGCGCCAGCACCGTGAGGCCAGGCACCGGAGCGAAAGCCGCATCGTACTGCGCCGCGAGCTGGCGGCGGCGGGTCAGGCCGGCGGCGGCGCGGGTGAGCTGGCTCAGGCCGAGGGCGCAGTTGAGGTCGGGCAGGCGGTAATTGTAGCCCAGCTCCTGCATTTCCATGTACCAGCCGCCGGCGGACTCGTGCACGAGCTCGGCCGGATCGCGGGTGATGCCGTGAGTGCGCAGGTGCAGCAGCCGCTGGTAGAGCCGCTCGTCGTTGGTCGTGACCATGCCGCCCTCGCCGGTGGCGATGTGCTTGACGGGGTGGAAGCTGAAGATGGCCAGCTCGGCAAACCGGCCGTTGCCGCAGTGCTGCTCGGCGCCCTGAGAATCAATGAAAAAGCCCCCCGGCGAGTGGCAGGAGTCCTCAATAATCCACAGGCCGAACTCGTCGGCCAGGCGGCGGGCCACTTCCAGGTCCACGGCCAGCCCGGCAAAATCCACGGGGATCAGGCCGGTGAAATAGCCCGTCGGGTGCGCTTCGAGCAACGCCCGCACCCGGTGCAGATCGAGCAGGCCGGTGGCGGGGTCGATGTCGGCAAAATGGACTTCGCCGCCGCAGTAGCGCACGCAGTTGGCCGACGCCACGAAGGTGAGCGGGGACGTGATGACGCGCTGTCCCGGGCGCACGGCCAGCGCCAGCGTGCACAGGTGCAGGGCGGCCGTGCCGTTGCTCACGGCCACGGCGTAGCGGGCGCCCACGTAGGCGGCAAACTGCTTCTCAAACTCGCCCACCAGCGGGCCCTGGGTCAGGAAATCGCCCTGCAGGCTGGCCGCGACGGCGGCGACATCGGCGTCCGTGATGTTCTGGCGGCCGTAGGGCAGCGGCCGGGTGGGCTGAAAAGAGGATTCGGGCATGACGGCGGCGGGAAAATCAGGCTTCAAAACCGGCATCGACATGCTGGCGGATTTCGGCGCGAATCTGCTCGGCATCGAGCCACTCGTTGTTGTTGGCCGAGTCGTACTGGAAGCCCAGGGGCACGCGCCGGCCATTGAAATGCTGCACGAACTTATCCACGTTCCAGGTGGGCAGCGAGGGCAGGATGACGTAGTAGCGGTCCAACTCGATGGTACTCAGGGCATCGGTTTCGGTGATCATGGCCTCGTGCAGCTTCTCGCCGGGGCGGATGCCCACGATGTCCTGGCGGCAGTGGGGCCCGATGGCCCGGGCTACCTCGGTGATCTTATAGCTGGGGATTTTCGGCACGAAAATCTCGCCGCCCCAGGCGTGCTCCAGCGCGTAGAGCACCAGGTCCACGCCCTGCTCCAGCGAGATGTTGAAGCGCGTCATGTCGGGGTGGGTGATGGGCAGCACGCCGGTGTGGCGCTCCTTGAGAAAGAACGGCACCACCGAGCCCCGCGAGCCAATGACGTTGCCGTATCGCACCACCGAAAAGCGTAGATCGCGGGCGCCCTTCATATTATTAGCCGCCACAAAAAGCTTATCGGAGCACAGCTTGGTGGCGCCGTAGAGGTTGATGGGCGCGGCGGCTTTGTCGGTGCTCAGAGCCACCACATCCTTCACGCCGCAGTCGAGGGCGGCGTTGATGACGTTCTCGGCTCCGAAAATATTGGTCTTGATGCACTCCATCGGGTTGTATTCGGCCGCCGGGACCTGCTTGAGGGCGGCGGCGTGAATTACGATGTCGATGCCTTCGCAGGCGCGATGCAGGCGCTCGCCATCGCGCACATCGCCAATGAAATAGCGAATGGCCGGGTACCGGGCCGGGCTGAATTCCTGGCTCATCTCGTACTGCTTCAGCTCATCGCGCGAGAAGACGACCAGGCGTCGGACCTGCGGGAATTTTTCAAAAACGGTGCGGACGAACTGCTTGCCGAACGAGCCGGTGCCGCCCGTAACGAGGATGGATTTGTGGTTGAGATCGAGAGCCATGAAGATAGATAAACCGAAACGGGATCGCAAAAGTAGTTCAGGCCGGGTTGGCTTGCCCGCCGGCCGCCGCCAGAACAGCTAAACCGGGAATTCGGCCCGCCGGCCCCGCGCCGGAGCCCGCATTCTGCCCGCCGCGCCCGACCTTTGACCGCCGGGGCTACTTCCGCGTTGCGAATGCTATTCAACTCCCTTCATTTTCTGGTGTTTTTCCCGGTGGTGGCCGGGCTGTACTTCAGCCTGCCGCCGCGCTGGCGCGGGCCCTGGCTGCTGCTGGCCAGCTACTACTTCTACATGAGCTGGCGGGCGGTGTACGCGCTGCTGCTACTCGCCACTACGCTGCTCGACTACTTCAGCGGCTACCGCATGAGCCAGCTGCCCACCAAGCGGGCGCGGCGACCTTACCTCTACCTCAGCTTGCTCAGTAACCTAGGCACACTGTTTATTTTCAAGTACTTTAATTTTTTTCAGGCGGCCATCGGCTCACTCGCGGGCGCGCTGCACCTGCCGCTGCTGGCCGGGCCGGCGCTGGGCCTGCTGCTGCCGGTGGGGGTGTCGTTCTACACGTTTCAGTCGGTGGGCTATATTATTGATGTGTACCAGGGGCGGCTGGTGGCGGAGCGTAATTTCGGGCGTTTTGCGCTGTTCGTGGCGTTTTTTCCGCAGCTGGTGGCCGGGCCCATCGAGCGCGGCGGCCACATGCTGCCGCAGTTCCGCCGCACCCATGCGTTTGATTATCAGCGAGTGGTGAGCGGCCTACGCCTCATGGCCTGGGGCCTGTTTAAGAAAGTGGTGGTGGCCGACCGCCTGGCGCTGCTCGTCAATCCCATCTTTAATAACCCGCGCCAACACGCCGAAGGGCCCTTGCTGGTGCTGGCCACGCTGGCGTTCACCTTCCAGATCTACGGCGACTTTTCCGGCTATACGGACCTGGCGCGGGGCGCGGCCCGGGTGCTGGGGTTCGAGTTCAACCTCAATTTCCGGCAACCTTACCTGTCGGCCTCGGTGCCTGAATTCTGGCGGCGCTGGCACATTTCGCTCTCGAGCTGGTTTCGTGATTACGTGTACATTCCGCTGGGCGGCAGCCGGGTGGGACCGGTGCGCGCCTACGGCAATCTGCTGGCCGTATTTCTCATCAGCGGCCTCTGGCACGGCGCCAACTGGACTTTTCTCGCCTGGGGCGGTCTGCACGGCTTCTATCTGGTGGCCAGTACGGCGGCCCGGCCGGCGCGGGAACGGCTGGCGCAGATCACGGGCCTGGCGGCGCGACCGCGTTTGCGGCGGGGCATGGGGGTGGTCATCACTTTCGCCATGGTGGCCTACGCCTGGATTTTTTTTCGGGCTAATACCCTGGCCGAAGCCCTGTTTATCAGCCGGCACCTGCTGAGCGGCTGGGTGGGCCTGAGCGGCCAGCGCGGCGCTACGTTGCTGCTGGAGTTTTCCCAGCACTACCGTCCCGAACTGGCCGTGGCGGCCTTCGGCGTGCTGCTGATGCTGCTGGTGGAATACTTCGGCCGGCGGCGCAGTCCGCAAGCCTGGGTGGCGGCGCAGCCGTTCGCCCTGCGCTGGGCCGGCTACGCAGGCCTCGCGCTGCTGATTTTATACCTGGGAATTTTCAACAGTACGTCCTTTATCTACTTTCAATTTTGACCAGTTCCCCAATCGCGGTGGTGGCCCGGCTGTTTGGGCGGCTGTTGTTGCTCGCGGGTCTGGCGCTGCTGGGCGCGGCGCTGCTCGGACCGGTTATTTTCAAGGGTCAGGTCGATGCTTTTTATGGCCGTTTTACGGGCCCGCCGGCGGGCTCGCTGATTCTGGGGACTTCGCGGGCGGCGCAGGGCATTCAGCCGGCCGTGCTCGCGGCGGCCCTGCCGGGCCGGTTTGCGGGGCCGCTGCTGAACTACTCGTTCACGCTCACGCACTCGCCCTACGGCCCGGCCTACCTGCGCAGCGTGGGGCGAAAGCTGCGGCCGGGGGTCAAAAATGGGCTTTTTATCCTCGCGGTCGATCCGTGGTCGCTGTCGCTGACGGGTCCGGAAGGGCAGTTTCCCGAGGATTATTCCTTCATCGGCCAGCTGCAGCAGGTCAGTCAGAATCCCAACCTGCCCTACCTCACCCGCTACCAGACCAAGCCGCTCTACCGCCTCCTGCTCGACTACGCCACCGCCACCGAGCGCCTGCACCCCGACGGTTGGCTGGAAGTCCGCATCGGCACCGACAGCGCCCAGGTGCGCGCCCGCACCGCCCAGAAGTTGCAGGATTATCGCCGGCTGGCCGCCAGCCAGCACCTGTCGGCGGGCCGACTGGCGGCGCTGCGCCAGCTAATTGAGCTGCTGAAACCGCACGGTCGGGTGGTGCTCGTGCGCCTGCCGGTGGGGACTTCGCTATTGCAACTGGAGCAGACTTATCAGCCCGGTTTCGATCAGCTCATGCGCCAGTTGGCCACCGCCCAGGCCGTGCCCTACCTCGATTACAGCGCTCAGCCCTACGCCACTACTGATGGCAATCACTTGCAGCGCGCCGCCAGCGCGGCTTTCAGCCAGCGGCTGGCGGCCGATTTAATTCGCCAGCAGCCCTGAGCAGCCGGGCCAGCTCTCCCGTCAGCGCCCGGCGGGAGTAGCGCGTGTGGCTGACGGCCGGCAGATCCAGGTTGGGGTTGATGCGCCACTGAGCCACCAGAGCGTTCAGCGTTTCCAGCATCAGGGCGCCGTCCTGGTAGGGCAGGGCCTGGCCCGCGCCGCACTCCTGGAGCAGGTTGTCGGCGTCGGAGCCGGCGGGGCCGATGCACAGCACCGGTTTGTTAGCCGCCAGGTACTCAAATACTTTGCCGGGTAGAATGCCAAAATTGCGCGGCACATCGGGAATGGCCATGAGCAGGACCGATGCGCTCAGCAGGTACTCCACCGATTGATTGTGCGGCACGAAGTCGATAAATTCCGTAACCGGCCCCAGCCCCATCCGGTCGATCTGACCGCGCAGCTCGGCCGAAACCTGACCCACGAAGCGCAGGCGCAGGGGCACTTCGGGATGACGGGCGGCGCACTGCGCCACAGCTTGCAGCAGCTGCTTGATGCGGTAGAGCTCCGTGATCGTGCCGGTGTGGGTGATGCGCAGGCAGTCGGCAGGCGGGCGGGAGGAGCCCTGAAAATCCGACTCATCATAGCCGTTGGGCAGGACGTGGAACTTGGCGGCGGGCAGCGCGGGCAGCTTGGCCTGGAACAGCCGCTTGGTTTCGGGCGAGGTCACCAGCACGGCATCGGCCCGGGATAATACCTGGCGCTCGTAGCGAGCATCGAGCCAGGCGGCCAGGGGCGTGTGGTGCAGGTCTTTGTAGTAGTAGATGTCCGTCCAGGGATCGCGCATATCGGCCAGCCAACGCAGGCCGTGGCGTTTTTGCAGTTCCAGGCCAATGAGCTGGGTGGAGTGGGGCGGGGAGGAGGTGAGCACGGCGTCGAAGGTTTCGCCGGCGGCCAGCAGCCGCTCCACGGCGGCCAGGGCGTGGCGGTTCCAGCCCCGGCGCGGGTCTGGGATGAACAGGTTGCCGCGCACGAAGCGCAGCGCCTTTTGCAGCAGCCCGGGCTTGCCCTCGTTGGCAAAGCCGCCGTAGGGCACGGCCCGGCCAGTGAGCTTTTTATAAGACTCGAATGGCTCCGAAGTGGGCGTGCGGATGACACGCACTCCGACCGGCACTTCGGCCAGCAGGCTCTCGTCGCGCACCGGGTAGGTGGCCTGATCCGCATCCACGGTAATGACGGTGGCTTCCACGCCAAAGTGACTCAGGTGCTTCACAAACTTGAGGCAGCGCTGCACGCCGGCTCCGCCCGAGGGCGGCCAGTAATAAGTAATAACCAGCAGGCGCAACGGAGGGGAAGCAGGCACGTTTTGGGAGCAGAATAGAAGTGGCGCGAAGGTAAGCCCGCCGCAGGATTTCGCCCTTTTCTGGCTACTTTTGACCTTAATTAACCCCGTCCGACCCCGCCGAAAGCCCGCCTCTCAGGGCTTAGATGCGGGCTTTCGGTGCCTAATCCGACAAATCCGTGATTTATGTTTGATAACCTCTCCACCAAGCTCGACCGGGCCATTAAAACCCTAAAAGGTCAGGGCAGTATTTCCGAAATCAACGTGGCGGCGACCATTAAGGAAATCCGCCGGGCGCTGGTCGATGCCGACGTCAACTACAAGGTTGCCAAGGACGTAACCGACCGGATTAAGGATGCCGCGATGGGCCGCGACGTGCTCACCGCCGTCTCGCCGGGGCAGCTCATGGTCAAGATCGTTTACGACGAGCTGACCGCACTCATGGGCGGCGAAAAGCAGGATATCACCATCAAGGGTGACCCGGCCGTGGTGCTGCTCTCGGGCTTGCAGGGCTCGGGTAAAACCACGTTTGCCGGCAAGCTGGCCAGCTTTATCAAAAAGCAAAACCGCACCGTGCTCCTGGTGGCCTGCGATGTGTACCGTCCCGCCGCCATCGAGCAGCTTCGGGTGCTGGGCGAGCAGATTGGCGTCGAGGTTTATTCGGAAATCGACAATAAAAACCCGGTTGAGATTTCGCGCAACGCCATCGAGTACGCGAAGAAAAACAACAAGAAGGTCGTCATCGTGGACACCGCCGGCCGCCTGGCTGTCGATGAGCAGATGATGCGCGAGATTGAAGCCGTGAAAGCGGCCATCAACCCCAGCGAAACGCTGTTCGTGGTGGACTCGATGACCGGCCAGGACGCCGTGAACACCGCCAAAACCTTCAACGACCGCCTCAACTTCGACGGCGTGGTGCTCACCAAGCTCGACGGCGACTCGCGCGGCGGCGCGGCCCTCTCGATTCGTGCGGTGGTCGAAAAGCCCATCAAATTCATCTCGACGGGCGAGAAAATGGATGCGCTCGACCTGTTCTACCCCGACCGCATGGCCCAGCGCATCCTAGGCATGGGCGACGTGATTTCGCTGGTAGAGCGCGCGCAGCAGCAGTTCGATGAGGACGAAGCCAAGCGAATCGAGAAGAAAATCCGGAAAAACCAGTTCGACTTCAACGACTTCCTCGGCCAGCTCGAGCAAATCAAGAAGATGGGCAACATCAAGGACTTGATGGGCATGATTCCGGGCATGAGCAAGGCCATGAAGGACGTCGAAATCGACGACGATGCCTTCAAGCCCGTCGAGGCCATCATCAAGAGCATGACCAAGCAGGAGCGGGCCAACCCCGACTTGCTGAACGGCTCGCGCAAGCGCCGCGTGGCCAAGGGCTCGGGCACCGAACTGCAGCAGGTGAACGACTTGATGAAGCAGTTCGAACAGATGCGCAAAATGATGCGCACCATGAACAAGATGAGCCAGACCAAAGGCGGCCTCGCC
>JAYWCH010000365.1:0-14726 GCA_043780755.1 Hymenobacter sp.
TGGGGCAGAAACGAAGGACCCTATCACGTTTGCGGCGGCCTGAATTGCTGCAAATCATTCAGCCGTGATGAGGTCCTTCGCAAGCTCAGGATGGCAAACGGATTACCAAACAGTTTTTATTGCAACCCCAAAACCCAACGCGCCCTAAAATACGGGCTTCACGAAGCTGCGCTTGTAGCTGAGGATGCAGCGGGTGTCTTCCGCGAATTGGAAAGCCGCCTGGCACGGGGCAGAGAGAACGGTGGCCGCCCGGTAAACTTCGTAATCGGCCAGACTGGGGAAGCTGAAAAGCGCGTAGGCGATGTTATTAGCGCCTTCGTGGGGCAAGAAATAGCCGTGGTGCAGGCCGCCCATGTCGTTTACCAACGGAATCCATAACTTGGCGTACGCCTCAAAATCAGCCAGCTTGTAGGGATCAATCGTGTATTCGAGGTAGCAGGTGACCATAAGAGCGGGCAGAAATAAACAACAGCGCCGGCCAACCGGCCTGCGGAATCAGACAAGCCCAAACGCCGAAGCGGCGATTTACGCGCTAACAGCGCGGATTAAAAACGGACTAAGCAAGCTCCCCGGCATTCTTACAAGTCCCACACGGTACTGCGCTGCTGGCGCATGGCCCGACGCACGTTCATCCAGAAAGCCCCGGCGAAATACAGCACCACGGGCGAGCCAAACGTGAAAAACGATGCGTACACGAACGACAACCGGACGCTGCGCGTACTGAACCCCCAGCGCTGGGCCAGGGCCGAACACAAACCGAAAGATTGCGTTTCGAGGTAGTCAGTGAAGCGTTTCATGGGCGGTGACGACTGGCGGAAAGCGTATTCCTCCTGCTAAGATAAGGCCGGAGGCGGCCCATGACAAGCTCAACTACGTAATTTCGCCGCCGTGGGAGCCGACTTATTTCCGTTCTCCCCGTTTGAGGGGCTAAATTTCGTTTTCCTGCGTTGCTTTTTTTGATGGTAGATTTTTTGCGGCCGCTGGCCCGTGGGCTGTGGACAGCCACCCTATTCTTATCGGCCTGCGCCCTGCCGCGCGTCCTGAAGGAGGCCGAAGCCGGGCGCACCGTGGCCGCCCGCCCCACGCCCCTGATGGCTTCGGGCGAATCCGTACCCTTTGAAGTCACGGCCCGCGTCACGGCCAGTCACCTGCGCAAGGGCGTCGCCTACGAATTGCTGCTGCGCTACCGCTACGAGCACGGCCTGCGCGAAGATACACTCGGCCGGATCTCCTTCACCCCGGGTAATTTCGTCTACGATGAAGAGCACAAGCAGCAACTCATCGCGACCCAGAAATTCAGCCTGCCCAACACCCCCGGCCGCAACCCCGGCGAGCTGCTGGCCCACGCCCAGGTCCGGGAGCTGAAAAAAAGCGGCCGCATCCTGCGCGCCCCCGACGACCTGCGCGTGGCCCGGGGCATTGCCGACCCCGCCCGCCTCGTCACCCGCGAGGATACCGTTTTAAGCCTGCTGCCCGAGTCCGCCAGCAACAACATGAGCGGCACCCGCGTGCTGCCCTTTTATTTTGATGAAGGTCAGTGGTTTATCCGCGCCTACCTGGGCACCAACGTGGCCACGCTCGAAGATCTGATTGACGCCAATCAGCAAACCAAGCAGGTGCTCATTATCGCCGGGCACTCGCCCGATTCGGTCGATGCCCACAACCCCCTGCTGGCCAGTAAACGCGTGCGCATGCTGCTCTACTACTACAAGCAGCGGGTAAAAAAATTCTCCTATCTGAATAAAGTCGAGGATATTCACTTTGACACCCTGGCCTACACCCGGCGCTGGGATACTTTCCTGAGCAAGGTCACAACTTCCGCCCTCAAGGCCGATCAGATTGACTCGGTGGTGACGATTATCAACGATTACAAGGGCACTTTTGAGGCGAAAGAGAAGGCCCTGCACCGGCTTTCATCCTTCGATTACATTGAGCAGTACATCTACCCCGTGCTGCGTTTCGGCACTGTATCCGTGGCCTACACCGCCCCCAAGCGCTATGATTCGGAGATTTACCTGCTCTCCAAAAAAATAGTTGATAAGCAGATTGAGGCCGACGCCCTCACGCCCGAAGAGCTGCGCTACTCGGCCACTCTCACGCCGCTGCTGGTCGAAAAGCAGCGCATCTACGAAACGGCCGCCGCCAAAACCAATAGCTGGCAGGCCTTTCACAACCTGGGCGTGATACTGCTGCAACGGGCCGAAAAAGAGCCCACCGTCAAAGTCCGCAAAGCCTATCTGCGCCGGGCGGCCGTCAACTTCACCCTGGCGGCCCACCGCAATCCCACGGCCGAGTTTTTCTACCACGCCGCTACCGCCTACCACCGGGCCGAAGATCGCCTCGAAGCCCTGCAGAATTACGACTACGCCATCAAGATTGGCGGTCCCCGGCCGCTGCTGCGTAAGATTTTCTCGGATCGCGCCGCGCTCGAAATCGAAATCGGCCAGCCCGACGAAGCCCTCCGCAGCCTGCAATACGCCGGCCCTTCCTACCAAAATGACCTGAACCGGGCCCTGATCCTGCTGGGCCGCGAGCGTTACGACGAGGCCCTGGAACAGTACCGGCTGGCCCAGGCCCGCCGCCCCGCCGCGGCGGCGCCCGTCTACGGCCTGGCTGTGGTGGCGGCGCGCCGGAAAGAGGAGGTGGCCGTGGGTAATTTTCTCCGCCAGGCCGTGCTGCTCGACCGCAGCTACGCCCAGCGGGCAGTCGAAGACCTGGAGTTTCAGGACTATACGCAGGGCAAGGTGTTTCGCGAAGCCCTGCGATAAGCGTTGCTCATGCGCCCGGCTCATCGTAGCTTTGCCCATTGGCTTGAAACCGGCTTTTACCTAACGACTATCATGCGTCAAATTCAATTTCGCGAGGCCTTGCGCGAGGCTCTGTCCGAAGAAATGCGCCGCGACCCGCGGGTGTTTCTCATGGGCGAGGAAGTGGCCGAGTACAACGGCGCCTACAAAGTGAGCCAGGGGATGCTCGACGAGTTCGGGCCCGAGCGGGTGATTGATACCCCGATTGCCGAGCTGGGCTTCGCCGGTATCGGCGTGGGCGCGGCCATGAATGGCTTGATTCCGGTCATCGAATTCATGACCTTCAACTTCTCGCTCGTGGCCATCGATCAGGTGATTAACTCGGCGGCCAAGATCTATTCGATGTCGGGTGGGCAGTACTCCTGCCCCATCGTGTTTCGCGGTCCCACCGGCAACGCCGGGATGCTCTCCTCCCAGCACTCGCAGAACTTCGAGAACTGGTTTGCCAATACGCCCGGCCTGAAAGTGGTGGTGCCCAGCAACCCCTACGACGCCAAGGGCCTGCTGAAGGCGGCCATTCGCGACCCTGACCCGGTGATTTTCATGGAGTCGGAGCTGATGTACGGCGACAAGGGCGAGGTGCCGGAAGAAGAGTACCTCCTCGAAATCGGCAAGGCCAACGTGGTTCGTCAGGGTAAGCACGTGACGCTGGTGAGCTTCGGCAAGATGATGAAAATCGCCTACACCGCCGCCGACGAGCTGGCCAAGGAAGGCATTGAAGCCGAAGTGATTGACCTGCGCTCGGTGCGCCCGATCGACTACGACACCCTGGTAGCCTCGGTGAAGAAAACCAACCGCATGGTGGTCATCGAAGAAGCCTGGCCGCTGGCCAGCATCTCGGGCGAGCTGGCCTACATCGTGCAGCGCCGCGCCTTCGATTACCTCGATGCCCCCGTCATCCGCATCACCTGCGCCGACGTGCCCCTGCCCTACGCGCCCACCCTCATCGAAGCCTCCCTGCCCAACGTGGCCCGCGTGGTGAAAGCGGTCAAGGAGGTGACCTACGCCAAGGTGTAAGAAAAAAAGTTCGTTGATTGACAAAGCCCCGGCAGTTTAGACTATCGGGGCTTTGTCTTTTATACCAGCTGATGTTCCGGCCCAATTGGCTGACCGCCTGGGAACGACAGTTACTGAGATGGCTAAGAAGCTGTTTAAGTTAATGGAGGGTCATGCTCATCTGGCGTCCGAGATAATTTTCAGCTAACTCAAACAGCTTCTGAAGCTTCTTTCCCGCATCCCCCGCAACTTGCGGCTTGACATCAGTTACCAGAAAACGAAATCACTTAGAGACAGAAAGTTAAGTTACTTAGAACCTATCCGAATAAGCATCCGTCATGCAGAGCGCCGCGAAGCATCTCGCGTGGATGAGTAATCACCTGCGTTCAAAAAAAGAGTTAGTCGTCCACGCGAGATGCTTCGTCTCTGCTTCATGCGCAGAATGCTCTGCATGACCGTCCCCGATTTCCGATTTGGAAAGGCTGTTACCAGAAAGTGAAATCACTCGGCCGGGGCTTCGCTGGATGGGCGCAGCTGCCGGGCCGTGGCGGCCGATAGCTGCCAGCAACCCCACAGCCAGCCCAGCGCCAGGGCCAGCAGCCCGATTCGCCGGACCGGGCCGCCCAGCTCCCGCCACCAGACGCCCGGCCGCCAGCCGCCCACCACCCCCGTGAGCAGGAGCAGGTGCAATGGCAACAAAAACCGGCATTCGATGAGCGTGGGCACCACCAGCAGGCAGGGTAGCAACAGCGCCAGCAGAACCGCCACCGTCGGGTTTCGGTGGCCGAAGGTGAGCCGCCACTGCCACCGACGCGCCCGCCACAGGGCAGCACCGGCTAGCCAGGTGCCCAGGCCCAGCAGCGCGTAATTAAGCAGCCGCAAACCGCCCTGGCCCGGCGGGTGCAGGCGTCGGGGATAAGGCGTGGGAAACCACAGATCGAGGCCATTGAAGAGGTGCCGAAGGTAGCGCCCGCCCGCCGCCCCAGGCTGCCGGCCCACCAACTCCAAAAACTGCCCGTAGCTGGAAAAGCGGCCTCCGGGAACAGTGGCCAGCGCCCGCTGGCCACTGGGGTCGGCGTACACCAGGGAGCGGGGATATTCGGGGATCAGGCTGGTTTCGTAGCGCTGAAAAGCGGTGCCCCAGGCCAGCTGCCGCAGGTAGAGCGACGGCTCGCCCGGCAGGCTGGTCAGCACCAGCGGCGTTGGCTGCCGGAAGTGCCGGAGATTAATCAGGAGCTGGGGCAACAGAATAATTACGAACCCGACGAGCAGACTAGCTACGCGCCGGACCTGCGCCCGCGCCGGCAGCGGCGCCGCGAGCAGCAGCCACAGCCACCCCGGCGCACTGGCCAGATAAAGCGGCCGGATGTTGATCGCCGCCGCCAGCAGCAGCCCCGCCAGTCCGGCCCACACCCAACCCGGCCGGCCCAGGGCCACCAGCCCGAGCACGAGCACCGTCAGGGCCGGCATATCGCTCAGGGTGAAATTGAAATAATCCCGCCAGAAGATAAACGTCAGCCCCACCAGCAGCAGCCAGCGGATGGCCGTCAGCGGTCGCGGGCTCAGCCGGGTCCACAGCGCCGGAATGACCAGCCCAAAGAGCAGTGCCGCCCAACCGGCGCCCAGGATTCGGGCGCCGGTTATCACCGAACAGTGGGTAAAATGGCACAGCAATCGGGCGGGCAGCAGCAGCAGCGGCCCCAGATAACCCCGGATCGGCGAATCGTACGCGAGGAGGGAAAAGTGGCCGGACGGCGTGAATTTCAGGGATAATTCCCAGTACTCCGCCGCATCAAACCGGAATTGATCCGGCGCGTAGCCACTGAGCGGCAGGTAGCCCGCGTACAAAACCAGGACGAGCAGCACCCGCCACCGGGCCGGCATTACCACGGCTGGGGCGCGGGCCGGGGCGCCGGCCATTCGATCAGAAAGTCATTCTTGATTTCCCGGGGCACCAGGGCCAGCTGCCGCTGCGTACCAGCCGAAATCCAAAAACATAGCAATACGACCACCCCGTAGCTGAGGACGACACCCGCCCGCCCCCATCGCGAGCGGGCCCGCCACCACTGGCGCGGCGACGCGCCAAACGCCACCGCCGCACTCAGCAGCAAGTGCAGCGGCAGCAGAAACCGGCATTCCATCGCCGTGATCAAGGTTACGGCGCAGGGAATCAGCAGCGCCAGCACGACCAGGGCGGGCCGGGCCCACGACGGGCCGGGCCGCCGCCAGCGCCGACCCAGCAAAATCAGCCCGCCGCCCCCGATGAGGGAATAATTCAGCCACGCCAGGGGCCAGGTGAGGACAAACACCTCTGTTATATAGGGGGTTGGATACTGCACATCCAGCCCGTTGAACAGGTGGCGGAGCCACACGCCGCCCGCCGTCCCCGGCTGGCTCAGGCAAAGCCGCACGTACTGACCAACGTCGTCAAATTCTTTCCGGCCGGTCGATTGCAGCAGCTTCAGACCGGCATCATCCTTGAAAATCATCTCCGCCCTGGGGTAGTCGACGCCGACGCTGGTTTCGTATTTCTGCATTTCCAGGCCCCAGGCCAATTGTTGCAGGAAAAGATTGGGCTGCTCCGGCCGGTTGGTCAGCACCCAGGGCGACCAGCTTCCGATCTGCTGGTAATTAATGTAAACCTGCGGCAAAAGCAGCAGTGCCAGGCCCAGCGCCAGCCCGCCGCCCCGGACGACGCCCCACCAGCGGGCCCGGCCCGGCGGCGGCAGCAGCGCCAGCAACCCCACGGCCGGCAGCGCGGCCTGGTACACGGGCCGCAGGTTGACGGCCGCCGCCAGGGCCAGCCCGGCCAGCAGGCTGCTCCCAAAACCCCGCCCGCGCAGCAGCCCGATCAGGGCCACCGCCAGCGCCAACAGGGCCGGAAAATCAGTCAGGCTGAAGTTGAAGTAGTCGCGCCACAGTAAGAAGCCGAACCCGGCAAACAGCAGCCGCCGGCCCAGCGGCACAGGCGCCCCGCCCCGCACGGCCTGCCACAGCGCGGGCGCCACCCCGCCAAAAAAGGCGGCCGCCACCCCAGCGCCCACCACCTGCGTGATCCCCAGCTCCGTCCAGTCCAGGCTTTTGGTTAGCTGCGTGAGTGGCGACAGCAGGAGCGGGAAAAGGTAGCCCCGCAGCAAAGTCGTGTACGATTCGAAATCGAAGTGCCCCGTCGTATAATACTTGGTGCCGAAATTCCAGTACGCGGCGGCGTCGTAATACTGCCGCCAATAGCTAGTGTTGGGCAAATAAATCAGGTACGCGAGCAACACCACGCTCATCGCCGTGCGGCCGGGATGCTGCTGCCCCCAGCCGCGCAGCCGCGCCAACCATTGTAACTTAATCATGCAATCCTACGCGCCCAATCAATACGGCTTAGCTACCGTACATTACCCGGGCGTTGCCCAAAGCTACACCACGGAAGTCATCCCCATTGCCATGAATCATCGCCTTCACCTCAAATTAGAACAGCTGGAACGGGCCACCGAGCAGCTCCTGGCCTCGGCCGAAGCCCTCGGGGCCGACAGTGGCACGACGCCCGCGCCGGGGCACTGGTCGGCCACACAGGTGGTTCATCATCTGCTGTTTATCGAAGGAAATATCATTCAGTACGTGCAGAAGAAAGTCTTGACCGACGAAGCTCTGCCGGGCGTGAGCCTGTTCACGCGGCTCCGGGCGCGGGCGGTGCGCCTGTTTCTGCGCCTGCCCGGCGTGCGGTTCAAGGCCCCGCGCGGGGTGGCAACCCTCACCGACACCGGCCAGGTGCCGCCCCTGCCCGAGCTGCGCCGCACCTGGGAGGCCTCCCGCCGCCAGCTGGAACGGCTACTCAACGAGTTTCCGGGCCGGCTCCTGAACCGGGCCATTTTCCCGCATCCCCGCTCGGGCCGGATTACCATCGGACAGGTGATGGATTTTCTGCTCGATCATCTGCTGCACCATCAGCAGCAGATCGGGCGCATTACGCGGGCGCTGCGCCCGGCGCCAGTGGCCACTACCAGCCGCTAACGGCTAACTCAGAATGCCGGGGGTTGGTAGCGCTCAACCGTCCGGAAGGCGGCGGTGAGGTCGGCGGGCGGAACGGCCAGCTTGCGTCGGTCGAGATCAATCCAGGCGCCGTCCACGGTCACGGTAGCAGCCATCCGGCCATCGGCCTTGTAGAGGGTGTGGACGATGCTCCAGCGCGAGCCGTCGGCGTTGAGCGCAGCCAGCAGGCCATCCACGCGGATTTCTTCGCCAATGCTCACTTCTTTGAAGAATTTGGTTTCTTCCCGAAAGAGAATTGGCCCCAAACGCAGCTGCGCAAAGCGCGGCACATCGTACCCCCATTCGGCGAGCATGACAATGCGCTGATCGGCGGCGTAATCGGCGTAAGCCGAGTGGCGCATGTGGCCGTTGGGATCCATGTCGGCCCAGCGGGTGCGGTAAGTGACGGTATTGCTCAAAGGAAAACGGTTGAAATGGGTTGGGTAATCATTGACCGGCCCCGACCAGCCGGCAGCGGGCGCGGGGAGCGGCCGGCTATTTCAGCGGCGGGTTACCCTGCGGCGTGAGGCACACGAGGTACTGCTCGTCGTCGTCTTCGCCCAGAAATTCGGCCGCGTAGCCGGCCGTTTCGGCGGCATCCTGGAGCAGAGCCGCATCCACAAACAGCCAGGGAAAAGCCGTGCCGGTCTGGCCCTGGTAGCTGAGCGCGTATTCTACTTCGCCGTAGTACGGGCCGTTGAGGTTGATCCGCACAGCCCCGTCCTCGTCCTCGTAGAGATAGCGAACGTCGGACGAAGTAGCTAGAATCTGGCCGCCAGGGGCCAGCAACGTGCGGGCGTGGGTCAGAAACCGGTCGAGCCCGGCCAGTGTGCCGGCCAGCCCAAGGCCGTTCATAAGCAGCAGAATGGTATCGTAGGGCAACTCATTGGTAGCCAGCGGGGAGAATAAATCGTGGCGGGCCACCGTGCGCACCCCGCGCTCGGTCATGACCTGCGCGGCCCCGGCCGAGACGTCGACCGCCTTCACGTCGAAGCCCCGACTTTGCAGCTCCAAGGAGTGGCAGCCGGCGCCGGCGCCCAGGTCCAGCACGCGGCCCCGGCTCTCGTCGAGCGCCAGCCGTTCCAGCTCCGGCATCTGGAGCAGCGTCCGGAAAAAGTAGGACGCGGGCAGCGGCTCGTCATCGGCCACGTTGCAGTGCACCGTCAGGGCGGCCGTGGTGGTGCCGCGGTGGTAAGCCAGCAGAGCCTGGCCCAGAATGTCGGGAGCGGTAGTTGTGGTCATGGTCGAATTGAGGGCAGAGGGGCGCGGAGCAGCGGCACAATGGCCCACCAACCGCTTCCGACCCGAAAAGTACCCAAAACTTCGCGGCAGGGCCGGGCGTTTGGCTGATAGCTCACTTATTTTTTTGTCGTTATGCTCCCCGCCAAGCTTCGCAAAGGCCAGTTACCCACCAAAATCTGCGTCACCTGCGGCCGCCCCTTCGAGTACCGCAAAAAATGGCGGGCCAATTGGGAGGAAGTAAAATACTGCGGTGAGAAGTGCCAGCGCAACCGCTCGGCCACGGGCGCGGCCAAGTAAAGGAAGCGTATCTTTTGGCCGCCCCGGCCCGTTCTGAATCCGGCAGAATACCGCGCCCTCATCACCTGTTCCCTCCGCTTTCCCCCAGTTCCATGGCCTCCAACCTCGACTACCTGGACCCCGCACTGATTCCGCTGGAAGAAAAAGTAAAAGCTTATCTGACAACGGAAAAGGCACTCCGCAAAGCCCGGGAAACGGCTCAGTCGGCATTTTCTTCGGATCAGAAAGCCGAAATGCACCGCGCGCAGGCCCGGTTGGAACAGGAAATAGTGGCCCTGCTGCCCACCCGCGACGAGTGGGTGAAGGTGAACCTGGGCTACGGACCCAGCCGCGTGGGCGCCTGGCGCGTGCCCGCCACCACCAGCGCACCCGAGCGCTACGAGCTGCGGGTGATTCATTAACATGGGTTCAACCTGCTGATAACCAGCACTACCAGCTTTAGTGGCCGGCGTCCCAGTCGTAGCCCAGCTCGGCCCAGTAGTCTTTGGGGCGGGTTTCGGCAAAGGCGATGGTGCCGATGCGCTTGAGGTGCTTAATGCCGTACTTGAGCGGCGTGACCAGGCGCAGCGGGGCGCCATGGCCGGCGGTGAGTGGCTGACCGTTCATCTCGTAGCACAAAAGCGTCTGCGGGTGCAGGGCGCTGGCCAGGTCGAGGCCCACGTAATAGGTTTCGTCGGGTGTGCGCAGGGCCACGTAGGGCGCCTGTTCGGCAGGGCGGCCGGCGGGCCCGGCCAGTGGGTAGCGCGCCAGAAAATCGGCCAACCGCGCCCCGCCCCAGTGCACAACCGTGCTCCAGCCTTCAATGCATTTGAGCTCGGTCGTCATCTCTACTTTGGGCAGGGCCTGAATATCGGCCAGGGTAAATTCTTGGATTTTATTCGTGCCGTAAGCCTGCACGCGCAGGCGCCAGGCAGCCGGATCTAGTTTAGGCGCCAGCCCGACATTCCCGTTGTTGCGGGGCATCTGGGCGCGGCGGCGGGCAAACTCGGGCGCGAGCCGGGTTTCCTGATAATATGCGCTGGTGAGCCGGCTGTTGCCATCGAGCACCCGGCGCAGGGGGTGCGGAATCCCCGAGTCGTCGGGCCGCGAAAGCAGCCAACGCCACCCGCCAATTCCGGCCAGGCCGGCCAGCCCCAGGCCGATAAAGGCCCGGCGCGAGCGGCGGACGGCTTCTGCCAGCACCGCCTGATCGTTGCCGGACGGCAGGCCAACGGGCGTGGTATCGGTGGGTCGGGGTTCGGGGTTTTCCATGCTAATCACCAAAAATGGTCCGGGGCAGCTTACTTATTTTTTTCGGGGATAACGACATCGCCGGCGACTTCCTCAATCTCGAAACCGGCCACCATGGCGCGGAAATTATTCCAGCCGGCGCGCACCACCTGGGTAATATGCACCATAAAAAACAGCACGTAGCCCATCGTCAGGGCGAAATGGATGATGCGGGCGAACTCGTAGCCCCCCAGCAAACTGGTGAGCCAGCCAAACTGAGTGGGCTTGTAAATAGCCAACCCCGTCAACACCGAGCCCAGGCCCATGACCACCACGCTGGTATAGGCCAGCTGCTGGGCACCGTTGAATTTCCGGACCGGCAGCGGCTCCTTACGCAGCCCCAGATCGTGCAGAATCACCTGCACGGCTTCGCGGAACGAGTGGCGGGTGGGCAGCAGGTAACGCCATTCACCCGAAAAAATGGTGAACGCGACGTATAACAAGCCATTGAGGAAGAAAATCCACATCAGCACGAAGTGCCAGGCCATGCCCTGGGCCAGCTTGTGATCGACGTGAAAGGCGGTGTAGAATGACTGCGGAAAGAATTTGAGCAGCGTATGACTGCCCCAGCCCAGCCGGTACACGTCGTTGGCCCAGTAGATCCACATCCCGCTCCAGATCATCAGACTGAGCACGGGGAAATTAACCCAGTGAAACCACCGAATGGCCAACGGGTGCTTCTCAACGAGTTGCTTCATAAATCGCAAGATGGAATTGATCCGCTGCAAGGTACAGCGGCAGCTTCGGCTCTGACCGGCGCGGCAGCGGCATTATGACGGGCCAGACCCGAATTTTTACCGGGTGAAAAAAGGCAAAAAAGAGGCACCCCAAAGGGATGCCTCTTTCCGTACCAAAACACCTTAAAAAACTATTCTTTCACGAGTACACCAACAATAACTACGCTGAAAGATTCCATGTTGAATAATTTTTATAAGATTTCATTCGTAATTAACTCCTGACCATGACCGGTTTGGCGACGTCCGGCCCAGTGAATCAGACTATTCTTCTTTAGCGATGCGCGAAACCAGGCGGGTGCCACCTACTTCCAGCGTCAGCAGGTAAACGCCGGAGGCGACGCCCGGCAGCGCAAGCGGCAAGGAATTGGCCCCGGGGCGGACTACCACCGTCTGGGTGAATACTTTAAGGCCCAGTAAGTCACTGACTTCCAGTTGTCCCGTACTACTAACCCGGGCGTCGAACGACAGGGTTAAGCCGGTGGAAAACGGGTTGGGGAACGTGCCGAACGTACCAGCGACAATGGCGGCGGGCTGGGTAGCCAACACCCGTTGCAGGTTGCGCGCCCCGCGGTATACCTGACCGCGAATCTCGCCGCTCGGGAAGGCCATCGTGTGCAGGTTCATGTAAATACTATCGCCCCGGAACTGCAGGGAACGGACCCGGGTGAACGGGTTCATATTATCATTTTTCCAATAGCCATAGACCGCGGCGGGGTTCATGGTATTATCAAAGAACGGGGTCAGGGGAAAAACGACCGGGCCCGTCTGGGACGACAAACCGGTATGGAAGTGGCCGGCCATGGCCGGGCCGGTGAGGCCGCCCCACACACTCATAAAGTGGGCGTTGGTCTGGTCGCGGTCGATGCTGACCACGCCCACACCGTAGCCGGTGGTGTTTACCGGCGTGGGCCGCTGCTGGGCGCCGTTGAGGGCAATGGTGTAGCCTTCGCGTGCCAGGCGGATGAGCTGGCCGCGAATTTCGCCGGTTGGGCTGGCCGCGGTGTTCAGCACGACGTTGATGTCGCCGCGCAAAAAGGCGTTGACCACGGCCGGAGTCAGGCCAGCAAGCTGCAGGGTAACAATGTTGCCGGTGGAGCCGCCCATGATCATGGAGGTGGTCACCAGATTAGCGGCCGTGTTCGACTGTCCCGCCGGGGCGTTGTAGAGGGCCACACCGGTGGGCGCGCCGCTCAGGCCGTCATGTGCCACGATGACGGTCATTGAATCGAGCGTGGCCGAGAGCCGACCAATGGCAATGGCCTTGCCGGCGGAGGGGTAAGCACCGACGGGCACTACCTGGTTGCCGTCGAGACGGGCTTCGTGCGCCACGTTGCGGGTATCGGTGTACACCTGACCCCGGATTTCCCCACCCGGATTGGCGGCGGTGTGGATGTTGATGTAAATCTGACCCTGGGTCAAAGACGTCAGGAAAGCGGCCGTGGGGACGATTTCGCCCTCCAGCACATTACCCGAAACGTAAGTCAGCAGGCTGACTACTACCGGACCAGTCCCGCCCGGCACGCCCATGTGAAAGTGAGCGCCCGTGACCGGCCCGCTCAGCCCGGCATAGACTACCCGGAACTTGAGCTTGTCCTGGCTCTGGCTCAGAATGAAGACGCCCAGGCCGGTGGCGCTGGTCATCACGGCGGGAACCTGCTGGCTGCCCGTCAGGTTGGCTACCAGACCGGTTTCCGATTCGAGGCGGATCTGGCCCCGGATTTCCCCGCCCGGATTGGCAGCAGTGTGGATGTTGATGTAATACAGACCGCGCAGATACTTGGCCAGCTTGGCCGGCGTAATGTCGGCACCAGTCAGAAAGCCCGACAGGCGGTTGCCGTTCAGCATGGGTACCAGGCTGGTGATGATGGGGCCCGAAGCACCCATGGCGCCGTCATGGACGTGCGCCCCGGTGATGGCCCCGCTCAAACCGCTGAAGGCGGCCTGCACGAAAAGCGTATCGCGGGTTTGGTTGAGGGTGAAGCCGGCCACGCCCTGCGCGGTGGTGACAACGGCGGGGTTTTGCTGGTCCCCGGTGAGATGGGCCGTCAGCAGCAGATGCGGACGCAGGTGGTCGGCCGAGGCGACCATCGGTGCCGCCAGCAGCAGGGCAGCCGCCAACGGACGGAGTAACGATTTAAACATGGGAATGGGTTGGAAGTATTAAAATAGTTGAATGCTCATAATTTATTTTTGTCTGATGCAGAAATAAATTATTTATTAAATACAAGAACATTACATCGCCGCCGCGAAAAAGTTTTTAGCTCTTCCGTAGCCCGTTACGCCATTAACTACTGGCCAATCAATGTATTTAGCCGTTTTCCAGCTTGTAATACCATTCTGGCCCGCCGCCGCCAAATGGTCTAAAACGCCAAGAGCCCGGACCATCAGGGCCGGGCTCTTGGCATTTTAGACGGGCCGGAGCCCGGTTTCAATTCGTTAGCTAGCGCATCATGCCGCCGGGACCGCCGGGACCACCTTTCATCCCGCCCATCATCTTCTGCATCTGGGCCATGCCGCCTTTAGTCTGGCTCATTTTATTCATCGTGCGCATCATTTTCCGCATGTCATCAAACTGCTTCATCAAAGCGTTGACCTGCTGAATATCAGTGCCGGACCCTTTGGCCAGGCGGCGCTTGCGCGATCCGTTGAGCAAATCGGGATTGGCCCGCTCCTGCTTGGTCATGCTCTTGATGATGGCCTCGACGGGTTTAAAGGCGTCGTCGTCGATTTCAACGTCTTTCATGGCTTTGCTCATGCCCGGAATCATGCCCATCAAATCCTTGATGTTGCCCATCTTCTTGATCTGCTCGAGCTGCGAGAGAAAATCGTCGAAGTTGAACTGATTCTTGCGGATTTTGGCGTTGATGCGCTTGGCTTCCTCCTCGTCGAACTGCTGCTGGGCCCGCTCGACCAGCGAGATCACGTCGCCCATGCCCAGGATGCGCTGGGCCATGCGGTCAGGGTAAAACAGGTCCAGCGCGTCCATCTTCTCGCCGGTCGAGATGAACTTGATGGGCTTTTCCACCACGGCCCGGATGCTGAGGGCCGCCCCGCCGCGCGAGTCGCCATCGAGCTTGGTGAGCACCACGCCGTCAAAATTCAGCCGGTCGTTGAAGGTCTTGGCAGTGTTTACGGCATCCTGGCCGGTCATGGCATCCACCACAAACAGCGTTTCGCTGGGGTTGATGGCGTTTTTAACGGCCTCAATCTCGCGCATCATCTGCTCGTCGACGGCCAAGCGACCAGCGGTGTCGACAATGACTACCTTCTTGTTGTTTTTCTTGGCGTAGTCTATAGCGTTGCGCGAGATCTCGACCGGATTCTTGTTGTCGATTTCGCTGTACACCTCCACCCCAAT
>JAYWCH010000366.1:0-8807 GCA_043780755.1 Hymenobacter sp.
CAGACGCCGCAGTACATCAAGGACGCTGCCAAGCAGGCGCTGGATAACGGCCACACGTTCTACACGCCGGTTTCCGGCATTGCGGAGCTGCGCCAGGCCATCTGCGATAAGTTCAAGCGCGACAACGGGTTAGAGTTTCTGCCCAACCAGATCGTGGTGAGCACCGGCGCCAAGCAATCGCTGGCCAACGTAGTGCTCAGCCTGGTAAATCCCGGCGATGAGGTGATCGTATTTGCGCCCTACTGGGTGAGCTACGAGGAGATGGTGAAGCTGGCCGAGGGCGTACCCGTGCCGCTGGTGGGCACGGTCGAAAACGACTATAAAGTGACCGCCGCCCAGCTCGAAGCTGCCATCACGCCGCGCACTAAGCTCATCATGTACTCGTCGCCCTGCAACCCGACGGGCTCGGTGTTCAGCCGCGCCGAGCTGGGCGAGATTGCGGCCGTCATGCAGCGTCACCCGCAGGTTTTTGCTTTGGCCGATGAGATCTATGAATACATCAACTTCGTGGGCGAGCACGCCAGCCTGGCCGCTTTTCCCGAGGTGAAAGACCGCGTTATCACCGTCAACGGCTTCTCGAAGGGCTACGCTATGACGGGCTGGCGCCTGGGTTACCTGGCCGCCCGCGCCGACATTGCCGCCGCCTGCGATAAAATGCAGGGTCAGGTCACGTCCGGGGCCTGTTCCATCGCCCAGTGGGCGGGCGTGACGGCCCTGGCCGGCGGCCGCAGCTCGGCCGATGAGATGGCCACCGCCTACCGTCGCCGCCGTGATCTGGTGCTGGAAGTGGTGAAGGAAATCCCCGGTTTCAACACGCCCACGCCGAGCGGGGCGTTCTACATTTTCCCCGAAGTATCGGCCTACTCCGGCCGCACCGCGCCCGATGGCAGCCTCATCCGCGACTCGTCGGATCTGGCCCTGTTCCTGCTTAACGACGCCCACGTTGCCTGTGTCTCCGGCGAGGCTTTTGGGGCGCCCCAGTGCCTGCGCTTCAGCACGGCCGCGGCCGACGAGAAGCTGGTCGAAGCCTTCAAGCGCATCAAAACCAGCCTGGCCAAGCTTTAAAATCACCAAGTTGTCGGTGGTTCAGTGTTGATGATCAGCATCAGAAAAACCGGCTGACAACGACCAACGAACCACCGACACCTGGAAACGCTACCCGACCTTTTCGAGAAATTTAATCGCCTCCGCGTCCTCATCATCGGCGACGTCATGGTTGATGCTTACGTCTGGGGGCGTGCCACCCGGCTTTCGCCCGAGGCGCCGGTCCCCGTGGTGCACGTGGCCCGCACCGAGCAGCGCCTCGGCGGCGCCGCCAACGTGGCCCTCAACGTGCAGGCCCTCGGGGCTACTCCGTTGCTATGCGCCGTCATTGGCACTGATGCCGGTGGCGATCAGCTATTGCAGCTTTTGGCGGAACGCCAGCTGTCCGCCGCCGGCATCATTCGCAGTGCGGCCCGGCCTACCACGGTCAAGCAGCGCATCCTGGCCCAGGGCCAGCAGTTGCTGCGCATCGACTCGGAGGTGGAAACGGATCTCAATGCCGACGAAAGCCGGCAGCTCCTGGCCGCCTACGACGAGCTGCTGGCGGGCGCGGATGTAGTGATTTTTGAAGATTACGACAAGGGCGTGCTCAGTGAAGTGATTATCAGCCAGTGCATTGCCCGGGCCCGGCAACGAGGCATCCCGACAGTGGTTGATCCCAAAAAGAAAAATTTTCTGGCCTACCGGAATTGCACGCTGTTCAAACCCAACCTGAAGGAGCTGCGGGAAGGTCTTAAGCTGGAATTCGGCGAGCCGGATACTGATCGGGTCGGGTTCGAGGCCGCTGTGGCGCGGCTGCGGGCGGTGCTGGCGCCCGAGATCGTTCTGGTCACGCTCTCGGAGCACGGCGTATTTGCGCAGCAACAGGACGTAAAAACGTATCTGCCGGCCCATCTGCGCACTATTTCCGACGTGTCGGGCGCGGGCGATACAGTTATTAGCATTGCTGCGCTGTGCGTGGCGCTGGGGCAGTCCGCCGCCTTCACCGCTGCGCTGGCCAATTTGGGCGGGGGGCTGGTTTGTGAGCAGGTTGGCGTGGTGCCGGTGGAGAAAGATCGGCTGCTGGAAGAAGCAACGGGGATTTTGTAGGAAATTTCGCATGGAGTCAGGGGAGGTAAAAGGAGTTTCAGGGAGTGCGAACCAGCTCCCTGAAACTCCTTTTACCTCCCCTGACTCCGTGCGAAATTTTAAGCCTGAGTCAGTTAAATCACGCCTGCCACCCCTTTACCGTTTCCACGAAAACGCGCACGTTGTCGGGGTCGGTATCCGGGTATACGCCGTGGCCGAGGTTGGCAATGTGCGGGCCGGTGCCGAAACGGCGGAGCATGGCTTCCGTCGCCGCTTTCACCTGAGCGGGTGTACCGTAGAGTGCACAAGGGTCGAGGTTGCCCTGCAGAGTTTTGTCACCGGCCTCCCGGCGAACCTGGGCCGGATCCTGGTTCCAGTCGAGGCCGATGGTGCGGCAGGGCATGGCGGCGAAATCGGGCACGGCCCACCACGCGCCCTTGGCAAAGACCGTGACGGGCACCAGCGGAGCCAGCGCTTCGCAGATTTCGGCGATGTAGCGCGACGAAAACTCGCGGTACTGGTCGGGCGGCAGAATACCGGCCCAGGAATCAAATACCTGCACCACCTGGGCGCCGGCGGCCACCTGCGCTTGCAGGTAAGCAATGGTAGTAGCCGTAATCTTGGCCAGAAGCTGATGCGCCAGGGCCGGCTCGCGGTAGAGCATGCCGCGGGCTCTGCTGAAAGTTTTGGAGCCGTGGCCTTCCACCATGTAGGCCAGCAGTGTCCAGGGCGCGCCGGCGAAGCCGATGAGCGGCACCCGCCCGTTGAGGGCTTTTTTGGTGACGCGCAGGGCTTCGAGCACGTAGCCCAGGCCCTCTTCGGGATCGGGGATGCGGAGCCGGGCCACATCGGCGGCGGTTTTGATGACGTTGGGAAACAGCGGGCCGCGGGCCTCAATCATCTCGTAGGGCAGGCCCATGGCATCGGGCACCACCAGAATATCGGAGAAGATAATGGCCGCGTCCACGTCGAGCGCATCGATGGGCTGAATGGTCACTTCGGCGGCCAGCTCGGGCGTTTCCACCAGCTCTTTGAAGCCGGAGACACGGGCGCGCAGGGCACGGTATTCGGGGAGGATGCGGCCGGCCTGGCGCATGAGCCAGACGGGTGTGCGCTCGGTCGTTTCGCCGCGAGCGGCCCGGAGGAAAAGGTCGTTTTTTAACATAATTTCGGGGACGAAGGTACGGGTCGGCCGGGGCCGCGCCGGGGTGGGAGCGACTTCGTCTGATTCAGGAATCGGGATGAATACATTTAAAGGAATACTTTCCCTACGTAACTACTAGCGGGTGAGGCCCGGAAACAGCGCCCCAATGGCCGAAGCCAGAAAATTAACCCCAATCGCCAGCGTGATAAAGCCCATGACGCGCGACATGGCCGCCATGCCAGGCTTGCCCAGCACGCGGGTGAGCCGCAGCGAAAACAGCAGAATAATGAAAGCCGCCAGCGCCACCAGCGTAAAGCCGAGCACGGTCAGAGCCTTATCGGCATAGGTGGGGCGGATCAGGCCGATGCAGATGGCCATGGAGCCCGGCCCGGAGAGCATGGGCATGGCCAGTGGGGTGAAGCTGATATCATTCTTGAGCTTGCTTTCTTCGAGGGCGTCGGGCCCCACCCGGTCGCGGTTGGCGCCCGGCGTGAGCAGCTCGAAAGCCGAGCGCATGACCAGAATGCCGCCCGCCACGCGCAGGTGCTGAATATTGATCCCGAAAAAATTAAGAATGTACTGGCCCCCAAAAAAAGCCAGGCTCAGAATAGTCACCATGTAGAGGCAGGCGCGCAGGGCCGTGTTGGCGCGCTCGGAGGCCCGGTCGTCGGCCGTCAGGGTCAGGAAAACCGGCATCGCGCCGAACGGGTTGACGATGGAAAAGAGCGTGGTGAAGGTGATGAGTAGAATTTCCATGATCGCAAAGGTAAGGCCAGGGCCGGAGTGGGCGGAAAAGTCTTATTTTGCCGCCCCAACTACGCGACTCCGCCCGTCGTACGGAAGCCTTTCCGCCTTCTACTTTTCCGCCCATGATTTCTGACGTACCCAGCGGGGCGCCCGCGCTCAGCCCCCTCGACGACCGTCTCCCGACCGATGCCCCCCTGGTGGGCATCATCATGGGATCGCGGTCAGACTTGAAAATAATGTCGGCGGCGGCCGATACGCTCCGTCACTTTGGAATTCCCTACGAAATCACCCTGGTTTCGCCCCATCGCACCCCGCACCGCATGGTGGAATACGCCGAAAGTGCCCGCAAGCGCGGCCTGCGCGTGCTCATCGCCGGCGGGGGCGGGGCGGCCCACCTGCCGGGCATGGTGGCCGCCTTCACCACCCTGCCCGTAATTGGGGTCCCCATCAACAGCCCCCTTTCCATGCAGGGCCTCGATTCTATTCTGAGCATGATTCAGATGCCGGCCGGTGTGCCGGTGGCGACCGTTGGCATCGACAGCGCCGCTAATGCCGCCGTGCTGGCCGCCCAACTGCTGGCCCTGACCAACGCCCGGCTCGTTGATGCGCTGGAAAAATACCGCAACACCCTCAAAGACCGGGTAATGCGCACTATTGAAGAGCTGCGCAAAGGCGGTTTTCAGGATGATGTATAACGATCGAAACCGGTGCTCATGTCATTATTTTTAACCGGCCTGCTCACGGCCGTTCAGTGGAGCGTTTGGGTGGTGGGCGGCCTGGCGCTGCTCGTAACGCTGCTGCCCCTGCTGCGCCAAACTGCGTGGTGGGTGCGGATTTTCGACTTCCCCCGGCTGCAGATTGTGGCCGGGCTGGTAATCAGCCTGGTTGCCCAGCTGGCGCTGCCCGCGCCCGATGGTGTCGGTCGCACCAGCTTTTTGGTGAGTCTGGTGGTGGCCGTTCTCTACCAGGCCCGCCGGATCTGGCCCTACACGCCGCTGCACCGCCGGCAGGTAGCCGACGCCAGCCGCCCGGCCGATGACGAGGCCAATCACCTCAGTATCATGGTGGCCAATGTGCTGATGTACAACCGCGACGCCTCGCGCTGCCTGGGCCACATCGCGCATCGCAAACCCGATATTGTGCTGGCCGTGGAAACCGACGACTGGTGGCTCAGCCAGCTCCGGCGCATCGAAACCGACTACCCGTACACCTGTCACGCTCCGCTGCCCAACACCTACGGAATGCTGGTTTTTTCGCGGCTGCCCCTGCTCGAACCCCAGATTCGCTATCTGCTGGATGCGGATATTCCCTCGTTTCACGGGCGTGCGGTGCTGCCCAACGGCGTGGTGGTAAACCTGCACTTTCTGCATCCCAAACCGCCCGCCCCGCAGGAAGCCAAAAACAGCGCCCGGCGCGATGCGGAGCTGCTGGTGGTGGGCAAAATGATTGAGCACCACCACGGCCCGACCATCGTAGCCGGCGACCTCAACGACGTGGCGTGGTCGCACACCTCAGAGCTGTTTCGCCGCCTCTCGCGGCTGCTCGATCCCCGCATCGGCCGGGGCCTGCTGCCGACTTTCCACGCTGATCACCGACTGTTGCGCTGGCCGCTGGACCACGTTTTTCACTCCGCGCACTTCCGCTTGCAGCACCTGGCGCGACTCACCCACATCGGTTCCGACCACTTTCCCATCTACATCCGCCTCAGCTACGAGCCCAGTGGCTGGCAGACCCAGGAAGCCGCGCTGGAACCCGTCGATGCCGAAGAGCAGGACGAGATCGAGGAGAAAATAGCCGAAGGTGTGGCCGACGCGGCCCAACTCCCGGCCGGGTAGTGTCGGTCCCGCAGCTAGCTACCTTTTTTTCGTCACCAGGTCGATGGCCTGGAAGTCGGTCGGCTGCACCACGCGGCCCGTGGCACTCACGAAAGTGGGCTGGATGCGCAGCGTCAGGCGCCGGCCGTTGCCGGTAAAGTCAGCCAGGTTGGTGGCGAAGGCGGCGGGCGTGCTGCCGTTGGTCAACGTTTTAGCCACGTTCAGGTCGACGGCGACGGGCAGGGTCACAATGGCGCTGCCTTCCAGGTCCGTACTGGCGCCGGTGATTCCGCTGGTAAGCTCGTGGCCATCGAGTAATACCTGATAGGCCAGTTGCTTTAATTGAACGTTTATCGGGCTGGGATTGCGGACAAAAACGCGCATCCGCAGGTGCAGCGGCAGGTTGCCGGCTTGCAGGGCCGTTTGCAGCTTGGCCTGCTGCGGCGCCGTCAAGTCGGTGGCCTGCCGCACGAAGAGGATATCCTGGCCGGCCAGCCGGGCTTCGTCCATAAAGTTGAGGCGAAACTGGATCTGCTCGTAAGCCTGGTTTTCCTGCGTCTCGGTCACGCCCGTTTTCCCATTGATGCGCGTCGACTTACCGCTGGGAGACTCTTTGACCTGCTCGCTCACGCTGCACTGCGTGGTGGCGAGGAGTAAAGCACCGAATGTGAGCGCCCGGGCCGGCCATAAAAAGGAGAAATTCTTCATGAATAATATAATTAGCTACTGAACAGAAAGGCTAAGTTATGAAAGAGTTGCCGTCGCTACGGGCGTGCTTATACGGCGATGAGGGTGAAAGAGCCGCAATGTACTGCCTGGCGCCAAAAAACCGGGTTTCAGTCCTGGCGAAAGCCCAAAAAAAGGCCGGAAGCATGGAGCTTCCGGCCTTGATTATCAGCGAAAACCAACGGAATTATTTGCCGTCAACTTCTTCGTAGTCCACATCGGTAACGTGGTCGCCCTGGGGCTGGCCGTTGCTGCCGGCACCGGGGCCGGGCTGGCCGGCGCCTTCGGCCCCGCCAGCGGCGTACATCTCCTGCGAAGCCGCCTGCCAGGCCGCGTTGATGGCGGTCATGGCCGTGTCGATCGCGCCGAGGTCTTTGCTTTCGTGGGCTTTCTTGAGGTCAGCCAGCGCGCCTTCGACGGCCGTCTTATTGCCGCCGCTGAGCTTTTCGCCGTACTCGGTGAGCTGCTTTTCGGTCTGGAAAATCATCGAGTCGGCGGCGTTCACTTTGCTGATGCGCTCGGTTTCGGCTTTGTCCGATTCGGCGTTGGCGGCCGCTTCATCGCGCATGCGCTTGATGTCGGCGTCGCTCAGGCCGGAGCTGGCTTCGATGCGGATTTTCTGTTCCTTGCCGGTGCCTTTGTCGCGGGCCGTCACGTTCAGAATGCCGTTGGCATCGATGTCGAACGTCACTTCAACCTGCGGCACGCCCCGGGGTGCGGGCGGAATGCTGTCGAGGTGGAACTTGCCGATGGTGCGGTTCTGGCTGGCCAGCGGCCGCTCGCCCTGCAAAACGTGGATTTCCACCGAAGGCTGGTTGTCGGAAGCCGTCGAGAACGTCTCCGATTTCTTGGTCGGAATCGTCGTGTTCGACTCAATGAGCTTGGTCATCACGCCGCCCATGGTCTCAATGCCCAGCGAAAGCGGAGTCACGTCGAGCAGCAGCACATCTTTCACCTCGCCGGTGAGCACCCCGCCCTGAATGGCGGCGCCAATGGCAACCACTTCGTCGGGGTTCACGCCCTTCGACGGCTTCTTGCCGAAGAACTTCTCCACTTCCTCCTGAATGCGGGGAATGCGGGTCGAACCACCCACGAGGATCACCTCGTTGATGTCGGCGGCCGTCAGACCGGCGTCCTGCAGCGCTTTTTTGCAAGGCTCCATCGAGCGGCGCACCAGCGAATCGGAGAGCTGCTCGAATTTGGCGCGGCTCAGCTTCACCACCAGGTGCTTCGGACCGCTGGCGGTAGCCGTCACGTAGGGCAGGTTGATTTCGGTTTCGTTCGAGCTGGACAGCTCAATCTTGGCTTTTTCCGCCGCTTCCTTCAGGCGCTGGAGTGCCATGGCATCATTGCGCAGGTTCAGGCCGTCGTTGTTCGAGGCAAACTCATCGGCCAGGAAATCAATGATTACCTGGTCAAAGTCATCGCCGCCGAGGTGGGTATCGCCGTTGGTGCTGAGTACTTCAAACACGCCATCGCCGAGCTCGAGGATGGAAACGTCGAAGGTGCCGCCCCCGAGGTCGTACACGGCAATCTTCTGGTCCTTGTGCTTCTTATCGAGGCCGTAGGCCAGGGCCGCCGCCGTGGGCTCGTTGATGATACGCTTCACATCGAGGCCGGCGATGGCGCCGGCTTCTTTGGTGGCCTGACGCTGGGCGTCGTTGAAGTAAGCGGGCACCGTGATAACGGCCTCCGTGACCGGCTGGCCGAGGTAATCTTCGGCCGTCTGCTTCATTTTCTGCAACACCATGGCCGAGATTTCCTGCGGCGTGTAGTTGCGGTCGCCAATTTTCACGGCCACGGTGTTATTTGCACCGGGCGTGAGGTCGTAGGCCACGTACTTCGACTCGGCCGAAACTTCCGAGAAGTTGCGGCCCATGAAGCGCTTGATGCTGGCGATGGTATTCTTGGGGTTGGTTACGGCCTGGCGCTTGGCCGGGTCGCCCACTTTGCGTTCGCCTTTGCCCCCGTCGAGGAAAGCGACGATGCTGGGGGTGGTGCGGCGACCTTCGCTGTTGGGAATGACAACGGGTTCGTTGCCTTCCATCACGGACACGCAGGAGTTGGTGGTGCCGAGGTCTATGCCGATTATTTTGCCCATGGTGGGAGAGGTGTTGGTTATAATTTGGAGTGGAATGTCAGGTCAAAGCCATTTTCAGGCGGCTAACCGGAGATTACAAGCAACGTACCAGCCCCGTTTTGGTGACAGTTTGTCGTTTTCCGCCCGCTCTACCTGTCATTGATCTCTGCCCAAAAAAATTGGG
>JAYWCH010000367.1:0-3563 GCA_043780755.1 Hymenobacter sp.
AAGCTCGTTCCAAAAACCTCGGGCTGAACTGAGCGAATCAGCTTTACCGCGAGCGTCAGCAGTTAGCGCCCCGGAGGCGTGGCGGTCAGCTCAGGCGGAGGTTTTGCTTTTTTTCGGTCCGCCGCGCCCTTTCCCGTTGTCTATGCGTCTTATTTTGCTGCTTGCAGCTTTTTTTGCTCTGCCCACCTTTGCCCAGCAGCCGCTACCCGTGCCGCGCAATTTGCAGGCCACTTACGCCCGGGGCACCCGGTCGGAAACCGGCCGGCCCGGCCCCAACTACTGGCAGAATACGGCCGATTACGACATCAACGTCACCTACGACCCTGGCTCCCGGCGCGTGGCCGGCACCGTGGCCATTATTTACCAGAACAATAGCCCCGACTCCCTGCGCCAGCTCTGGTTCAAGCTCTACCCCAATCTTTACCAGGAAGGCGCTCCCCGCAGCAAAACCTTCGCCCCGGATGATATAGACGACGGCGTAGCCCTGCTGGCCCTGACCATCAACGGCGAGGCGTTCAACGTGAACCGGCTGCCCATTGATGGCACCAATCTGCCGGTGACGCTGCGCCGGGCCATTGCCCCGCACCAGACGGCCACCGTGCGCACGACCTACGCCTACACGCTCAACAAAGGCTCGCACCAGCGCACGGGCGAGATTGAGGCCGGAGCGGCGTTCATCGCCTATTTCTTCCCCCGCATTACGGTCTACGACGATATCGACGGCTGGAATAAGTACCCCTACACCGGCGAGCAGGAGTTCTACAACGATTTCTCGGCCTTCCACGTCGCCATTACCGTACCCCGGGATTTTGTGGTATGGGCCACCGGCGACCTGAAAAATGCCCAGCAGGTGCTGACTAAAAAGTACGCCCAGCGCCTGCAGGAAGCCGAGCGCCGGGACGCCGTAACGCCCATCATCACGCCCGACGAAGCCAAGCGGCACGGCATCACCGTACCCAACGATCAGAATACCTGGCGTTTCGAGGCCCGCAACGTCACGGATTTCGCCTTCGCCACCTCCGACCACTACGCCTGGCTCTCGTCGAGCCTGGTGGTGGACCCCGTCACCCAGCGCCGTACCCGCGTTGATGCCGTGTACAACCCCCGGCACCCGGATTACGCCGAGGTCGTGGACTTCGCCCGCAAAACGGTGCACGCCATGAGCTACAATTTTCCCAAGTGGCCCTTCCCCTACTCCCACGAAACGGTGTTCGACGGCCTCGACCAGATGGAGTACCCCATGATGGCCAACGACAACCCCAGCCCCACCCGTGACGGGGCCATCATGCTCACCGATCACGAAATTTTCCACACGATGTTCCCCTTCTACATGGGCATCAACGAAACCAAGTACGGCTGGATGGACGAGGGCTGGGCCACGATGGGCGAGTGGCTGATCTCCTCCATCATCGAGCCCAAGCTGGAGGATGAGTACGGCGTGGCCCGCTACGCCGCCGCCGCCGCCACCGAAAACGACGTGCCCATCGTCACGCTCACCACCCAGGTCAGCGATCAGGCGTTCTTTCTGAATTCGTATCCCAAACCGGGACTGGGCTATCTCTTCGTGAAGGATTTGCTGGGGGAAGAAGTTTTTAATCAGGCCCTGCACACCTACATCCGCAACTGGAATGGTAAACACCCCATGCCGTACGATTTTTTCAACAGCATGAACGTCGGCTCGGGCTGTAACCTGAACTGGTTCTGGCAGCGCTGGTTTTTCGATGCCGGCTACCCCGATCTGGCCATTGCCCGGGTAACGCCCCAGGCCAACGGCTACACCATCGTGGTGCAGGCCAAGGGCACCAAACCAGTGCCGATTGATCTGCTGGTGACGTTTGCCGATAACTCCACCCGCAAATTCCACCGCACCATCGGCGTCTGGGAAACGGGTGCGACGGCCGTGACCGTACCCGTGCTCACGACTCAGGAAATCAGGCGGATAGTACTGGGCAGCAAGCTGATACCCGACAGCTACCCGACCGACAACGTCTGGGAAGCGAAGTAGCCAACTTTTTTTCGGATCGCCGGCCGCGCGGCGCTTATCTTTGCCCGCAAGTGATGGGTCGCCTCACCGCGGCGCTTTCGGGCGACGAGGAAAGTCCGGGCAACGCAGAGCACCCTGCTTCCTAACGGGAAGGACTGGCGCGTATCATGCAAACCAGGACAGCCGTGCCACAGAAAATGACCGCCTACGTACCGGTTTCGGCCGGTGCCGGTAAGGGTGAAAAGGTGCGGTAAGAGCGCACCAGCGGGCGGGCAACCGTCCCGGCTGGGTAAACCTCAGGGGTTGAAAGACCAAATAAGCTGGTACGCCGACGCGGCTTCGGCCGCACCGGCACCGGGCGGCTCGTCCGGCGCCAGCGGGTAGGTTGATGGAGCCTTTCCGCGAGGACTGGCCTAGATAAATGGTGAGGCAGCGCCTTCGGACGCGGACAAAACCCGGCTTACAGACCCATCACCGCGCCTTAAAAACGGCCGCCCTGGCAATGGGGCGGCCGTTTTGCGTGGGATGCGGCGCCAGGCGCTAGCTTCGCGTATCGTTTTGCCCCGGGCCGTCCGGCGGCGGCTACCCATCGTTTCACGAAACGCGAAGCCGGAGCTTCGTGCCATTTCTATCTTATGCCCCGCATCCTCATTATCGACGACGAAAAAGCCATCCGCAACACGCTGAAGGAGATTCTGGAGTTTGAAAATTACTCCGTCGATCAGGCCGAAGACGGGCCGGCCGGACTCGATCTGCTCATTCAGCACAAGTACGACGTGGTGCTCTGTGATATTAAAATGCCCAAGATGGACGGCCTCGAAGTCCTCACCCGCGCCCAGGCCCTGGGCACGGAAGCGGCCTTCATCATGGTGTCGGCCCACGGCAGCATCGACACCGCCGTGGAAGCGACCAAAAAAGGCGCCTACGATTTCCTTTCCAAGCCGCCGGATCTAAACCGCCTGCTCATCACGGTGCGCAACGCGCTGGACCGCACCAAGCTGGTGACCGAAACCAAGTCGCTCAAAAAGAAGCTTTCCGTGGCCAAAGGCTCGGAGATGGTAGGCTCCTCCGCCGCCTTGGCCGCCGTGCGCAAAGCCATCGAAAAAGTAGCGCCCACCGACGCCCGCGTACTCATCACCGGCCCCAACGGCGCCGGCAAGGAGATGGTGGCCCGCCAGCTGCATGAGCTGAGCCAGCGCGCCCAGGGCCCGCTGGTGGAAGTAAACTGCGCCGCCATTCCGTCGGAATTAATTGAAAGCGAGCTTTTTGGCCATGAAAAAGGTTCTTTCACTTCGGCCGTCAAGCAGCGCATCGGCAAGTTTGAGCAGGCCGATGGCGGCACGCTGTTTCTGGACGAAATCGGGGACATGAGCCTCTCAGCCCAGGCCAAAGTGCTGCGGGCGTTGCAGGAAAGCAAAATCACCCGCGTGGGCGGCGAAAAAGAAATCACGGTGAACGTGCGCGTGCTCGCCGCCACCAACAAAAACCTGCTCCAGGAAATTGCCGACCGCAACTTCCGCGAAGACCTCTACCACCGCCTCTCCGTCATCCTCATTCAAGTGCCCTCCCTCAACGAGCG
>JAYWCH010000368.1:0-22809 GCA_043780755.1 Hymenobacter sp.
CTCGCCACGCGTTACGAAAAAACCGTTGTGTCCTTCTTAGCTTTCTGGCACGTGGCCGCCGCACTTGATTGGCTGCGCTGATTGTCCTCACGCTCTAGCGGGCTTCCACCGCTGTGATTTCGGGAACGGCTTTTTTAACTGAATCTTCCAGCCCGGCCCGGGTCATCGGCGACATGGGGCAAGCCCCGCAGGCGCCTTCCCATTCGAGCTGGAGGACGCCTTCGGGCGTAATGTTGGCCACGCGCACGTTGCCGCCGTCGGTGGCCAGGTAGGGGCGCAGGCTATCCAGGGCAGCCTCGATCCGGGGCAGCAGGGGATGATCAAAAACGGAAGCAGTTGTCATTTCCACGGGACTAAGGATTCATCTGCACGATGGCCGTTTTGGGGGCCACGTTATTTCGAATGCTGACCTGCCGGGCCACGGCTTCGGCCAGGTTGGCGAACATTTTGCCCACCATGGACTCGGGATCGAGGACCGCGGGCTGGCCCTGGTCGCCGTTTTCGCGGATGCTCTGAATCAGCGGCAGCTGGCCGAGCAGGGGCACGTCGTGCTGAGCCGCGAGGCGCTGGCCGCCGTTTTCCCCGAAAATAAAGTACTTACTCTCCGGCAATTCGGTCGGGGTAAACCACGCCATATTTTCCACGATGCCGAGTACCGGCACATTAATCTGGGGCTGGCGGAACATCTGCAAGCCTTTCTGAGCATCAACCAACGCCACTTTCTGCGGCGTCGTTACGATCACGGCGCCGGTTACGGGCACGGTTTGCACCAGGGTGAGGTGAATATCGGAGGTGCCGGGGGGCAGGTCGAGCAGTAAGTAATCGAGCTCGCCCCAATCCACTTCGGTGATAAACTGCTTGAGGGCCGACGAGGCCATTGGTCCGCGCCACACAATGGCCGATTCGGCCGGGGCTAGGAAGCCGATGCTCATCAGCTTCACTCCGTATTTCTCGATGGGTTGAATCAGATTCTTGCCATTCGGTCCCTGAAAGACGTGGGGCGCCTCGTTCTCCACGCCAAACATCGTCGGCATGCTGGGGCCGGAAATATCAGCATCCACCAAACCGACCTTGGCGCCAGTGGCGGCCAGGGCCACCGCCAGGTTGGCCGTGACGGTGCTTTTTCCCACGCCGCCCTTGCCCGAAGCAATGGCGATGATATTTTTCACGCCCGGCAGCAGGTCGCCGCGGTTGGTGCGCAGGCTGGTTACGCGGGAGTCCATGGTAATCACCACGTTGGCGGCAGGGTCCACCATTGTGAGGATGGCGCGCTCGCAGGCATCGTGAATGAGCTGCTTGAGCGGGCAGGCGGGCGTGGTAAGAACGACGGTAAACGCGACGGTAAGGCCGTCAATCTCAATGTTCTCAATCATGTTGAGCGTCACGAGGTCCTGGCCCAGGTCGGGCTCTTCCACGTAGCTCAGGGCTTTGAGAACGGCTTCTTTGGTTATCATCATGTTGCGATTCAGGCGCCGGGAAACGGCGGGCTGTAAAGGTAACCCCGGAAAGGGCGGCCCGGTTCGGGCCGGTAGTCTGGTCGGGGACGGCGCCCGGCAATCATTCGGAAGGAATTCCCCGGCCGTAACTCCGGCCCTTACCGTCGGGCCGAAGGCGCCCGGCGCTCCTTGTTCAGCTAAAGGACCGGAAAACCTGCGGACAGTAGAGCAGCTGGAAACCCTCAAGCCGTTTAGGATGACAAACCTTCTAATGACAGTCTTCTGAACAGCTTCGCTACCTGCCGGCGGTTCCCCAAAATTAAAATTCCGGAAATAAGGAAATAAAATGGTGGTAAAAGAATAAAAAAGAAAATCTTTCTTAAATTAACCGCCCTCCCAACCACATTATCCTTCCATTTTACTCCTTAAAATTATGTACATCCCGGATGAAAACGCCAAATCTGGTAACTCAGCCCCGCGCCATTTGACCCAGACTGATGAAGAAACCGAATATTTTACTTTTTTCGAATTAGTAATGCCGGTTCCCCGCCAGTACAGTGCCGTAAACAGCACTGTCCCGGGTCAGGGTCCCGCCCGGTTCCAGGCTAGCAATACGGTCCGGCTGGCCGGGTGGTTCATTACGGCCACCCTGGCGGCTCCGCCAGCTGTCTGCGCCTGCCGTTCGTGAGCGTCCGGGCGGCAGGTCAGTTCGTTCCTCAGGTCTTTTGTTTCTTCTTTTTAGCCGCTGGAAACAGGATGTTGTTTAGAATAAGTCGGTAGCCGGGCGAATTGGGGTGCAGCGACAAATCCGTGGGTTCTTCGCCCACCAGATGCTGGTAGTCTTCGGGATCGTGGCCGCCGTAGAAAGTCCAGGTGCCTTTGCCGAGGGTGCCGTGCAGGTAGCGCGCTTCGCCGGTCTGCTTGGTGTCGCCCATCACGATTACGTCGGGCTTGATGAGGCTTTTGCGGAAAGCCGTGGTCTGGCCCATGAAGCCGTGGATGGTTTTTTCGTGATTCTGGCACAGCATGGTGGGCACCGGATCGTATTTGGCGGAGAAAGTGAAGAGCGAAAAGTAGTCGTTTTGCTCATTCAAACCCCGCTCCCCGGGTTGCATATCAATGTTGGAGTATTCGTATTCCAAGGGATTGCGGACCAGCTGAAAATTCTGAAAAGCCAGGCAGCGGTTGAAGTTGAGTTTGGCCTGGGCGTTGGGGTCGGCCGGGTCGCCGTCGTACATGCTTTCCACCATATCCACGCCCAGCCCGGCCAGGGCAATATCGTAACTATCAGTAGCCGAGCACATGGCGAACAGAAAGCCGCCGCCGGCCACAAACTCCTGCATTTTCACGGCTACCGTCGCCTTCATCTGGCTCACTTTGGTGAAGCCGTTGCGCTTGGCAGTGGCTTCGGCATCGCGCTGCTGCTTCTGGTACCAGGGATAGTTGCGGTAGGAGGCGTAAAATTTGCCGTACTCGCCGGTGAAATCTTCGTGGTGCAGGTGCAGCCAGTCGTACTTGGGGAGGGTGCCGGCCAGCACTTCATCGTCGTAAATCTGGGTGAAGGGGATTTCGGCATAGGTGAGGACCATGGTCACGGCATCGTCCCAGGGCTGCTTGCCCTTGGGCGTGTACACTGCGATTTTGGGGACCTTTTCCAGCTTCATCACGTCCATGTTGGCGTTGGGATCGGCAATTTCCTGGAGGATGCCGGAGTACTGCGCCTCGCTGATCACCTGATAGGTGACGCCGCGCACGGCCAGCTCATTCTCCGCCCCGGCGGTCGTTTCGAAAGCGAAGGCCCCGCCCCGGTAGTTCAGCAGCCAGTCCACGGGCACCTCCCGCTGGAGCAGCCAAAAGGCCACCCCGTAGGCTTTGAGGCATTCTTTCTGGGTGTTATCCATCGGGATGAACACGTGGTTGGCGCGGGCGGCCAGGGGCGCGGCCACGCCGGCCAGGGCCAGGAGCAAAAAGGATAGAAAACGCTTAAACAGCATATTTTTGGGAAAAAGTATCGCCCCGACCCAACGAGGCCGGGGAGACGGTGGTTCAAGTTAAGCCTCGGGCGCCGAACTTTGGATAGCCTGCCCAACTTTGAGTTGGGGCACCGTCCGCGCCGGGCGGCGGCGCTCATTCACCGACGCTCCAACCGCAAGGGGGAGCCAACCTGCCATGAACCCATTCGAAAACGTTCGCGAAGCCTTCCGCTCCATCCGCGCCAATTTGCTGCGCACCATCCTCACGGCGCTTATTCTGAGCATCGGCCTGTTTGCCCTGGTGGGCATTCTCACTGGCATCGATGCTATGAAAAACTCGCTGTCCGAAACCTTCGCCAGCCTCGGGGCCAATTCCTTCGAGTTGCACGCCAAGGGCTACACTAATCGCTTCCGGCGCGGCGGCTTGCAGGCCCGGCAGTATCCGCCCGTGAGTTTCCTGCAGGCCAGCCAATACAAAAAAGCCATGGGCGACGAGGCCCAGGTTGGCGTTTCGGCTTTCATCGCCGGGGCGGTGGAGGTGAAGGCCAACGGCGTCAAAACCAACCCCAACATGCAGGTGATCGCCGGGGATGAGAACTACCTGAAAATTCAGGGCTACAACCTCGTTGCCGGGCGCACTTTTTCCCAAACTGAGCTCAACAGCGGCGCCAACATGCTGATTGTGGGCGACGAAATTCGGCTTAAGCTCTTTCCCAAGCAAAGTCCGGTGGGGCAATACGTGTCGGCGCTGGGCCGGCGCTTTCTGATTGTGGGGCTGCTGGAAAAGAGCGGGAGCAGCATGGGTGGCGGCGGGGCCGACCGCCTGGCCCTGTTGCCCCTCGAAACCGGCAACCAGATGCCTCGGCAGCGGGCCCTGACTTATGACATTAAAACGGCCATGACCCAGCCCGGTACGTTGGATTTCGTGATGGGCCAGGCCACCGGCGTGATGCGGGCCGTGCGCCACGACAAGCTGGGCGCCGAGGACAGCTTCGTGGTAGAAAGCAGCGAATCGCTGGCTTCTTCGCTGGATGCGATCTCGGGTAAGGTGCGGGCCGGCGGCAGTATCATGGCCTTTATTACGCTGCTCGGGGCCAGTATCGCCCTGATGAATATCATGCTGGTTTCCGTCACGGAGCGCACGCGGGAAATTGGAATCCGCAAGGCGCTGGGCGCCACGGCGGTGCAGATCCGGCAGCAGTTTCTGATTGAAGCCATCGTTATCTGTCTGCTGGGCGGCACGTTTGGCATCATCCTCGGCGTGCTCGGGGGCAATGGGGTGGCTAAGCTCGTGGGATCCGGCACGTTTCTGGTGCCGTGGGTTTGGATGATTGTCGGGTTGGTGATCTGCGTGGGCGTGGGGCTGGCCTCGGGCTATTATCCCGCCAGCAAAGCCGCTGCGCTCGACCCCATCGAGAGCCTGCGCTACGAATAGCGCGGTCGGCGAAAGCCTGCGGATGATCAGGCCGGGCAATATTCGTCCGGCCATTTTTTGCGCCCTTTTCAATCGGCTATTGGGTCAAATACAGGAAGACTTGGCTTCGTTGTTATACATTTGCATAGATACTCATTTGTGCAAACGCTATGGCCGCTCCCGTTTCCGATTCTATTGACCAGCGTTTTGCGCAGCTTATTCAGCAGTTTGGACTAACCAAAAACTCCTTTGCGCTATCCCTGGGCCGAACGGCCAGCGTCGTTCAGCACCTCATTGACGGGCGCAATAAACCCGGTTACGACCTACTATGCAAGGTATTTGACATCTACCCAAATGTATCAAGGGACTGGCTGCTGCTCGGGCGCGGCCCCATGCTGGTGAGTGGCGAAGCCTCGTTGCGCGCTCCCGCCCCGGTGGTATTCGACGTTCCCGAGCTGCCGCTGGAGCCCATCGACGTCTCCGAAATTGAGGTACCGCCCACCCGGCGGGCGGGCGCTCGTTTGCAGCCCGATGAAATTGCGGCCACCCTGGCGCTGGCGGCGGCCGTCAATCAGCCTGCCCGTACTGCCGCTCCCGCGCCCGCACCGATTTTTGTTGCGCCCGAAGTACCCGTTTCACCCCCGACCATGCCCGAACAATCCGCTCCATTATTCGCTGCGCCGGTGACGCCCGTTCCGCCCGTTACGCCAGCTCCCGTAGCCGCCCCGGCACCCGAATTGTACGTGGCCGCCGCGTTGCACGCCCAGCATTTGCAGCACCAGTTGGCGGTGGCCGAGATGCGCAATCAGCACCTGCTGGACCAGCAGCAGATGCTGCGCGAGATGTTGGCCATGGCCCGGCAAGCCGCCGGCTGATCGGAACATCAGACCAGTACGCCCACTTCTTCGCCCTCCATCAGCCCCAGGGCATTGACCTGCGTGAGGCGGAGCAGCTTCATTTCGCCCACCAGCAGCGGGTCATATTTGGCTGCGACGCGGATATAATTGGGCGTGAATCCTTCCATGCGGCCATCGGTCACGTCGTCCTCGAAGAGAACTTCAGTTTCCAGCTCCCGGTGCTGCTCGTAGAAAAACCGCTTTTTCTTCTCCGATAAGCTGCGGAGCTGGGTGGTGCGCTCGTGGCGCACCCGGTCCTGCACGCGGCCGGGCAGGGTGGGCGCCAGCGTATCGGGCCGTTCCGAGTACGGAAATACGTGCAGGTAGCTGATGGGCAGCTCGTTGAGAAAATGATAAGTGTCCAGAAAATCCGCCTCCGTCTCCCCCGGAAAGCCGACGATGACATCGACCCCAATGCAGGCGTGCGGCATCAGCTCTTTGATGCGGGCCACCCGGCTGGCGTAGAGCGCCCGGCGGTAGCGGCGGCGCATGAGGCCCAGAATCTTATCCGAGCCGCTTTGCAGCGGGATGTGGAAGTGGGGCATGAAGCGCCCCGAGGCGGCCACGGTGGTCAGAATATCATCCGTGAGCAGGTTCGGCTCGCAGCTGCTGATGCGGAAACGGCGGATGCCGGCAACGTCGTCCAGCGCCCGGACCAGTTGGGTGAAATCCTCGCGCCGCTCGCGCTCGGGGCCCTGCAGGCCGAAATCACCGAGGTTGACGCCGGTGAGGACGATTTCCTTCACGCCCGTGGCAGCCAGCTTTTCTACCCGCTGCACCACGCTGGCAATGCTGCCCGAGCGGCTGCCCCCGCGCGCCAGCGGAATGGTGCAGAACGAGCAGGTATAATCGCAGCCGTCCTGTACTTTAAGGAAGGTGCGGGTGCGGTCGCCGAAGGAATGCGCGGCGTGAAATTCCGTGGCCGCAGCGATGGGCGAGGCGAAAACCTGTCCCGGCTGCCCGGCGGCAGGCTTTTTGAAATCGGCCAGAATTTCGGCCAGCCGGAACTTTTCGGCCGCGCCCAGCACCGCGCTCACGCCGGGAATCTCGGAGATTTCCCGGGGTTTGAGCTGCGCGTAGCAGCCGACGATGGCGACAAACGCGTCGGGATTGTGCTTCAGCGCCTGCTGCACGACTTTCCGGCATTTCCGGTCGGCGTGGTCCGTCACGGAGCAGGTGTTGATGACGTAGAGATCGGCGCCGGCTTCGAACGGAATCTTGCGGAAGCCTTTTTCCTCAAACTGGCGGCCGATGGCCGACGTTTCGGAAAAATTCAGCTTGCAGCCGAGGGTATAAAAAGCAACGGATTGGGGGGTAGGCATGGCCCCCCAAAGGTACGGCCGAGGTTGCTATCGGCCCGCTCCGGTTTTTATTTCCGGGCAAAATCTGCCAGCGAAACCTGCTCCAGGGCTTTGCCGAGCTGAATCTGCGCGTCGGGCACGGCCGGGTCCCGCTCCCACACCCGGCGGCTCACGTTGTCGAACGTGGCCACCCCGGCGGGCGATACGGTCCCAAAACCGTTGTTGAAGCAGTAATAGGCGAAGGGTTGGGCCTGCGCGGCCAGCAGATCGCGGCTCCAGACGAAGGCGGTGGCTGGTAGGCGCAGCTGGCGTAGCAGCGTGGCCGGCACGTCTGTTTGCGAGCCGATGGTGCTCACGACCCGGCCGCGTGCCGTGGGCCGCAGCGCGCCCCCGGCCAGCAGCAGGGGAATATGAAATTTCTCCGGGCTCTGATTGAGCGAGTTGCCGGGCTGCTGGTGGCCGTGATCGGCGACCAGCACCAACAGGGTGTGGGCGTACCAGGGCTGCTGGCGGGCGGCGCGCAGAAACTGCCCCAGCGTGTGATCAGTGTAATAAACCGAGTTGCGGAAAAGCTCCGCCTCGCTGGTGCCGGCGAATTTTGTCCGCATCGGCACATCAAACGGCTCGTGGCTGCTCAGGGTGAAGGCCGTGACGAAAAACGGTTGCGGCTGGTGCCGCAGATCGCCCAGAATCCGGTTGAACAGCACGCCATCGTGGGCGCCCCACTTGGAGTTCTGGTCCGCCTTGGCAAAAGCGTCACGCTCCGTAAACTGCTCGTAGCCGGCCGTTTGCAGGTAGCTTTTCATGTTGGCAAAAGCCAGTTCTCCGCCGTAGTAGTAGTGCGAGTGGTAGCCCGCCGCGGCCAGCGAGCGGCACAAATGGGGCAGGTGCTCGGTTTTGTGCGGAAACTTGATGATGCTGGTCGTGGGCTGGTTGGGGTAGCCCGAGAGCAGCGCCACGAGGCCCTTCTGACTGCGGTCGCCGGCGGCGTAGATGTTCCGGAACAGAATGCCGGTGCGGGCCAGGCTGTCGAGGGTGGGCGTCACGCCGGGTTCGCCGCCCACGCTGCCCACCAGCTTGCCCGTGAAGCTTTCAAGGATGATAAACAGTACGTTAGGCCGGGCTTCGTTCAGGAAAAAGCTGGTCGAATCGGGCGGGGCCGGGCGCCCCACGGCGCGGGGGTACACGCCCGCCACCAGCCGCCGGGCCGTGCTGTCGGGCATAAAGGGCCGCAACTGGTCTTCGCCCGCCCGCAGAATCAGGGTGCTCATTAGGTTCCAGGGCGCGTTGAGGGCGGCGTGGTTGGCAAAGGCGATGGGGGAAAAATACACGTCGCTCTGGTTCAGCGGAATCTGCTGGGTGCCGCCGCGCAGGGGCAAAACCAGCAGACCGGCGTAGAGCAGCCCCGCCATCGCCGCCCGGCCGCGTCCAAACCAGGCCGGTAGCGGCGGCAAGGGCCCCACCATTCCTTTATAGAGCCCCCAGCCACTGATCAGCAAGCTCAGCAGCAGCGCCCCGAGCAGGAGCACGGGCGCGTTGCCGGCCGAAGCGACCACTTCCTTGGGCGAAGTCAGGTATTGCAGGGGCGTGTCGTCGAGCCGGAAGCCCCAGGCGCGGTACAGTTCCAGGTCCGCCGTAATCAGCAGCGCCAGGATAGTGCCCATCAGGGCGGAATAGCCATTAATGAGGCCCCGCAGCGGCAGCCGGGGAAACAGGCTGCCTATTATAAAGAGCACAAACGGCACCACGCACACGTACGCCGCCGCCGAGGCATCCAGCCGCAAGCCGTAGCCGAATGTGCGCAGAATGGTCCCGCCGGAAAGCCGGGCCGAGGCGGTGTGCTGATAAGCCAGAAACAGACCCCGGCCCAATCCGAAGAAGATCAGCCAAAACAAAAAGTAGCGCGGCTGAAACGCAAAGCGATTTTTCACGCTGCTAAGGTATGCGGTCCGGCCGGGGGATGAAAAAGGACGGTTCAACATAAATTACCCCGTTTTATGAAGCGAAATGGACGAAATGGGGTGCTGATAAAGGGGGGAAGGGCCTGAAAAATGCCTTTTAGCGAAAAAAGCCCTTTTATTTTAAGGTGAGACTTGAAGAAAATTGAATTCGTGTTTTATCTTTGCCAGCGTTAAATATTCGGAACTCTTCCCAACTTTCTCCTAGCCCGGTAACCCACCCTCATGGCAATTCTCCGCTTTAAAGCACTGGAACTCGTCAATCAGCGCCGCCCCATTACAGTGGTGCCCGCCGCTGCGCGTCGGTCCGACAGCTTTGGTCAAAACGTGTTTAACCTGGAAGCCATGCGGGCGACCATGCCCGGCGATTATTTCAAGAAGCTGCAAACTGCCATCAAGCAGGGTGCGAGCGTGGAACGCAATGTGGCCGATGCCGTGGCTTCGGCCATGAAAACCTGGTCAATGGCCAAGGGTGCCACCCACTACACCCACTGGTTTCAACCCCTGACCGGCTCCACCGCCGAAAAGCACGATTCGTTCTTCGACCTGAACTCCGACGGCCGGCCCATTGAAAGCTTCAAAGGCTCGGCGCTGGTGCAGCAGGAGCCCGATGCTTCCTCGTTCCCCAACGGTGGTATCCGCAATACCTTCGAAGCCCGGGGCTACACGGCCTGGGATCCGACCTCACCGGCCTTCATTATGGAGACGGTGGGCGCCAAAACGCTTTGCATTCCCACGATCTTTGTGGCCTACACTGGCGAGGCACTCGACTACAAAGCGCCCTTGCTGAAGTCGCTGGCCGTGCTGGAAAAAGCGGCACTAGAAGTTTGCCAATACTTCGATAAAGACGTGAGCCGGGTGAATACCACGCTTGGCATCGAGCAGGAGTACTTCCTGGTTGACAAGGCGTTGTATGACGCCCGCCCCGACCTCGTCATGACCGGCCGCACCCTGTTCGGCCACGCGCCGGCCAAGGGCCAGCAGCTCGATGACCATTACTTCGGCTCGATTCCGGCCCGTGCGCACGGTTTCATGCTGGAGTTTGAGGAAGAAGCCAACCAGCTCGGTATTCCGCTCCGGACCCGGCACAACGAGGTAGCTCCCAACCAGTTTGAGTGCGCCCCGACCTTCGAGGACGCCAACCTGGCCGTGGACCACAACCAGCTCCTGATGGACGTGATGGAGCGCGTGGCCGAGCGTCACAACTTTAAAGTATTGCTGCACGAGAAGCCGTTCGCCGGCGTCAACGGCAGCGGCAAGCACAACAACTGGGCCCTGAGCACCGACACCGGCGTGAACCTGCTCGCCCCCGGCCGTCGGCCGAAGGAGAACCTGCAGTTCCTGGCTTTCTTCATCACCACGATTAAGGCCGTGCATCGCTACGCCGACCTGCTGCGCGCCAGCATTGCTTCGGCTTCCAACGATCACCGTCTGGGGGCCAACGAGGCGCCGCCGGCCATCATGTCGGTCTTTGTGGGTTCGATGCTTGACTCCGTGATGGATGAGCTGGAGCGCACCGCCAAGCTGCCGCTCGACAAGGGCGACAATATTTACCTCAAGCTCGGCATCGACAAGATCCCGGCTATTCTGCTCGACAACACCGACCGCAACCGGACCTCGCCTTTTGCATTCACCGGCAATAAGTTCGAGATGCGCGCTGTGGGTTCTTCGGCCAACTGCTCCTCAGCCATGACGGTGCTCAACACCATCGTCGCCGAGCAGCTGATTCACCTCAAGCAATCGGTCGATGCCCTGATTGAGGAAGGCAAAAAGAAGGAAGTTGCCATCGTGGAAGTGCTGCGGGAATACGTTATCTCTTCGAAAGCCATCCGGTTTGAAGGCAATGGCTACTCGGAGGAGTGGAAAGAGGAAGCCGCTCGTCGCGGTCTGAACAACATCGCCACCACGCCCCAGGCGCTGGATGCGCTGATTCGCGAAGACGCGGCCGAGCTGTTTGCCCGCCACGGTATCTTCTCGCACGTGGAGCTGCACGCCCGACACGAAATTCTGCTGGAAGATTACCAGAAGAAAATTCAGATCGAAAGCCGCGTCCTCGGCGACCTGGCCATCAACCACATCATCCCCACGGCGCTGGCTTACCAGACCAAGCTCATCAACAACGTGCGCGGTCTGCGCGAGCTGGGCCTCGACGACGAACACAGCCAGGTGACCCTGGAAATGATTAAAGCCATTTCGCGCTACGTCACGACCATCAAAACCACCGCCGACGCCATGACGGATGCCCGTCGGCAGGCCAATAAAATTGCTGATGCGCGGGCCATGGCCGTCGCTTACTGTGAAGAAGTGAAACCAAAGTTTGACATCATCCGCCGCGCCGTCGATAAGCTCGAGCAAATGGTAGCGGACGAGGACTGGCCCTTAGTGAAATACCGCGAACTTCTGTTCAGCCGGTAATTCCTCAGGGTACGGAATCGGGTCCGGTGTTGGGTGGGAATTCTCGCCGCGCCCCGGTTTTGAAAGAGCCATCTCGGGTGAGGTGGCTTTTTTTGTTTTTAGGGCAATGAAGGCTCTTTACGGCTGGGGCGGCTCAACTTCGGCCGGGCTCGGGCCTGGAGCACTGAGCAGCAGCGGCCGCCGGGGCGGGAGCGCCGGGTCGTCGGTCAGGACTTCCGCGCTGCTGCCGGGGTCGGGAACCAGCATTTTCCAGGTGGCGTGGCGCAGTTCATCGAGCCGGTCGAGTGTTTCGTTCACGGTGGTATTAGCCTTAAGCTTGTCAAATAAGCCACTTTTGTTGCCGACGTCAATCAGCTTTTCAATCACGAACGGCAGCACCCAGCCCACGACGTTGGAGGCCAGGGCGCCGCGCAGGCCCAGACGTACGAGCAGGCGCACGGTCATTTGCTCCACGAGCAGCACGCGGGCGGCGGGCAGGGCTTTGTCGGTCAGGAAATCAACTACCAGCTTCAGGTTGCCTTTCTCGACTTCGGCGCGCAACACGTCCTGCACCGAATCGAGGGCGCGGGCGGCCAGCTGCCGGAACAGGCGGCCCGTTTGCCAGGCGGCCAGCCCGGTGAGCCGGGCCGCCCCGACGAGCGTGGGCAGAAAGCGGATTCTTTTCATGTGGCGGGGTAGAAACGGTCATTGACGGGCCCGCAAAGGAACGCGCCAACGGCGGATTAGGTTAAGCCCGATAGCCGGTAAAAAGTCGATTATGAACGCGGCGCGGACCTTTTGCCGGCAGAATCGTGTTACTGCGCAAAGTTGTACTCGTTAATTCAGCAACCGTCCGGTTGCGATTCTCCCTTAATATGTTGCTGCTGGATATAAATTTACAACAACTGCCCGATGAGTTTTTTGGTGGCGAATGGCAGGTTGCCAGTCGGGTACTGAACAGCAATGACCCGGCCAGTCCCCTGGCGCAGGCCACCCGCCTGGTGCTCACGCCCGGGCAGGTAGAGGCGCAGACGGCCACGCCGGGCGCCAGCCAGACCGGCCGCTGGGCGGTGACCCGTGACGAAATCCTCAATCGCCCGTACATCAGCTTCGAGCTGCCCGACGAAGCCACCCGGGCCCTGGTGACCCGCCTGCGCCGCTCGGTCGATGGCCTGCATAGCCAGCTGAACCTGTATTTCGCCTCGGGCATGGAAATGCAGCTCGACCGCTCGTAAGCCCAGCCCTTTCGATCTATCCCGTTTTCGAACTTCAAGCCCCCTTTGTTCGTGCAACTTCCTTCTCCCAACCCTTCATCGTCCGCCGCTCCTGGTGGGCTGGTCGGCCCCGAGCAGTTCGTCTTTCTGGCCGATATGATTCCGCAGCTGGTCTGGATAACCGACCACACGGGCTTTCACACCTATTTCAACCAGCGCTGGACCGACTTCACCGGCTATACGCTCGCCGATAGTCTGGGCCCCGATATGTGGAATAACCTGCTGCATCCCGATGACCGGGTCCGGGCCCGGGAGGTGTGGGGCAAGTCACTGGCCAGCGGCGAACCCTACAGCATTGAGTACCGCTTCAAGGCCACCGACGGCTCGTACCGTTGGTTTCTGGCCCAGGCACTGCCGCGACGGCGCATCAGCCAGACAATGGACGAGCCGATTATCGCCTGGTTTGGCACCTGTACCGACATCCACGAGCAGCGCCAGCTACGCGAACAGCTCGAAACCGCGTACGCCGACCTCGAAGCTAAAGTGATGTTCCGAACCCTTGACCTGGAACGTGAAGTACTGGCCCTGCGCCGACAGCTGGAGGCCAATTAGTAGGCCCTAATTATTTAATAGCTGTCAAAAAACGGCTCTTCGGAACCGTTTTTCGTTCATTGCGGCAGCGCTGCCAGTAGCGGCGGCGCGGTCGCTTTTTCGTTTTATAGACTGCTATTTCGCCTCAAATTATCCGGTAGCCCGGCCGCGGCAGTTTCTCCAGCGGCAAAAGCTACTGGCTGGCACCCTAAAAAAATCACTGCCTTAGCGTAGCCCTGAACATGAACACCATTATCATTAAGCAGCTCGGCGGCCCCGACGTTTTGCAGCTTCGGCCGCAGCCGAAACCTCAGCCCGCGGCCCACGAAGTTCTGATCCGGGTCGGGGCGGCCGGCGTGAACCGGCCCGATGTGCTCATGCGCCAGGGAAAATACGCGGGCAGCGGCGACGTCGCCGGCCTCGTGCCCGGCCTGGAAATAGCGGGCACTGTGGCAGAGTTGGGCGCGGCGGCGGGGCGCTGGCGGGTGGACGATGCCGTGTGCGCCCTGCTGCCGGCCGGCGGCTACGCTGAATACGTCGTAGCCGACGCCCGCCACTGCCTGCCCGTGCCCGCTGGTCTCAGCCTGATCGAAGCCGCCGCGCTGCCCGAAACGGTGTTTACCGTGTGGCACAATGTCTTTCAGCGCGGGGGACTGCGGGCCGGGGAGACGCTGCTGGTGCACGGCGGCAGCAGCGGCATCGGCACCACGGCCATTCAACTGGCGAAGGCCCTGGGGAGCTTGGTGGCCATCACGGCCGGCGACGCGGCCAAGTGCGCCGCCTGCCGGGCGCTGGGCGCCGATTGGGCCATCAACTACAAAACCGAAGACTTTGAGCAAGTGCTGAAAGCCGAAGGCGTGGATGTCATCCTCGATATGATCGGCGGGGATTACACGGCCAAAAACCTGCGGCTGTTGAAAGATGACGGCCGGCTCGTGTTTGTCAATGCCATGCAGGGCGCCGCGGGCGAGTTTAATGCCCTGGAAATCATGCGCCGCCGCCTCACTATTACCGGCAGCACGCTGCGCCCGCGCTCGGCCGAATTCAAAGCCGCGTTGGCCGGGGAAGTGGAGCGGCACGTCTGGCCGCTGATCGCGGCTGGGAAATTCCGGCCAGTGATCTACCAGACTTTCCCCCTGGCGGACGCGGCGGCGGCGCATCGGCTGATGGAAAGCAGCGCCCACATTGGTAAAATCGTGCTGGAAGTAGGCGGCTAGCGGGCCGTTTTATTCAGTCAAGCGACTGTTCATGCAGAAATAGAATTATTTGTGATCCCCGTCCGGGCGCGGGCGCGCCCCTAACCGCTCTACCTTTGGGGCCGGGCGCAACATTCGCCTTTGGACCGTAGTTTTTGGGTTATGAATAAAACGTATTGCCCCAGCCTGACCGAGTACCAGCGCCGCGTGGCGCGCGTCGTCAACATTGGTGACGTGCCGCTGGGCGGCGATTATCCCATTCGGGTGCAGAGCATGACCACCGTGGACACGATGGACACACTCGGCTCGGTGGAGCAAACCCTGCGCATGGTGGCGGCCGGCTGCGAGTACGTGCGCATCACCGCTCCCAGCATGAAGGAGGCGCAGAACCTGCTGGAAATCAAGAAAGAGCTGCGCAAGCGCGGCTGTACGGTGCCGCTCATTGCCGATATTCACTTCACGCCCAACGCCGCCGAGCTGGCCGCCCGCATCGTGGAAAAAGTGCGCGTGAACCCCGGCAATTACGCCGATAAAAAGAAATTCGAGGCGATCGATTATACCGACAGCAGCTACGCCGCCGAGGTTGAGCGCATCCGCGAGCGGTTTCGGCCCCTGGTGCAGATCTGTAAGCAGTACGGCACCGCCATGCGCATCGGCACTAACCACGGTTCGCTATCCGATCGTATTCTGAGCCGCTACGGCGATACGCCGCTGGGCATGGTGGAATCGGCGCTGGAGTTTTTGCGGCTTTGCGAAGAAGAAAACTACTACAATGTGGTGCTGAGCATGAAGGCCAGCAACACCCAGGTGATGGTGCAGGCCTACCGCCTGCTGGTGCAGAAGCTCGACGAGGAAGGGCTGCAACCCTATCCGCTGCACCTGGGCGTGACTGAAGCCGGCGAAGCCGAAGACGGGCGCATCAAATCGGCCGTGGGCATCGGCACGCTGCTCGAAGACGGCCTCGGCGATACGGTGCGCGTGAGCCTGACCGAAGCGCCCGAAGCCGAAGCGCCGGTGGCGCGGCTGCTCATCGATCGCTACCTGCACCGCGCCGCGCAGGCCCGGCCCATTGTCCCGCTGGCGGGGGAGGTGCCGATTAATCCGTTTCAGTATTTCCGCCGCGTCACGCGGGAAGTGGAAAATATTGGCGGCGCCAATGTGCCCCGCGTCATTGCCGACTTATCACGCCTGCAAAACCTGGAATTTGCCGATCTGCGGGCCGCCGGTCAGCTTTATTCGCCGTTTCTGGACAAGTTTCAGATGTCGGATCTGGGGGCGGACTATATTTATACCGGGCAGGTTCCTTCGCCTTTTATGCTGCCCAACGGCCTGAGGGAAATCGTGGATTACACCGCCTGGCGCGATGCCGGCCACCGGACCGATCATTATCCGCTGCTCACGCCCGCCGAGTACGCGGTGGTGGCCCGCCGCCACCCGACGCTGAATTTCGTGACTCACAGCCTGGCCTCGCTCATCCCGCCCGCTCTCGACCAGCTGCGGGCCGACGCCACCGTGGTGGTCGTCTTATCCACGGATAATGAGCACGCCATGCCGGAAATCCGCCGTGCTTTCTTTGAGCTGATGAATGCCGGGGTGACGTGTCCCGTGATAATTAAGCGCCAGTATCCGGCGCTCTCGCCCGAGGCCACCCAGCTCTACGCCGCCACCGACGGCGGCGGGCTGCTGCTTGACGGCCTGGGCGACGGGCTCATCCTGAGCACCGAGCGGCTGCCCGAGCAAGCCAAAGCCGCCTGGCTCACCACCATTGACAGCCTTAACCAGCTTTCCTTTGGCATCCTGCAAGCGGCCCGCACCCGCATGAGCAAAACCGAATACATCAGCTGCCCGAGCTGCGGGCGCACGCTGTTCGATTTGCAGGAAACGACGGCCATGATCCGCAAGCGCACCGATCACCTCAAGGGGATTAAAATCGGAATTATGGGCTGCATCGTGAACGGTCCCGGTGAAATGGCCGACGCCGATTACGGCTACGTGGGCGTAGGCAAAGGCAAAATCGCCCTCTATCGCGGCCAGGAAGTAATCAAAAAAGCCGTGCCCGAAGAACGTGCCGTAGATGATCTGATCGAGCTCATGCGCGAGGACGGCCGCTGGATTGAGAAGGAAGTAGTGGCCGAGCCGATAGGCGCGTAAGTGCTTATCTGTCAAATAGTGTTTGTCATGCAGCGCGTAGCGAAGCATCTCGCGTGGACGACTAATTAAAACGATTGAGTTACTCGTCCACGCGAGATGATTCGCTACGCCCTGCATGACTCGTTTTTGTTTATGGCTGGTCTTTTTACCAAATCATTCTGCTCACCTGCGTGTTGTCTTTCTGAATCCTATTCCGCCCCGCCATGCAAGGTAAAGACCTGTTTAATTTCGGCCCCGTTTTCGGTTACTATTTCCGGAAAAAAGACGCCAGCCGCAAGAATAATTTCAACATGAAGACCATGCACTTCATCAATAAGCTCAGCTTGGCGATGTTCCTGTTTTGTCTGGTGGTGATGTTGTTCCGCTACGTGATCCCGGCATTTACCCGCTAATGAACATTGAGGATTTTCGGGATTATTGCCTGCTCAAAGCTGGTGTGACGGAGGAAACGCCCTTCGGTCCGGAAACCCTGGTCTTTAAGGTGGCGGGAAAGGTTTTTGCCCTCACCGACATTGACACCTTCGCGAGTATCAACCTGAAGTGTGATCCCGAGCGGGCCGTGGAGCTGCGCGAGGCGCACGACTACATCCAGCCCGGCTACCACATGAACAAGCGCCACTGGAACACCGTGCTGATCGGTACCGGCGCGCCGATCGGGCAGCTGCACGAGCTAATCGACCACTCGTACAATCTGGTGCGGGCGACACTACCCAAAGCAGCCCGGCTGATCCTGGATGAAGATTCAGCCATAAACTCAAAATAGGAAGCAGATTCCAACCGATAAGCAGCTAATAAAAGAGCCCCGCCGATATTCGGCGGGGCTCTTTTGCTGAGGAAAAATGGCCGGGCTTATTGGCCGACCAGGAAAACGGCGTTGCCAAAGAGCAGCTTGCCACCCTGCCAGAAAGCGCGGAATAAGGGGTTGTCGCCGAGGTAAACGACTTCGCCCCGACCCATTTCCTGGGTGCCCATGACGAAGGTATCGGCTAGCTCCTTGCGGGCCTTGGTACCGATGAAACCGGCCGAGTAGCTGTCTTTTTTGATGACGCCCACGTTCCAGCCATCTTTGCCGAGGAAGCGGTAGTTGAGCGGCGTGCGTACCAGGGCGTAGTAAGTGTCGCCGTAGCCGAAGGCCAGTGGGTGAGTGTTGTCGAGCTGCACGCGGTAGACGCTGCCCTGCACGGCTTCTTCGGCTTCTTCGCGGTCGGCGTTGCCGTAGCGGCGCAGCAGCTTGTAGGGATTGGCTTTGTCCTCTTTTTTGAGGGCGAGTGAATCGGTGGCTTTGGTTTTCAGGAGGAAGTCCTTTTTGTTGGCCAGGAATTTGGCGGCGCCTTCCAGGGCGATGAGCCGGCCGCCGTCGCGCACCCAGGTCTTGAGGTTCTCGAGGGCTTTATCGGAATAAATGTCGGTGTAGCTGCCATTGGGCAAGATTAACACGTCGTATTTCTGGAGCGAAACCCGGCTGAGGTAGTCCGTGCCGAGCACTGTGAGCGGGTAGCCGAGCTGCTGCTCGAAGAAATGCCACACCTCGCCAAAGGCGCTGGCGTCGACGCCCGGTCCGGCTACCACGGCCACGTTGGGTTGTTTCACGAAGTGAACGGTGCCCGAACCCAGATCGCGGCCGGTGGTGGAGAAGCCGGATTTTACGGCCGTCACCACGGTGCCGGCCGAGTCGGCCTGGGCGCGCACGAGCAGATCGAAACGGGCGCCCAGGCCCTCGTTGCCGGTGCGGGTGATGACGAGCGTGCCGGGCGCGTACGACTGGCCTTCCGACTCAAACGACTTTTCGGCGAAGCGCACCTTCACTTTCTGCTGCAGCAGGCGGCTCAGGAAACGCACGTCCTGGAGGCTGTTCCAGCGGGCGAGGTAGGCGTAGGGGCGATCGGTGGGCGCGGCGGCGCTGCCCTTTACCATGACCGGCGCGGGGAGAGTAGAGTTGGCGTCGAGGCGGCCGGCGAGGGCGTAGGCTTTCACGCCGAAGGCGTAGGGCAGAGCCCAGGAAGTGATGTCGTAAGTCAGCGAATCTTCAAGCTGCGGGCGGGGCTCAAACAGCACTTTCACCAGTGTGGACTTGGGCTGGTACATGCTCACGACCACATCGCGGGGTTCGATCTGCACCGTTTCGGTCTTGCCGGTGGTGTAGTTGAAGCCCTTGGTTTTCAGGCGGCTGGGGGCGAAGCCGTAGCTAATCTGCTGGCGGTCGAGGTACTGGGTGAACATCCGCAGCTGGCCGGGGTCGTTGCCGGCCGCGAGCACGTAGGTTTTGTATTCGCCCTGGGGCTTGGTTTTGGCGGTGGTGAAGTAGGCCTGGAATTCGCGGAGCAGATCGTCGTGGCGCTCGGCCGTGGCCTGGATGGTGGCCCGGCTGGCGGCGTGGTGGTGGGCAATGCGCTGGGCCAGGGTGAGGGTGTCGCCGTCGTGCCGGGCGAAGGCCACGCCGGCGGGACCGCCGCCGCCCTGCTCGTAGGTCATGCCGATGGCGCCGTTGAAGCTGGGCCAGGTGTCGCCGTAGGTAGGCGCAAACAGGTCGTAGGTTTCGCGGGTGAAGTAGAGCCAGTTGTTTTTATCGAAGGCCACCTTGTTGTAATCGCCCAGAATGCCCTGGAACTTGCGCTGCCAGGGCGTGAGGTCGGCGTGGTAGGGCTTGGCGGCGGGCGAGAAATAATAGGAGTTGTTGGGCCCCATCTCGTGAAAATCGGCGTGGACGGCGGGCAGCCACTGATTGTAGAGCACGATGCGCTGGCGGGTTTCCTGCTGGGTTTGCCAGGCCCAGTCGCGGTTCAGATCGAAGTAATAGTGGTTGTAACGGCCGCCGGGCCAGGGCTCGTGGTGCTCCCAGGAGTCGGGATTGGCATTGGCCGACTGGCTGCGGACGCGGTTGTACCACTGGTTGTAGCGGTCGCGGCCGTCGGGGTTCACGCAGGGGTCCACGATGACGACGGTGTTTTTTAGCCAGTCCTGCATCTGCTGATCCTGCGGATTGGCCAGGTCGTAGAGCACCTGCATCACGGCTTCCGACGACACGGCTTCGTTGCCATGGACGTTGTAGCTCAGCCAGCACACGGCCGGCTGCTGGCGCTGCCCGGCGCCGGTTTCCAGCCCGGCCAGCTTCAGGTTGTTGTGGCGAATGTCTTCGAGGTGCGGGAAATTACCGGCGCTGGCAATCTCCACTACTTCCAGCGGGCGATGCTCGTAGGTGCTGCCGTAGGGCACGAGTTTCATCCGGGCGGGCGTGTGGGCCACGATGTGGGCCACGTAGCGCAGCACCTCGGCGTGGGGCGTGAACCGGGTGCCCAGCGGATAGCTCAGAAACTGCGTCGGCGTGAGCAGCGGCCCGGCCGCATCGGTGCCGGTTTGGGCGCGGCCGGCGAAGGGCAGCAGTAGAAGCAGCAGCAGCGCCAGGCGCCAGCTGCGCCCGGCCCGGACCATCATGGCCGGACGAGTGCGTAATTGAGTTACAGACATTAAAAAGGGTAAAGGATTGCCGGAATGCGCAGAAATAGCGCACCCGACACAAATATGCAGACCCGACAGTGCTTCGGGCCCGCATTGTCGGGTCTGCCTGCGATAAATGCCCTTCGTATTCCGCCAAACATGCGGTCAGATTGCGGATGGAAAAGCGAAATCTGGATTATTCAACGGGTTCCTGGCCGCCGCTGGTCGAGAGTTGCAACGACCACTTAACGCTCGGGAGACCTTGCGAACTGCCCCGACTCCTGGTGGCGTTGGGAAACACTACGGGTTCCGGCGCTCAAGTGCAGCGGCGATCCGGTGCACCGACACGCGCTGCCGGTAGTCGGTGTTGAAGTAAGTGAACCTGATGCGTCCGTCGCGGCCGATGACGTAAGTAGCCGGTACGGGCAGCACGTCGGTGGACGCAGCATTCGCCTTTTGCAAATCCACGCCGAAGCTTCTGTATTTGAGCACCGTAGCTGGCGGTACAGTGAAAGCCACGTGGTAAGCCGTCATGATGGCGAAGTTCTGGTCGTGCACGATGGGAAAAGCCGCCTTGGTTTTTTCTACGGTTTTGTCAATGTTTTCCAGCGTTTCGGGCGTGACCACTACGATTTGCGCGCCTTTGGCCGTGAGTAGCTGCAGCGAGTCCTGGAGCTGGCTGAGCTGTTGGTTGCAGTACGGACACCACTGGCCCCGGTAGAAGTAAAGCACTACCGGCCCCTTTTTAAGAAGCTGCCTAAGCTCGACGGGCCGGCCGGCGGCATCCATGCCGTTGAAGTCAGGCGCCACCGAACCCACCGGCAGCGGAGCAGCTATGCGAGTCGGGCTCTGCTGGGCGCGGCCGGGCTGGGGCTGCGCGAGAACCAGCATAGCGGCAATTGACAAAAAGTATTTCATCGTCGAAAGGTAGCGGCTCCGTATCGGGTGGCCGGCCGGGGTTCGATTTCTTCTGATCTTCCCTTACCTAGGTAAATAGCCGTTGCGGGCGACTTCAGCCAATGAGTTGCCGGGCAATGATTGCCAGCGTGGAGCCGGTGAGGGTGGGCGTTGGAGCCAGCGGATAGGTCTGTTGGCCGGGCCGGGCCAGGAAAGCGGCCTGCAGGCCGGCCCGCTGGGCTCCGGCAATATCCCAGCCGTGGGCGGCTATCAGCATGGCTTGGGCGGGTGCTACTTGCAGTTGCTCACAGGTAAGGAGGTAGGTCTCCGGGTGCGGCTTGTAGCGTTTAAGGGAATCGATGCTGAGCAGTTGTTCAAAGAAGCTGCTGAGGCCGGCGTAGGCCATCTGCTTCTGCAACGTTGATTCGGGCGAGTTGGTGAGCGTAACCATGCGAAAGCCAGCCTCTTGCAGCGCCGTAAGACCGGGAATGATGTCAGGATGCGGCGGCAGCTCGGTAATGAGACCAATAATTTCCGCTTTACGGCTGACCGGGCGGGTGGGCTGGCCCATCGCCTGGGCGAGCATATCGAGGGCAGCGTCCCCAATCTGCCCGAAACTATGATAAGTGCCGGTGATGGTATCGACCAGTGAATAGTGTAGTAGGAGTGAAAACCACTGCTTGAATGCCCCTTTCATACTGAATTCCTCGTCGATGGCCGTCTGGAGCTTGCTCAGATCGAGCAGGGTTTCGTTGACGTCGAAAATTAGCAGCTTGGGACGATCAGGGGCGAAGGACATGGTGGGTCAGGTAAATGATATCGCCCCAGTAGTTGAAACCAGGGCTTAACAAAAGACGAATAACCAGCGGGCTGATCACAAAAGTATTACGGGTGAGGATTGCAAGCTCCGGTTTTGGGATAAACCCTCGCCAATTCTGAAAGTCAAGAATTACCGTTGAAAACCAGGAACTTCACAACCAGTGCTTATCAGCCGTGGCCGCTGAGGTCCCGGCCTGGAATGGGCCTTTTAGCTAGTCAGAAAAAAGGTGCCGGAGTATTATCAGACACCCGCTTTCATGAATTTATTTATGAAACACGCACTAATTTGTTCTGATAAGGCAGATTGTTTCTTCAACCGTACTAACTACCAAATCTATTGGTTATTAAAGATAAATAGCTGCGTAAATAAAAGAGCCCGCTGAAATTTCAGCGGGCTCTTTCAGTGTAGTTAACTTTCAAAAATTACACCACCACGTTCACCATTCGGCCGGGCACGACGATGACTTTCTTCGCCGATTTTCCTTCGCCGAAGCGCACCAGGAAATCCGAGGCCATGACGGCGGTTTCTATTTCGGCGGCCGTGGCGATGGAAGTGAACTGCATTTGCTCGCGCACTTTGCCGTTGATGGCGATGGGGTAAACGACCACATCTTCCACCAGAAATTCTTCGCGAAATTCGGGGTAACGGGTGTGGCTGATGCTACCGGGTGCATGGCCCAGCTCCTGCCACAGCTCCTCGGTGAGGTGGGGGGCATACGGGGAGAGCAGAACCGTGAGCGGCTCCAGAATGGCGCGCTTGTGGGTGTGGAGGGCCGTCAGCTCGTTCACCGTAATCATGAACACGCTGACCGAGGTGTTGAAGCTGAACTTGTCGATGTCTTCCTGCACCTTTTTGATCGCCTTGTGCAGCACTTTCAGCTCGGCGGGGGTGGCCGGCTCGTCAGTCACGGCGAGGTCGCCGTCTTCGGGGTGGAAGAGGCGCCAGAACTTCTTGAGGAAGCTGCCCACGCCGCTGATACCATTGGTATTCCAGGGCTTGTACTGCTCCAGCGGGCCGAGAAACATTTCGTAGAGACGCAGGGCGTCGGCACCGTATTTATTAATCAATACATCGGGGCTGACCACGTTGTATTTCGATTTCGACATTTTCTCGATTTCAACCCCGCACAAATA
>JAYWCH010000369.1:0-7720 GCA_043780755.1 Hymenobacter sp.
CCGGGTGTACGGGTCGGTGGAAGCCTACCAGGCCGACACGCGCAACCTGCTGCTCTACGACCAGCTGCCGATTTCCAACGGCTTCGACCGGGTGCTCGAAAACGTGGGCCACACCCGCAGCCGGGGCCTCGAGCTGACGCTGACTACGGTGAACGTGACCACCGGCAACGGCTTCAAATGGTCGACCGATCTGCAGTACACCCGCAACCGGGAAGCCATCATGGAGCTCTTCAACGGCACGACCAGTGACGTGGGCAACAAGCTCTTTATCGGGCAGCCGCTGCAGGTGTATTACGACTACCAGAAAATGGGCATCTGGCAGCTGGGTGAGGAAACCCAGGCGGCGGCGTACGGGCAGAAAGTCGGACAGATCCGGATCAAGGACCAGAACGGGGACGGGAAAATTGATGCCGGCAACGACCGGGTCATTCTTGGCTCCACCATTCCGAGCTGGTCGGGCGGCATCACCAACCAGTTTGAATTCAAGGGCTTCGACCTCTCGTTCTTCGTCTACGCCCGGGTGGGCAACATGATCCGCAGCGACTTCCACACCAGTACCAACAACCTGGCCGGGCGCTACAACAACCTGAACATCGACTACTGGACGCCGAACAATCCGACCAACGAATTTCCCCGTCCCAATAAAGACCAGGAATTCCCGATCTATAATTCGACTCTGCAATATTTTGATGGCTCGTTTGTGAAGGTGCGCAACATCAATTTTGGCTACAACTTCTCGCCCCTGGTGGCTCAGAAGCTCAAAATAACGGCCCTGCGGGTGTACACCAGCATCCAGCAGCCCTTCATCTTCGCCACCTTCCGCTCGAAGTACAAGGGGATTGACCCCGAAACGACCGACGTGGTGAACGCCAACCAGATTCCCTCGGTGCGGCAGGTGACGTTCGGCATCAACGCCAAATTTTAAGGTTTCGGCCGCCAACTCCAATTCCCCGAGCTATGAAAACCTTAACCTCCCGCCCGCTGATCGCCCTGACTGCGCTCCTGCTGCTGGCCACCACCGCCTGCCAGGATCTGCTGCGGGAAAACGTGATTTCACAGGTTGGCGCCGCTTACATCACGACGCCCGTCGGCTTCGACGCCGGCGTGAAAGCCGTTTATTCCTCGCTGCGCGACTTCTACGGGCGCGAAAACGGCATGGACGTGACCGTCTTTGGCACCGACACCTACACGTTCGGCTCGGATGGCACCTACAAGTACATGAATCAGTACACGACCCAGCTCGATGGCCGGACCCAGCCCGTCGTGGATATCTGGAACGCCTTTTACGTGGGCATCAACACGGCCAACACCGTGATCGCCCAGGCGCCCAACGTGACGGGCATCGACGAAACCATCAAGAAGCGCCGGGTGGCGGAAGTAAAGTTTCTGCGGGCGCACCACTATTTCGTGCTGGTGCAGCAGTTCGGCGCCATTCCCCTGGTGCTGAGCCAGAGTACGAGCGCGAATAAAGTAGCCTCCCGCGCGCCGGTTACCGAGGTGTACGCGGCCATCGTGAAGGATCTGGAATCGGCGCTGCCCGATCTGACCGCCACCACTTCCGATTACGGCCGGGTGACCAAAGGCGCCTGCGAGCACCTACTGGCCCGGGTGTACCTGACCAAAGCCACCTCGGAGGCCGCCGCGCCCACCGACTACGCCCAGGCCGCCACCTACGCGCAGAACGTCATCCGCAACTACACTTATAAGCTGCTGCCGGATTTTGCCAGCGTGTTTGCCCAGGGCGCCGGGGAGATCAACGACGAGGTCATCTTCGCCACCCAGTACACTTCCGACCCCACCACCAACGGCGTGGGCAACGAGACCCACCTGTACTTTGTGATGGAGTACGACGCCCAGGCGGCCATGAAGCGCGACATTTATTACGGTCGGCCCTTCCGGCGGTTTCGGCCCACCAATTACACGCTCAACACCGTTTTTGCCGACCGGACCAACGACTCGCGCTACCAGAAAAGCTTCCGGACGGTGTACTACTGCAACAACCCGGGCACGTTCACCAACCTGTTTGACACGTCCAAGCCGTCCGTCACGCTCCAGACCGGGGACACGGCCATTTACCTGCCCGGGGTGGAGTGGACCCCGGCCCAGCGGGCCAAAAAGCGCTACCAGGTGATGGTGCCCAGCCTGTACCGGCCCAACCTGTTTCCGACCCTGACCAAGTTTCTCGACCCGCTGCGCCCCGACCTGCAGTACCAGCCCGGCAGCCGCGACTTTCTCATGTTCCGCCTGGCCGAAACCCACCTGATTGCCGCCGAGGCCCTGCTGAAAATGGGGCAGCCGGCCGATGCCCTCCCCTTCATCAACGCCGTGCGGCGGCGGGCGGCCTTCCCCGGCAAGGAGTCGGCCATGCTGCTCACGGCGGGCCAGCTCTCGATGGAGACTATTATGGAGGAGCGCGAGCGCGAGCTGCTGGGCGAAATGTTCCGCTGGTTTGATCTGAAGCGCTGGGGCGTGCTCATCAGCCGGGTGAAGCTCTACAACCCCGACGCGGCGGCCACCATTCAGGCCGGCAAGCACGAGCTGCGGCCCATTCCCCAGGACCAGATTGACCGGACGGCGGGCGGCAGCACGGCTTTTCCCCAGAACCCGGGGTATTAACGGGCCGGCCGGATTCGCTGGGACCAGCTCACATCCTTTTTCACTTCCTTCAATATCAGCACCTTGAAAAACCGAATCGCATTGGCCGCCGGAATCATGTTCCTGCTGGCGCTTAGCCCCTCCCGCCCGGCCCGGGCCCAGGCGCCCGACGCCGGGCAGGACCTGTTCGACGGCAAAACCCTGAACGGCTGGAAGCGCGTGGCGGGCACGGCCGATTATCAGGTGGAAAACGGCGTCATCGTCGGCACTACGGTGATGAACTCGGGCAATACGTTTCTGGTCACGGAAAAGGAGTACGGCGACTTCGTGCTGGAGCTGGATGCGATGGTGGCCAGCGTGGTCAGCAATTCGGGCGTGCAGACCCGCAGCCACTTCGATACGGCCGGCCACGCGGGCCAGGTGTACGGCCGGCAGGTCGAGCTCGATCCGTCGGCCCGCAGCTGGTCGGGCGGTATTTACGACGAAGCCCGCCGCCAGTGGCTCTACCCGCTCGACCTGCACCCGGAGGCCAAAACGGCCTTTAAAGTGGGCCAGTACAACCACATTAAAGTGGAGTGCATCGGCAATGAGATGAAGACCTGGATCAACAATATTCCCGTTGCCTACGTGATCGATCCGGTTGATCCCCGGGGCTTTATCGGCTTGCAGGTTCACGGCATCACCACCAAAGAGCAGGAGGGCAAGAAGGTCTACTTCAAGAACATCCGCATCAAAACCACCAACCTGCGGCCCAGCGCATTTCCGGCCGATGTCTACGTGGTCAACTTCGTGCCCAACTACCTGAACAAGTACGAGAAGCAGCACGGCTGGAAGCTGTTGTTCGACGGCAAAACCCCGGCCGGCTGGCGCAGCGCGAAGGGCGCCGCCTTCCCGGCCCAGGGCTGGCGGGTGGCGGACGGCACGATGACCGTGCAGCCCTCGGCGGGCAAAGAAGCGGCCAATGGCGGCGACATTGTCACGGCGGCCCAGTACCGGGCTTTCGATCTGTCCTTTGAATTCCGGCTGACCCCCGGCGCCAACAGCGGCGTGAAATACTTTGTCACGCTGGACGAAAAAACCGAGGGTTCGGCCATCGGCCTCGAATACCAGGTCCTGGACGATGCCCTGCACCCCGACGCCAAGCTCGGCCGCGACGGCGACCGCACCCTGGCCTCCCTCTACGACCTGAAGAAAGCCGACAAGCCGCCGCGCTTCGTGCACCCCATCGGGGAGTGGAACGTGGGCCGCGTGGTGGTCTACCCCGACCACCGGGTGGAGCACTACCTGAACGGGGCCAAAGTGCTGGAGTACACCCGCGGCTCCCCGGAATTCACCGAGCTGGTGGCCCAGAGCAAATACCATATCTGGCCGAATTTCGGCCTGGCGCCTCAGGGCCACATCCTGCTGCAGGACCACGGCAATCTGGTGTCGTTCCGCAGCATTAAAATCAAGGAGCTGAAATAGATCCCTCATTCCCTACCCGTTATTTTCATGTTGAACGACTCCGCCAATCCCCGTCGCGTATTTCTGCAAAAAACGGCGCTGGCCAGCGCCGGCGTACTGCTCTCGCAAGTGTCCTGGTCGGCCGCCAGCTACCGTAAAATCATCGGCGCCAATGACCGGGTGCGGGTCGGCGTGGTCGGGTTTTCGGACCGGCACCGCAGCTCGCACATTCCCTGCTTTCTGAACCACTACAAGGAATTGAATTTCGACGTGGTGGGCGTGTCCGACATCTGGAAAAAGCGGCGGGAGGAAGGCGCCGCCACCTGGAAAGAGAAGCTGGGACACGATGTGGCGGCCTACCGCAACAACGAGGAGATGTACGACACCAAGGGCATCGACGCCGTGTTTGTGAGCACCGCCGACTTTCAGCACGCCCGGCACGCGGCCGAGGCCGTGCGGGCGGGCTGCGACGTGTACTGCGAAAAGCCCTTCGCCGAAACCATGGAGGACAACCGCATGGCCTACAAAGTCATCAAGGCCTCTAAGCAGATTGTGCAGATCGGCTCGCAGCGCCGCAGCGGGGCCAACTACCACGCCGCCGAGGCGTTTATCAAGTCCGGCAAGTTTGGCGACATCAAGATGGTGGAGCTGAGCTGGAACGTGAACCAGCCCGGCCGCTGGCGCCGGCCCGACCTGGTGCCGCAGCTCCGCGAAGCCGACACCGATTGGGCACGCTTCCTGATGAACCGGCCGTTCGAAGCCTTCGACGCCCGCAAATACCTGGAGTTCCGCTTGTTCTGGCCGTATTCCTCGGGCCTGCCGGGCCAGTGGATGAGCCACCAGATTGATACCGTCCACTGGTTTACCGGCCTGCAGCACCCGCGCAGCGTGGTGGCCAACGGGGGAATTTACATGTGGAAAGACGGCCGCCGGAACTGGGATACGATGTCGGCCGTGTTCGACTACGGCCCGACCGCCGACCTGACCAGCGGCTTCCAGGTCACCTTCGGCTCGCGGATGAACAACGGCGACGAGCGCCCGGCCGAGATCTACTACTCCAACGGCGGCGAGCTGAACCTGAACACCAACACGGTTTCGCCCCGGGGCGGCCTGACCAAGAAATTCGCCGACGACATGCACCTGCCGCCCTTCCTGCTACCCGAATCGAGCCTGTCGAACACCGAAACCGTGGTGGCCGCCGCCAACACCGGCGGCGACAAGCTCACCTCCAACCACATCCGCAACTGGATGGAGTGCGTGCGCAGCCGCCAGGTGCCCAACGCCCCGGTTGAGGCCGGCTACAGCCACTCCATTGCCACCATCATGACCAACGCCGCCGTGCACACCGGCCTGAAGGCCACCTTCGATGAGAAAACCCAGGAGGTCATGGTGGGCGGCAAGCCCTTCAAATTCTAATTCCGTCGCCCCATGAAGAACTACCTCCTTTCCGGCGCCGTCGCCCTGCTGCTCGCCCTTACCAGCGGCCCCGCGGCCCGGGCCCAAAAAGCCGAGCCGGTCCGCGTCGTCCGGGATGGGCGGGCCCGGAAGATTGATGTATTTGTCGGCAAGCAGCTGTTCACCAGCTTCCTGTATCCGGATTCGCTGGAAAAGCCGGTGCTCTATCCGCTCTACGCCGCCAACGGCGCGATGGTCACCCGGGGCTTTCCGCGCTACCCCAAGCCCGGCGAGCCCACCGATCATCCCCACCACCTGGGCCTGTGGCTCAACTTCGAGAACGTCAACGGGCTGGATTTCTGGAACAACTCCTCGGCCATTCCCAAGGAGAAGAAAGCCGCCTACGGCTGGATCAGAACCGACCAGATTCTGGGCCTGACCAGCGGCCCCACCGGCTCGCTGGCCTACCACGCCAACTGGACCAACCAACAAAATGAGGTGCTGCTGGAAGAAACCACGCACTTTGAGTTCAGCGGCACCGACCGGGGACGCACCATCGACCGGATTACGACCCTGAAAGCGGCGCGGGACGTGAGTTTCACCGACGCCAAGGATGGCCTGCTGGGCCTGCGCCTGGCCCACGAGCTGCAAATCCCCACCGACCAGGACCAGAAGTTTACCGACAGCAAAGGCCTGGTGACGGTGGTGAAAGCCGGCACCGACAAGGTGGCCTCCGGCAACTACCTGACCAGCGCCGGCAAGCGCGGCAACGAGGCCTGGAGCACGCGCGCCAGCTGGTGCAAAGTATTCGGTAAAATGGGGCCGGACTCGGTCAGCATCGCTATCCTGGACCATCCCCGGAACCCTAATTACCCGACCTTCTGGCACGCCCGGGGCTACGGGCTGTTTGCCGCTAACCCCCTGGGCGAGAAGATCTTTACCAATGGCGTATCGGCCCGGAACCTGCAGCTTAAAAAGGGCGAGGCGGTCACCTTTCACTACCGCATCCTGATCGACGAAGGCAGCCGCACCCTCACTACGCCGCAGCTAAACGCCGCCGCCGCCAGCTTCGCCCGCAAGAGCGTCGCCGCCCTCCGGTAGGGCGGAATGCGGCCCCGGAAATGCGGCCGGACCAGTCCCTAAAACTCAGTTTTTCCCCCGCCATGAAAAGATTGCTGTTGCTGATTTTTCTCGGCGGTTTCGCCTGCCCGCCCGCCGCCCGCGGGCAGGCGCCCAACGATTCTCCGCCCACCTTCAACCATGCCGCCGTCTGCGTCCACGACCTGCAGAAGAGCGCCGATTTTTACCAGACCGTCCTGGCGCTCCGGGAAATCCCCAATCCCTTCCAGGATGGGATTCACCGCTGGTTTGCGATTGGGACGGGGCTGCAATTACACGTCATCCAGCGCGACTGCCAGCCGACGCCCAACAAGAACATCCACCTCTGTTTCCGGGTCGCCTCCCTGCGCCAGTTCACCAAACACCTGGATCAGTTGAACGTGGCCTACTCCAACCTCCGGGGCGACAGCAAAGAGCCCACCCGGCGGGCCGACGGCGTGCAGCAGATCTACCTCCAGGATCCGGACGGCTACTGGATTGAGATCAATGATGCGGGGGTTTAGTCCTGACCAACAGACAAGTACGCCCGGCCGGGGTCCGCTCCTTAAAATACTTCGCCCAGGTTGAAAAACAGCCCCCGGGAACCATCCGCGCCCAGGCCGTAGTCGATTGCCAGATTGGTACCCGAAACCTTGTTGATGCGCAGGCGCAACCCGACCCCGGCGGCCGGCACCACTTTCAGCAGCTGCTGGGTGAGGGGTTCGGCGGCGCTTTGGGCATTGGCGAAGACCACGCCGCCCAACAGCCGGTTGCGGGTGATGGCGAACCGGTATTCGGCTTCGCCGTAGAGCAGGTTCCGCCCCCGGAATCGCCCCTGAATAAAGCCCCGACCAACATTGCCGTACGTATCCCAGCCGGTGCTGGGCAGGTCCAGGTAGGGCGGGTTGCCGCTCAACGTCAACCAGCTGTAGGACCAAAAGGCCAGAATGTTGCCCCCCGTGTTGGGTAGGCGCAGGTACTTGCGGACGTCCAGCAGCAGCGACTGGTAGTTTGTATCGCTGCCCAGACGTTGCAGATTTGGCCGCAGTACGACGTTGGCGTACATTCCCCCGGTCGGATTGATGGCCTTGCCCCGACTATCCATCAGGAAATTGAGCGTGATGCCGGACGAAACCGACGAGCCATTGACGCTAGCGGAGTACTCCCCCAGCACCGGTTGATCGGCCGG
>JAYWCH010000370.1:0-6833 GCA_043780755.1 Hymenobacter sp.
GCCGGCCTACCTGCGCCGCAACCAGCTGCCGAGCTACGCCACTAACATCATCGAGGACTGGGAAACCAAGCTCGAGCGCATCGTCGACGAAACCCTGGGCCAGCGGCTGAGTCTGATTTCGGGCATCCCGCCCTGGGTGCAGATGTATTTCGACCGACTCACCGCCCGCACCGGCCGGCCGGTGAAGGACCTCTTTCCCGACTTTAACCTGTTCGTCTACGGCGGCGTCAACTTCGAGCCCTACCGCGCCAAGCTCTTCGAAAGCATCGGCCGGCCCGTGGATAGCATCGAGCTGTTTCCGGCGTCCGAAGGCTTCCTGGCCTTCCAGGACGAGCCCGGCAACCCCGGCCTGCTGCTGTTGCTCAACAGCGGTATTTTCTTCGAATTTATCCCCGCCGAGCGGTTTTTTGAGCCCAACGCCCCCCGCCTCACCATCGCCGACGTGGAGCTGGATCAGCAGTACGCCGTCGTCCTCACGTCCAATGCCGGCCTATGGGCCTATTCGCTGGGCGATACCGTGCGCTTCGTGAGTCTGGCTCCGCACCGGGTGGTGGTCACGGGGCGCATCAAGCATTTTCTTTCTGCCTTCGGCGAACACGTCATCGGGGAGGAAGTGGAGCAGGCGCTGCGCGAAGTCATGGCCCATTTTCCGGGGGTGGAGGTCATCGAATTCACCGTGGCCCCGCTGGTGAGCGCCGATCCGGCCGTACCCTCGCGCCACGAGTGGCTGGTGGAATTTGCCCGCCCGCCGCAGAACCCGGCCGCTTTTGCCGCCGCCTTGGATGCGGCCCTGCGCCGCCGCAATTCCTATTACGACGACCTGCGCCAGGGTCATATCCTCGTGCCGCTGCTGCTCACGCCGTTGCCGGCGGGCGCGTTCCAGCGCTACATGAAAGGCCTGGGCCGGCTGGGCGGTCAGAACAAGGTGCCCAGGCTGGGCAATGATCGGAAGGTGGCGCAGGGACTAACTAATTTTGATCAGTCATGAAGAGATTGCTGCTACTGTTGAAGGTTATGCTCCGGTGGGAGATTGTGAATTTGACGTAACAGTTTCTAAAGGCGCCATTGAATACAGGCTGCATTTCTACGGAACCGTTGGTGAATGGAGGACTTTTGGGAGGCGACTAACATCTTTTCCCCTGAATATTATGGACCAGATTAGGTTTGGATGAGGCTCACAGGGCTCCCCAACCTATCTTGCTCTCAATGCTTACTGCCATGGCGAAAAGGGCCATTCAGCGTTAGGTGTAATCATGAATGAAAATGAAAGCGAGCCCCACTCTGGTCGGCTTGCCTTTTCGATACCCGCTGAAGCTGCGTCAATCAATCAACTTGGGCAGTTCTTATTGAATTGGCAGGTCGAAAACGGCTCTGAAATAATATGGGAAGCGCAAATAAGTTAATCAAGCCCGTCCTCCACACCGCCTGCCAGGCCTTTATCGAGCAGCGCATTGCCGCCGCCCGCTCGGCCATGCAGGCGGCGCAGGAATCCTCCAATTCGGAAACCAAGAGCAGCGCCGGCGACAAGTATGAAACCGGCCGCGAAATGGCCAACCAGGAGCGCGACCGCAACGCCGCCCACATGCTGCAGGCCCAGCAGCTGCAAGCCGAGCTTGGGCGCATCAACCCCGAGCTGCCCTGCGATACCGTGCGCCCCGGGGCGTTGGTGCAGACCAGCATGGGCCGGTTTTACATCAGCATCAGCGCGGGCAAGCTGACGGTGGAGGGGGCGGACGACTACTTTGCCGTGTCGCCCGCCGCGCCGGTGGCGGTGGCGCTCAAGGGCTTACGGGCGGGGGCGGAAGTGCAGTTCAACGGCCAGTCGGTGCGGGTGATGGCGGTGGAGTAGGGGCGGGCCGGCAGGTTATTTCCAGGCGCCGTCGGGGGCTTTGTCGCCCTCGGGCCGCAGGAGGCGGAATTCGACCCGGCGGTTTAGCTTGGCGTCGGCTTCGGTGCGCTCGTCTTTGAGGGGTTTGGTGGAACCGTAGCCGAAGCTGTCGATGCGGTTGGGCGCGAGCTGGCCCTTGCGCTCGACGTAGCGGCGGATGGCCTCGGCGCGGTCCTGGGAGAGTTTCTCGTTCACGTCGGGGTCGCCGCTGCTGTCGGTGTGGCCCGCGATGCTGAGCCGGAACGTGGGGTGATCGACCAGAAACACGGCCACGCGGTCGAGCGTGGGATGCATGGCGGCGAGAATGGCCGACTTGGCCGGCTCAAACTCGATGTTCTTGAAAATCAGCGGCAGCTTGTAGTCGATGCTGTTGGTGAGCAGCGTCATCACCGTATCGCCCTTGAGGGCAAACTGCTTTTCCACGCTGAAAAAATCCGGGCTCTGAATGAGCATGGCGTAGTGCGAGCCCTCGATCAGCTCAAAATCGAACGTGCCATCGGGGCGGATAAACTTACTGGCGACTTCAATCCCGTTATCCGTGTCGATGATGCTCACAATGCCCTTGAGCGGCTTGCTGCTCATCGAATCGAGCAGGGTGCCTTCCACTTTGGTGGTAGCCTGCGGCTGGGCTTCCATGGGCAGGGGGAAGGAGTAGAGGTCGAGGTTGTTGAGGTCCTGCACCTCGGAGCGGGCGTAGTAGAGGTTTTTGCTCTGGGCGTCGATGGTGAAGTAGTATTCCGACCCTTTGCCATTCACCAGCGGACCGATGTTTTTGGGTTCCTGCCAGCGGCCGCCCACGCGGTAGGTTTTGTAGATGTCGAAATCGCCAAAATTCAGCAGCTGCCCCCGCGAGCTGAAGTACAGCACGTGGTAGAGCGGGTGGTAAAAGGGGCTGACCTCGCTCTCGCGGGTGTTGATGACCGGGCCAGCGTTTTCGGCCGGACTCCACTGCCCGTTGCGCAGCTTGTGGGTGAAATAAATGTCGGACAGGCCGTAGCCGCCCAGGCGGTCGGAGGCGAAATAGAGCGTGTCCTCGTGCTGGGAGAGCGTGGGCTGCGAGTCCCAGGCAGGCGAGTTCACGGCCGGGCCGAGGTTGCGCGGCGCGCTCCATTTGCCGTCCTTGCCCAGCGTGGCGGTGAACAGATCACAGTTGCCATGACAGGTCGAGCATTCGCAGCGGGCGAAGAAAATAGTGTGCCCGTCCCGGCTCAGGCAGGCTGAGCCTTCGTTGTTGGGCGAGTTGATGGGCTTGGGCAGGGGCTCGGCGTCGGACCAGCCGGCGCCGTCGCGGTGGGACGTGTACAGGTCTTCGTCCACCACGTCGTTGAGGCCCCGGCGCTTGCGCTTGCTGCTGAAAATGAGGAGCGAGTCGTTGCCGGCCAGCGCGGGCCCGTAATCGGGCGACTTGCTGTTGATGGCGTCCCCCATGCTCGTGTACACGCCCTTGGGCGGGTGGAAGGTGTTGAGATTCTTGCGGTACTCCACCAGGTCGTAGTACGTTTTGAGGGGCACGTAGAGTGCCGTATTTTTGGCTTCCAGCGAGTCGTAGTAGAGCTGCACCCGCTTGAGGTCGCTGCGGCTATGCTTGAGGGCGAGGCGGTAATACGCCTTGGCTTTCACCTGCTGACTATCGCGTTCCAGCAATTGGCCCAGGCGCCAGATCATGTTGGTGTTGCGGGCAAAGTTGGTGGGGCCGAAGCGGGCCACGTAGTCTTCGAGCAGCAGCCGGGCCTGGTGGTACTGGCGGCGGCGCTCGGCCCGGGCAATGGCGTGGAGAGCCTTTTTATCCTCGTAAAAAGCGTAGCGGTTGGTGTATACAAAGTCGGGCGTTCCGTCGGCGTGCAGGTGCAGCCGGCGGCTGGTGCGGCTGCCGAGGGCGCGCACGCGGTAGCCGGCGGCGGCGAGAGCGGGCTGCGGGCGGGCAGCAGGCTTGCGGGGCGGAGTTTTGGCCGGGGCCGGGCGGGCCGAGGCGCCGCCGCTGGTGGTATCGGCCGAGGGCGAGGCGGCGGGCGGCGGCGACTTCGCCGGCCGCCGCTGGGCCTGGGTGCGCGGGGCGCCGGCCAGGCTCAGCAGCCCAAGCAGCAAAAACAGGGGGTGCCGCCGGAAGAAAAAAAGCATTCGGTAGTGGTTCTGAAATAATAAAGGATGGGAAGGCCCCCGCAATTTAACGACGAATGCGGGCGCGGCCGGTCTGGGCGGGCGGCGGATGCGCCGCATTGGCCGTGCGCCGGCGCTGGCACGGGCCTTGAAGCGGCAACGGGCCGGGCCGCCGTACCTTGTAGCTCCCGCCCCCCGGGGCGCCGGGCTGCCAATGTGGCACCCGCCGCCTGTGCTTCCGGTCTTAACTCTACCCATGCGTCTAACCGCTACTTTTTCCCTCGCCCCGACCTCCGCCCAGGAGCTCAGCGACTCCAATTCCCACTCTGAAGCTATCGCCATCATGGCCGCCGACCCGGATCATCTCTTGCGCGGCGCCGATGCGCCGCCCGTTCTGGCGCTGCTGCCGGTGCGCAACACCGTCCTGTTTCCGGGCGTGGTGCTGCCGGTCACGGTCACCCGCAAGAAGAGCATCAAGCTGGTGCGCAAGGCCTACGCGGCCGACAAGCTGGTGGGCGTGGTGGCCCAGCACAGCCCCGACGCCGACGAGCCCACCACCGGGGAGCTCTATCAGGTGGGCACGCTGGCCCGCATTCTCAAGCTGCTGGAGCAGCCCGACGGCCAGATTACCATCATCCTGCAGGGGCAGGTGCGCTTCACCATTGATGAGCAGCTTTCGTTCACGCCGCAGCTTACGGCGCGGGTGAGCTATTTCACGGAAGTGGCGCTGAATCCCGAAATTCCCGGCGAATTCGGGCTTTTGCAGGCTCTGCGCGAGGCGGCAACCAAGGTGCTGGAACTCACGCCCGAGATTCCGATGGAGGCCCGGGCCATGCTCGACGGCATTCAGTCGCCGGCCTTTCTCACGCACTTTCTCTCCTCGAATGTGCAGCTCGATCTGCCGGCCAAGCAGCAGCTGCTGGAGCTGGCCGACCCCGAGCAGCAGGCCCGCCAGCTCCTCGAAGCGCTGCTGAGCCAGGCCGAGCTGCTCGAAATCAAGCAGGATATCCGCTCCAAAACCCACTCCGGGATTGATGCCCAGCAGCGGGAATATTTTCTGCGCCAGCAGCTCAAAACCCTCCAGGACGAGCTCGGTCAGGAAGGTCCCGACGAGGATGTGAACCGCCTGCGCCAGCGCGGCCTGGCTAAGAAGTGGCCCGAGGCCGTGGCCCTGCATTTCAAAAAAGAAATGGAGAAGCTGGCCCGCACCAATCCCATGGCGCCAGATTATTCGGTGAGCATCAACTACGTGGAATTCCTGCTCGATCTGCCCTGGGGCGAGTTTACCAAGGATAAATTCAACCTCAAGCAAACCAAAAAAATCCTCGACGCCGACCATTTCGGCCTCGAAAAAGTGAAGGAGCGCATTCTCGAGTACATCGCCGTGCTCAAGCTCAAGCAGGACCTGAAGGCGCCCATTCTCTGCCTCTACGGCCCGCCCGGCGTGGGCAAAACCAGTCTCGGCCGCAGCATTGCCGCCGCCATGGGGCGCAAGTACGTGCGCATCAGCCTGGGCGGAGTGCGGGATGAGGCCGAGATTCGCGGGCACCGCAAAACCTACGTGGGAGCCATGCCCGGCCGCATTATTTCCCAGATCAAAAAGGTCGGGGTATCTAATCCGGTCATCATTCTTGATGAGATCGACAAGGTGAGCAGCGACTTCCGGGGCGACCCCAGCTCGGCCCTGCTCGAAGTGCTCGACCCGGAGCAGAATGCGACTTTCACCGACAATTACCTGGAGGTGGAGTACGACCTGAGCAAGGTGCTGTTCATCGCCACGGCCAACTCGCTTGAATCCATTCACCCCGCCCTGCGCGACCGGATGGAAATCATCGACCTGACCGGCTACACCCAGGAGGAAAAGGTGCAGATTGCCCGTAAGCACCTCTGGCCCAAGCAGCTTCGGGAGCATGGGCTAGGCGAAACGGAGGTGAAAATTACGGATTCGGCCCTGCACCGGGTGGCCGACGACTACACCCGGGAGTCGGGCGTGCGCGGGCTGGAGCGTAAGCTCGCCGCCCTCACCCGCAACCTGGCCCGCCGTAAGGCCGGCAAGGAAGCCCTGCCGCCGGTGATGGAGCCGGCCGACGTGCGCAAAATCCTCGGTTCGGCCATTTTCGACCGCGACCAGTACCAGGACAACGACACGGCCGGCGTGGTCACGGGCCTGGCCTGGACCAGCGTGGGCGGCGATATTCTCTTCGTGGAAAGTCTGCTGAGCCGGGGCCGGGGCAAGCTCACACTCTCCGGCCAGCTCGGCGATGTGATGAAGGAATCGGCCATTACGGCGCTCTCCTACCTGCGCAGCCGGGCCGATGAGATCGGCATCGACTACCGCCTCTTTGAGCAGTACGACCTGCACATTCACTTCCCCGAGGGCGCCGTGCCCAAGGACGGGCCGAGCGCGGGCATCGCCATTTTTACCAGCATGGCCTCGGCGTTCACCCAGCGCCGGGTGCGCCCGCGCCTGGCCATGACCGGCGAAATTACCCTGCGCGGCAAGGTGCTGCCGGTGGGCGGCATCAAAGAAAAGCTGCTCGCCGCCCGCCGCGCCGGCATGACGGACATCATCCTCTGCCCCAAAAACCGCAAGGATATCGAGGAGATTCAGGCCGATTACCTCAAGGGCCTCACTATTCACTATGCCGACCGGGTCGATGACGTGCTGCGCGTGGCCCTGCTCGACGAGTTGGTACCGCGTCCCCAGAAGTTGCCCGTGCGCGATGAGCCCATCGCCGTGGTTGGCCCCAGCGTGGAGGTTCAGTAAAACTCCCGATAACCCGTCCGGAACGCCTTTTGCGGGGTTTAGGACGGATTTTTCCGGCTTCGGCAGGCGTGATAACCCGTT
>JAYWCH010000371.1:0-3427 GCA_043780755.1 Hymenobacter sp.
ATCGGCGTACGCATCGAGGACGATGCGCTGATTACGGCCATCGGCTACGAGAATTTATCGGCCGAGGCCCCGCGCACGGTGGCCGATATTGAGAAGCTGATGGCCGAGCCCAGCGCCCTGGAAGGCTTTAAGTTACCGGAGCTGAAGTAGCTCATGCTACGTTTCGCTTGTGCCGAGCACAGCCAGGTTTCGGCGTTGAACAGCAAGTGTTGGCACTCGCCACGCCCGTCACAAGCTGAAGCTTATGCTACAAGCACTTTGTAATTCCCAAAAATCACAGTACCTTTGCAATCCTAAATTTAAAAACACATACCCCCGTCCAGATGGCCAAGAAAGGAAACCGGGTGCAGGTTATCATGGAGTGCACCGAGCACAAAACCTCGGGCCTGCCGGGCACCTCGCGCTACATCACCACCAAAAACCGCAAGAACACTCCCGAGCGCATCGAGCTGAAGAAATTCAATCCGATTATGCGGAAAATGACCGTTCACAAGGAAATTAAATAACCTGTACAATGGCTAAGAAAGTAGTAGCAACGCTGAAAACCGTTGAAAACGCCAAGAACTGGGCGAAAGTAATTCGGGCCGTTAAATCGGAGAAAACTGGTGCTTACACCTTCCGTGAGGAAATGGTGCTGCTCGACAAAGTGCAGGAATACCTGGCTACCGGCAATAAATAGTTGCTGGCCGCTGCGGCTCCGCTGAAAGTTTGGAAAGTCCCACCTTCGTGGGACTTTTTGCATGTAATACCGTCTGTCATGCTGACTTTTGTCATGCTGATGCAGAAAGTATCCCATTATAGTTGTTTTCAGTAGAGTTACCAACCCGAGCCCGGCGAGTATGATAAGCTGCTTCGCAAGCTCAGCATGACAGAACCTTCCCAATGGGCCTCTTCGATTTTTTTAAAAAGGACAAGGAAACTCCTGCCCAGCAAGCCTCGCTTGATGCCGGCCTGGAAAAAACTAAAACCAACTTTTTCGAGCAGCTGAGCAAGGCCGTGGTGGGCAAAAGCACCGTGGACGAAGCCGTGCTCGACGATCTGGAAGGTCTGCTGGTGCACGCCGACGTGGGCATCGACACGACGGTGAAGGTGATCGACCGCATTGAGGCCCGCGTGGCCCGCGACAAGTACGTGAGCACCGGCGAGCTCGACCGCATCCTGCGCGAGGAAATCGTGGCCCTGCTGGAGGATAATAAGTCCGGCTCCACGGCCGTCCTCGACCAGGCCGGCACGACGGGGCAGCCCTTCGTCATTATGGTGGTGGGCGTGAATGGCGTGGGCAAAACCACCACCATTGGCAAGCTGGCCCATCGGTTCCACTCGGCCGGCAAGACGGTTGTGCTGGGCGCTGCCGACACGTTCCGGGCGGCGGCCGTGGATCAGCTCATCATCTGGGGGCAGCGCGTGGGCGTGCCCGTGGTCAGCCACGGCATGAATACGGACCCCGCCTCGGTGGCCTACGACGCCATTTTGAAGGGTGTGGAGTTGGGCGCCGATGTGGTCATCATCGACACCGCCGGCCGCCTGCATAATAAGGTAAACCTGATGAACGAGCTGAGTAAAATCAAGCGCGTGATGCAAAAAGTCATTCCTGATGCACCGCACGAAGTCCTGTTGGTGCTGGATGGCAGCACGGGCCAGAACGCTTTTCTGCAGGCCAAGGAATTCACCAAGGCTACCGAAGTCACGGCGCTGGCCATTACCAAGCTCGACGGCACGGCCCGGGGCGGCGTCGTGATCGGTATTTCGGACCAATTCAGCATCCCGGTGCGCTACATCGGAGTGGGGGAGAAAATGACGGATCTGCAGCTGTTCGACCGCCATACGTTCGTCAATTCGCTGTTTAAAAAATAAGTAACGGGCGCCCGCGCTCGTTTGTAAACCGGTCAACGATATGGATAACGGCCAGCTACCGCTTCGCTCCTTCGCCGTGGTGGGAGCCGGTACCATGGGTCTGGGGATTGCGCAGCTGGGGATTCAGCACGGCCTACCCACCATTTTATTCGATCTTAATCCCGCCGCTTTAGCCAAAGCCCAGGTCGCCATTGCGGCCGGCCTGAGCAAGCTTGTGGAGAAAGATAAGCTCACGCCGGCCGGCCGTGAGGCGGCGCTGGCCCGCCTCACGCTCACCACGGACCTGAGCGCGGTGCGGGCGGAGCTGATTATCGAGGCCGTGGTAGAGCGGCTCGACGTGAAGCATCAGCTGTTCCGGGATTTGGCGGCCATCAATGGCCCGACGACTATTCTGGCTTCGAATACGTCCTCGCTGCCCATCACGCAGCTAGCCGCGCCGGTGCCCAATCCGGAGCGGGTGGTGGGCATGCACTTCTTCAACCCCGCCCCGCTGATGCCGCTGGTGGAAATAATTAGCGGCATAGCCACGGCCCCCGCCGTGGCTGATGCCGTAGAGGCGCTGGCCCGGCACCTGGGCAAAACGCCCGTCCGCGCCGCCGATGCCCCGGGGTTCATCGTGAACCGCGTGGCCCGGCACTACTACGTGGAGAGCCTGAAAATTGTGGAGGAGCAGGTTGCCCCCTTCGAGGTTGTGGACGAATTGCTTGCCGCCAGTGGATTCAAAATGGGCCCCTTTCGGTTGATGGACCTGATTGGCATCGACACCAACTTTGCAGTAACCAGCGCCATGTTCGCCTCTTTTCATCAGGACGCCAAGTTTCGTCCCAGTCGGGTGCAGCAGCAAAAGGTCGACGCCGGGCACCACGGGCGCAAAACGGGCCGGGGGTTTTATCAGTATTAAGGTAGAAATAAGCTATGCAGGTTTATCCGCAGAATTCGATCAGCCGCCGGTTTGCAGCCCTCCGTCTCGCCACGTTCTTTCTGGCTGCCTGCGGCTCGAAAAACAACGATCAGCCCCTGATCCCCTACGCCCCGGTCAATCTGAGCATCAACATTACCAATCAGCAATACGCCGCCCTGCGAGCCGACTACGGCGCCGTGACGCTGCCCGTGAAAGGCCCCGCCGGCGATGGTGGAGTAAAGGGAGTGATTGTGGTCCGGCAAAGCGCGGGAATCTACCTGGCCTTCGAGCGCAACTGTCCCTATCAGCCCTACGATGCCTGCGCCCTGGTGAGTCTGGACCGTAACTCCCGCTTATTCATGCGCGACTCCTGCTGCAACTCGCAGTTCGATCTCCAGGGCCAAATCACTGGTGGTCCGAGCCCCCGGCCGCTGAAACAGTACAGCGTGAGCCTACAGGGCACCCAGCTCAATGTTACGAACTGAGCACCCTGCGCAACTATCTTAGAAAAAAAGTGAAATACGCTTGTGGTTTTTTGAAGAAAGTCGTAAGTTTGCAGTCCGAAACAACAACACCGGGTTTCGGGCAAGCAATTGCTTCCTTAGCTCAGCCGGTTAGAGCATCTGACTGTTAATCAGAGGGTCCCTGGTTCGAGCCCAGGAGGGAGCGCTA
>JAYWCH010000372.1:0-8023 GCA_043780755.1 Hymenobacter sp.
CACTAAAAAAGCCGCCCAATATCCGGGCGGCTTTTTTTAGTGTAATTGATTGAGAAAACAATTGATTTTAATTCCAAAAAACCGCCCGCTTAAATCTTGTAACCTTTGTAGCCACGGGTGAATTCCTCCGGCGGAAGCGCCTGGTTGGGAATCACATCCGAAAATTCGAATCTTTCGAATAGTCCCTTGTCATCGTTTACCTGCACCAGCGTGGGTAGATAGGTGCTGGGATCGATACAGATAATGGTGCGGCGGCCGTAAGAATTAGGCACCTGCAGGACTTTGCCGGCGGGAATTTTGGCCCCGATACTCAGGTCATTCCGTTCAACTATGCGAAACTCCCCGCAGCCAAATCGTTCGGCTACCGACGCGGCAGTTTCATTAGCACCCGCCGTGTAATTAACGTAGCGAAACTGCGGAAAGTCGGAGCGCAGAATGTAGCTGGGGCGGCCTTGAATCGTGGTGTCGCCCGCGTACCGAAACGAGCGGCTGAAGACGCTGCTCTGCCGTTGGCCATTGGTGCGCAGCAGGTCGGCGATGGTGCCAAAACCGGCCTGTAAGGCCGAGTGGTGCTGATTAACCCGCATCAGTTTACCATTGGGATTGAGACTGAGCGTGATGTACGGAAAGCTGGCCGGGTACACCCAGGCGTCGCCGCCGTTCTGGCCCGTCACCCAGAGTACTTCCACGCCTTTTTGGTTTTTGATGTAAACCCGCAGCGGTCGGGAAGTAACTTTCATGGCGCTGCGGGCCTGATTTACGTGGTCGCCAATGCGTTCCTGGGCCTTGACGGTGCAGCGCAGCGTCTTGAGATTTTCGATGGCCGCGCTGAGACGGGTCGTGAGCTGTTCGGTGGTGATGGCCGGCGCGGGCGGCGTGGCCGCCAGCAGCGCCAGCGCTCCCAGGGCACCAATCGTACGCAGTGCAGAGGAGTAAGAAGTAAACAACGCAAACATAACTAGGTAAAAAAGCAACAAATAGTCACTAAAAATCTGAGCATAAAAGAATTAGCCCGGACAAACGGCAGTTTCAAAAAGGGCGACCCCCAAACGGTCCCGGCACTGGGCGGAAATGCCTTGCGGAAATAACAAGTTCCCGGCCAGCGAACCAGCCATTTGCAAACTCCGCGCCGCGGTCCCGTTCAACACCCTTTATTACCCCAAAGTTAGCGCCCATGCAGTCCCGACGCGTCAGAATGAATGGGTTGGCCGCGGCATTTCCGCCCTTTTAGGAATGGCCCAGCTCGGCTACGCTGGGTCGGGTGCTATCGCCCAGGGCCGGCCGCGCCTGAGTATCCGGTCCGGCGGAAAAGCCCGCCGGGTACCGGCCCGCTTTTTCCCACTCCCGGAATTTGCTGATTTCGCCGTGAAATTTCCCCACGAACCAGCTCACCAGACTCAGATCGTCGAGAAAGCCAATTACTGGAATAAAATCCGGAATCAGGTCAATGGGTGAAAGAACGTAGAGCAAAACCGCCAGGCCGGATATGATGGTGCTGGTTGGAATAGCGCGGTATTCCCCGCTCGCGTAGCTGCGGATGAGGCGCACGAGCGTCAACGCAATCTCAAAAAGCTGCCGAAACTTATTAGTTTTCCGCTCTTTATCGGCCAGTTTCTCGGCGACTTCATTCAGGATGGTGATGACCTTAAACGGGCGACCCAGCAAGCGGGTGGCCCGCCCGATGAATACGATAAAAAGGGCGTTTTTGGACAGGCGCAGACCTTTTTCGGATAATGAGGACATGGGCAGGAATCGGGGAATGAGGATGGTCGGGCTTTACGTGCCGGCCCTTCATCACGTTGTTTGAAAGCCCAAAAACCAATTTATACCGGTAGTCTACCGTTCAAATAGCGGCGTCGTGCCGCCCACCCAATCTTTGTCTTTGTTAAAATCGACGCCAATCATCTCCCCGCGACTCAGCCGCCCCAGCGCAATGACTAATTCCGGGTGCGCCGCCGCTGCCGGCCAACTATACAAGAGCCGGATCTCGCATTTTACCAGTCCGTCGGGCGATTGAATAACGGGTTCGTAAACAACTTTTCGCTGTAATAAATAGTGTTTTTTTTCGGGTAAAGCATCCAGCTCGGCGGCCGTAATGTGCAGGCGTACCCCGGCTCCGGCGAAGGAAAAAAACGGTTTCAAAACATAATTATGCAGGTCCGCTGGGTAAGTTGTTAACTCATTTAAATAGTAGCTGGGCGGCACAAATTCGCCGTGCAGCAGTGGCAGCGTGTATTTGCTGACGCGGAAAAACCAATTGGGGTGCCCGACCCAGGTTACTTCGACGTCATCGGTCAGCGTGAATTCCGAATTCAAATCCGGATAACGCGCTAATTCATCAAAAATAATCCGATTATAAATTCGGGTAATTAAAATTAAACGACCGTCCTTTTCGTAAAATAGTTGCCGGCCTTTTTTCTGAATTTTGGTCAGACAAACGGCCTCGATTCCCCATAATTCTTTGGATAAAGCAAAGTCAATTCGCGTCTTTTGTTTTTCCGGAAAAAGCTCCAGTAAAATAACCTGCTCGGCAGGTTGACCGGCGAGAATAACGGCGCGCATTTGCTGCTGGTACGCGTCGAAATCGGGCGCCGACAGGAACGGCGTGAGCGAATCCGCAATGGGAAAGTGCCGGCCGAATGCCGTGGGCAGCCAGGACTGAAAAGCGTAAAGTGAGGGAAACCCCTGCATTTCGATTAACTGCGGCTCCAGCTCGCCGTCGGCTGCGCGGCACACGGCAAAATCGAACGTTAGAAACTCCGGGCGTCCTTCCTCCCCGGGCACGCGTTGATGCGGCGGAATAGCGGCTTCGGTTAATTCTTTAAAATCCGGCTGCTCAATTAATTTAACGATGCTGGCCCCGGCCGCGATCAACTTATCGCGCAGCGCTGCCGGTACGAAAATGGGCGTTTCCGCCACCCGAAAATCCAGCTGGCCGGGGAAGTGCTGGTCGATATCGGCCAGCATTTCCTGGTAGCGGGCGGGACTGAAAGCGGCGTTATACGACTGGCGGTGCTCGGGAATCATGGCGGGGGCCCGGCCAACGCGGCCGGCGACGGTTAGACGGCCGTGAGCTGGCCCAGGTGGGCGAGGGCGCGGCGCAGAAAGGTGGGAACGATAATAGATTCGGTAAAGGCGATGGTGTCGGGATCTGCCAGCAGGAGTACCATTTCCCGGTATTTATCTTCGCCGTACAGGTTGATTACCTGTTGTTTGCGTTCTTCGGTGCGCATGTAGCGGAGCATACCTTCGCCATCGGCTTCGGGGTGAAACTGGGTGCCGATTACTTCCGGCGTGAAGCGGATGGCCATTGCCGCCCGTTCCAGCTGAATGTGCGGCCGCTCTTTTTCCAGGCACAATACTTCCGCGCCAAGCTCGGCGAGCCGAGCCGGGTTGAGGTCGGTAAGTTGATAATCCCGCGAATCAACGATGTAAAACGGCTCGGGCAGGCCCTGCAAAATGGGTTCGCGCCGGCCGGCCGGGGTGAGGTGGACCGGCAGCACTCCGAACGAGGTCGATTTGCGCCGACTTACGGCGCCTACGCCCAAGTGCCGGCTTACTAATTGAAACGAATGGCAAATCAGCAGCAGCTGTTTTTTGAGTTCACTGCTCTGATTATGAGCCAGCAGCGCATCAATAAAGGCGAAATAGCGCGGCTCCCAGGCTTCCGACGAAGCGAGCGGACTGCCGGGGCCGCCGGTGGAAATATAAATATCATATTCCAGGTCGGGCAGCGCATTTTCGGCCCGTACATTAAACGTGTCGATGGCAAATAAAACGCCGTTTTCGGTTGCGCCCCGCGCCAGTAATTGACGAATGCAGCGCATCCCTTCATTGGGCGCGTTGTTGTACATATCCAGAATAGCGATACGAATAGTTCCCATAAAATAATTGCAGTGAAAATCGATTGGTCGGGCCCGGGGGCGAATTAAAAGCTGCACCTTGCCGCCGATAAAAAAAGCAACGCCTACCGGGGAGGTGGGCGTTGCGATGGCAAAGGTACGTTGCTCACCAACAGCTTAACATTTTGTTTACCGATACTTTACTCACAGCCCGTGGGCCGTTTCGGCCAGAATAAAGTCCACCACCTGGTTCAGATCCCCGGTTTCGCGGAAAACCCGTAGCTGACGGTCGGCGCCGGTACCCATTTCCATCATTTTCAGCACGTATTCGACCTCGTGCCGGCTGCCGAGATCGTCGACTACGTCGTCGATAAAATCGAGTAATTCCAGAATGAGCTTGCGAGTGGGCACTTCCTCCTGTTTGCCGAAGTCGATCATGCTGCCATCAATGCCGTAGCGGGCGGCGCGCCACTTATTTTCCTTAACCAGCGCGCTGCGGTAGATGCGGAAATTGAGGTTTTGGGCTTTGAGCTTGTAGATTTTGGCCACCAGCGCCTGCATAATGGCGGCGACGGCAATGGTTTCGTCGGCGCGCATCATCATGTCGCAGATGCGGTATTCGATGGTATCGAAGAAGGGGTGCAGGCGCAGATCCCACCAGATTTTCTTACCGTTGTCGATGCAGCCGGTTTTTACCAGCAGCGCGATAAATTCGTCGTAATCGCTGGCGCTGTGAAAAAAGCCGGGAATGCCGGTACGCGGAAACCGCTCGAATACCTTGGTTCGGAAGGATTTATAGCCGGTTTCCCGTCCTTCCCAGAACGGGGAATTGGTGCTGAGCGCGAACAAGTGCGGCAGAAAATACCGCAGCGTATTCATCATGTACACGCCGACCTCCCGGTTTTCGATGCCCACGTGCACGTGCATGCCAAACACGAGGTTGGAGCGGGCGGCTTCCTGCAGCTCTTCCACAATTTTATCGTAGCGAACATCGGCGGTAATAGGCTGATCCTGCCAGCGCGAAAATGGGTGGGTGCCCGCCGCGCCGATTTTCAGCCCCTGCTTATCCGCCAGCTCGATCACCTGACGGCGTAGGTGCAGCACTTCGCTCCGCGCTTCCCCGATATTCTTGCAAATCACGGTGCCGACTTCCACCACGGCCTGGTGCATTTCGGCCTTCACCTGTTCGTGGAGCGTGACTTTGCCCCCTTCCACAATCTGGGATAGGTGGGAGCGTAATTCTCGGGTGTGGGGGTCGATGGTTTGAAATTCTTCTTCGATTCCGAGCGTAAACGTGGGCGTAGCCATAAATAATGGGTAGAAGCAAAGAAAAAGGAATTGGCCGAAGAACCGAACCGGTCGGGGTCGGGAAAACCGGGGTTAGCTGGGGCGTTTGGGGGTTTTTTTGGCAGGGGTGGCGCCTTCGGGGGCGGCTTTGACGGGCGCCGGCTTTTTGGCGGCCGACACTTTGGCGGATACTGATTTGGTCGGCGTGGTGCCGTTGGGATGCCCGTGGGGGTGCACGAACGTACCCCAGGTCAGGTTGTCCTGGCCGGGCTTCTGGGCTTTGGCGCGGGCAATGGCCATGTTGGCGGCGGCTTCCACCACCCACTCAAAGTTTTGCTGGCCCACCGAGTTCACGTCGGCATCGGGCGCCGGGTTGCCGAAGTCGATGGCTAGCGGAATGCCGTCGCGCACGGCAAATTCCACGGTATTAAAATCATAGCCCAGCCCTTTGTTGAGTTTCAGGACGTAATCTTTCATCGTGGCCAGGAGCTTGCGGCCGGCGTCGCCGGTCGTTTTCATCTCCGTGGCGTAGCGCAGGTGCGGCTCGTTGCGGGGCTCGTAGGGCATGATGAGCACGTCTTTGCCGCCCAGGCAGTAGCAGCGGAAATAATCGGTGAAATCGACCGCTTCCTGAAAAAGCATCACCAGCTGATTGGTTTCGGCATAAGCGCGGAAAAAATCTTCGGGCGAATCGAGTTTGTACACGCTTTTCCAGCCGCCGCCGGAGTGCGGTTTCATGTAGGCCGGGAAGCCGATGTGGGCAAAGGCCGCGTCCCAGTCCATCATGGCCAGGTTGCGGAAGCTGCGCTCGCTGGTGTCGGCGGGGCGCTCTTTGCTGGGCAGGAGCAGGGTTTTAGGCACGGGAACGCCCAGGCGCACGGCCAGGGCGTTGTTGAAGAATTTCTCGTCGGCCGACCACCAAAACGGATTGTTAATCACCGCCGTACCCATCAGGGCGGCATTTTTGAGGTAAGCCCGGTAGAAAGGCACGTCCTGCGAAATCCGGTCGATGATGACGGCGTAATCCGAATCGACGTGCTGCTCGACCTGATCGATGCGCACGAATTCGGCGCGAATATCGGCCGGGGCCTTTTCATTCACGCGGTCGACGAATGCCTGCGGGAATGTGTTTTCCTGTCCGAAAAGAATGCCGATTTTTTTCATGGAATGGGGTGCTTGGGTCGCGGATTGGCGAGTTGATAAACAGGACTAGACCGAACTTGACTTAATTAATTGTACTCAGATACTGCGGAAACATTTCCCGCCACACGGGCCAGTCGTGGTTGCCGAAAGGCTTCACATCCAGCGTATAAGAAATACCTTTTTCGCCCAGTAATTGCGCCATGCGCCGGGTAGATTCCTGGCAGAAATCGTGTTCGGCGGTGCCCAGGATGATATTCATCCGGTAAAAATGCTCGTTCTGGGCGGCCGGCAGGTACTCGGGCGGGTTGTTGAAATACACGTTATCGTCGTGGTAGCCATCCACAAACTGGCGGATGTCGAAGGCCGCGCCCATGGTAAATAAGTGGGCCACCTGATCGGGGTGGCGGAAGGCGAAATTCAGCGCCTGAAAGCCCCCGAAGCTGCACCCGGCCACGCCGATTTTGTCCACGTTGCACTCGCGTTGTAGCAGCGGCACCAGCTCGTCGCTCAGAAACTGGTCGTAGAAAACGTGATTCTGCACCCGCACGGCGGGCGCTAAGTGCTTGGCGTACCACGAAAAGCGGTCGATGCTGTCAATGCAAAAAAGCTTGACCCGGCCCGCCTCCACCAGCGGGCGGGCGGCCTCGATCAGCTTAAAATCGCGGGCCTCGTTATCGTGCCCGCCGGAAGTCGGGAAGATGACCACCGGGTAGCCCCAAGTGCCAAACACCAGCATATCGATGTCCTGGCCAAGGTGATGCGAGTAAATACGGCGGTGTTGTTCTTGCATGACGGGGGCGAGGAAAAGGATGGGAGCGAGGACAAGTTGTCGAGCCGTTTGGCAAACTAGTAAAAAATAACGGACAAGCCACATATAGCCGCTTTCAAACCGCCCGGGGCCGGTAAGCCGCCCGCGTGGCGTTACTTTGCTGCATGCTCTCTGAAACTCCCGGCTCCCTGCCCGTCGTTGTCGGCACGCGGCTTTCCCGGGCGGTGCTGCCATCCCGGTTCCTCGGGCGCGACGTTGAGCTGAGCATTCTGCGTCCGCCGGCGGACGCGGTGGCGCGGGCCTCCTACCCGGTGCTCTACCTCAACGACGGGCAGGATCTCGACCGCCTGAACCTGCCCGCCACGCTCGACGCGCTTTACGCCCGGCAGGCCGTGCAGCCCTTTGTTTTGGTGGCCATCCACGCCAATGAGGAGCGCGTGCAGGAGTACGGCACAGCCGCGCACGCCGATTTCAACGGGCGCGGCAGCCGGGCCGGGGCGTACTCGGCCTTTGTGCGGCAGGAATTATTACCCTTCGCGCAGGCCCGCTACCAGGCTTCGCCCGATCCGGCGACGGCTGTCATGGCGGGTTTTTCGCTCGGTGGTCTGTCGGCGTTCGATCTGGTCTGGCACCATCCGGAGGCGTTTGCGCGGGCGGGGGTTTTTTCGGGCTCGTTCTGGTGGCGGCAGCGGGCCGTGGGCGCCGGCTACACGCCCGCCGACCGCATCATGCACGGCCTCGTGCGGGCCGGTCGGCTGCATCCCAGCCACCGTTTCTGGCTGCAGATTGGCACGCTCGACGAGCGCAACGACCGCAACGAAAACGGCGTGATTGATTCCATCGAAGACTGTCTGGATTTAATCAACGAGCTGATCGTTAGCGGACTCAATGTCCAGCAGGCCCTGCGCTACGTGCAGGTGGAAGGCGGTCATCACCATCCCGAAACCTGGGGTCGGGTCATGCCCGATTTTCTGGTGTGGGC
>JAYWCH010000373.1:0-1588 GCA_043780755.1 Hymenobacter sp.
TTGTCGGCCACGGCCATCTGCGCCAGGCCGGGCAGGGCGTCGAACTCGGCCAGGATGCCGATGACGGGTTTGCCGCTGCCGTAAGTTGCCACAAAGGCCGTGGGCATCCCCGCCACGCCGGCCTCAATGGTGAAACCGGCCTCACGCAGCGTCTGCTGGAGCAGGGCCGAGCTCTTGGTTTCCTTAAATCCCACTTCGGCGAAGCCCCAGATCTGCTGGGCCACCTGGCGGTAATCGGCGTAGTGGCCCTGTATATCATTAATAGCCTGGGTTTTGATGGCAGCCAGCGGCGCCACCCGCGCGGGTGGCTGGGCCGGCCGCGCCGCCAGCAAACCGGCCGTGAGTAGCCAAAGAGCGGAGTATTTAGTCATAGTCATGCCTGAAGCAAAGGGTGAAAGCGCGTCGGCCCGGAATAGTCCGGCCTGGTCCGGACGAAAGTAGCACGGTGGCGCTTGCTCGGGCGTCGGGGGCGAGCTGGGGCCCGCCGCGTCGTGGCGGGCCGGGCGGAATCAATGGGCTCATTACCATCGGGTTTTTCAGGTATTTTAATTAATTAAATATTCGATAACAATAATATTATGGACCTCTTGGTGCCCGGACCAACATTGCGCCCGGGCGGGCAATGATCTTCTGGTTGCGGCCCTTACCTTCCGGCCCGCTCATCCTCTTTTTTGCCCAACTTATGGTCGTCTCTAATCTGAAAAAATGCCTCGCTGGCCTGGCTCTGGTCCTGGCGCCGGGGGCCGGGCTGCGCGCCCAGCAGCACCCCTTCGGCCTGCCCGATCTGGCGAAGCTCACGGGGCTGTCGGACCCCCAGTTTTCGCCCGATGGCAAAAGCATCGTTCTGGTCCGCTCCACGCCCGATTACGCGGAGGACCGGTACGAGACCAGCCTGGTGCTGGTCACCGCCGCCAACGGTCAGCAGCGCCTGCTGGCCGAACATCGCCTCGGCCTGACCCAGCCGCGCTGGTCGCCTAACGGCCAGCAGCTGGCCTTTCTGGTGAAGACCGGGGCCGGTAAAGACGCCACTCCTCAGCTCTTCGTGCAGGCCCTGCCAGCCGGCGAGCCCCGGCAGGTCAGCCACGCGCCCAAGGGCGTGCAGCACTACGCCTGGCGACCCGATGGCGAAGCCCTGGCCTACGTCACGGCTGATGAGCCCACCAACCTGGCCGGCCCGCCCGATAAAGGCTACGATGCTTTCGAGGTGGGTAACAACGACTTATTTCTAACCACGGCCCCGACTTCCTCGCACCTCTGGCTCGTGCCCGTGGCGGGCGGCGAGGCCCGCCGCCTCACGGCCGGCGCCTGGAGCCTGCCGGTCACGATTCCGCCCGGCGCGCCCTCCTCGCCGCTTTCCTGGAGTCCCGACGGGAAATCCCTGACCTTTATTCAGGTGCCGACGCCGCATTCAGGCAACAACAGCCAGCGGACTATTCAGGTGCTGACCCTGGCCGATGGCAGCATCCGGCCCCTGACCGGCCGCCCGGCGCAGGAAGGCTACCCGTCGTTTTCGCCCGATGGCCAGCAGATTGCCTACTGGTATCCGCGCCAGGGTAACACCATGAATATTAACGAAGTGTGGGTGGCA
>JAYWCH010000374.1:0-5031 GCA_043780755.1 Hymenobacter sp.
GTAGCTGGCCGGGGAGCGGCCGGAGAAAAAGCCTGTCCTTAAAACCAACGCCCGTCATTTCACTGCAAAGAGGGCACCCCACTATGCAAACCGGCACCAGTTTAGCCGCTGGGGCCGCCACGGAGGTTAGAAAAAATCCAGACTGGTCGCTGGGGCCGCCCCACCTGAACACGGACCACGCGGGCAGCGTAAGGAGCGGCAACCTTACCCCGCCCCGTCATGTCCAAAAAATCAGTTGCTGAGATCATTGTCGATACCCTGGTGGCCGCCGGGGTCAAACGCGTGTTTGGCGTGGTCGGCGACTCGCTCAATGGCATCACCGAGGCCATCCGTGGGCGGCCGGGGATTGAGTTCGTGGCCGTGCGGCACGAGGAAGGCGGCGCCTTTGCGGCCGGCGCCGAAGCGCACCTGAGCGGCGATCTGGCGGTGTGCGCCGGCTCGTGCGGACCGGGCAATACCCACCTCATCAACGGCCTGTTCGACTGCCACCGCAGCCGCGTCCCGGTCCTGGCCCTGGCCGCCCAGATTCCGAATGTCGAGATCGGCACCGGCTACTTCCAGGAAACGCACCCCGAGCGCCTTTTTCGCGAATGCAGCCATTACTGCGAATTGATTTCGGTGCCCGAACAGGCCGTGCGGGTCATCGAAAGTGCCGTGGCGGCGGCCCTGGGGCAGCGCGGCGTGGCCGTGGTAGTCCTGCCCGGCGACGTGGCTTACCTGGAAGTTGAGGCTCCCGAAACCCGCCTGCCCACCCTGGGCCGGCGCAGCATTTTGCAGCCAGTGGATACAGATATTTACCAGGCCGCCGCCCTGCTCAATGCCGGCGAACGCATCACGATTCTGGCCGGTATTGGCTGCGCCGAAGCCCACGCCGAGCTGCTCCAAACCGCCGCTGCCCTGCAGGCCCCCGTCGTACACGCCCTGCGCGGCAAGGAATTCGTGGAGCCCAACAACCCCTACGACGTGGGCCTGACTGGCCTGCTGGGCATGCCCGCCGGCTACCACGCCCTGATGGACGCCGACACGATTCTGATGCTGGGCACAGACTTCCCCTACCGCCAGTTTTTCCCCGAGCACGCCCGCGTGGTGCAGGTAGATACCCGCGCCGAGCACATCGGCCGCCGCACCCGGGTGGAGATCGGGCTGGTGGGCGACGTGGCCGGCACCTTGCGCCAGCTTCTGCCCCACCTTACGCCCCGCCCCGACGGCGCCCACCTGCAGGAAGCCCAGGACCGCCACCACGCCGACGATACCCACCTCGCCGACTTGGCCACCGGCGAGGCCGGCGATACCAGCCTGCACCCGCAGCACGTGACCCGTCTGCTCAACGAGCTGGCCGCCGACGACGCCATCTTCACCTGCGACGTGGGCACGCCCACTATCTGGGCGGCCCGCTACCTGCGCATGAACGGCCGGCGCCGACTCATCGGCTCCTTCGTGCACGGCAGCATGGCCAATGCCCTGTCGCAGGCCTACGGGGCGGCCCTGGCCCAGCCCGGCCGGCAGGTGGTGGCCCTCTGCGGCGACGGCGGCCTGGCCATGCTCCTGAGCGAGCTGCTGACCATTCGTCACCATAAAATCCCGGTCAAGATTATTGTCTTTAATAATTCGGCCCTGAGCTTTGTGGAGCTGGAAATGAAGGCAGCAGGCATCCTCGAATACGGCACCGAGCTGGACAACCCGGATTTCGGCGCCCTGGCCGAAGCGGCCGGCCTGCGGGGCTTCCGCGTGAGCGACCCCGCCCAGCTCGAAAGTGTGCTGAGCGAAGCCCTGGCCCACCCCGGCGCGGTCCTGGTCGATGCCGTGGTGAAGCGCCAGGAGCTGAGCATGCCGCCTAGCATCGACCGCAAGCAGGCGGCGGGCTTCGGTCTCTACGCCCTGCGGGCGCTGATGGACGGGCGCGGAGGCGAGCTGCTGGAGCTGGCCAAAACGAACTTGTTGCGCTAACGGTTATGTTGAAAAGAACGCCTGGAACGGTCCGCAAACCGTATCCGGGCGTTAATTTGTGCGGCCGTGCCCATTCTGTAATGACGAACAAAGAAATCAAAGCCCTCATCTCGCTGCTCGACGACCCGGAGGTAGCGCCGCAAATCCAGGATAAAATCCAGCACCTGGGCGAAAGCATTATTCCCTTTCTGGAGGAGTCCTGGGAGGAAACGCTGGACGCCCAGCAACAGCACCGGCTGGAGGATCTGATTCACCACCTGCAGTTTGAGGGCCTGCAGCAGCGCCTGCGCGTGTGGCGCGAAGCAGGCGCCACCGACCTGCTCGAAGGCATGTGGCTGCTCAACACCTACCAGTACCCCGACGCCGACCTGCAGGCCCTGAACCGCGCCATCGAGCAGCTTCGCTTCGAAACCTGGACCGCCCTGCGCCCCGAGATGCACCCCACCGACCAGGTGCAGACCCTGAACCACATCATGTTCCGGCTGCACAAGTTCGCGGCCAACACCCAGCACTTTCACTCCCCGGCCAACTCCATGTTGCAGCGGGTGATCGAAACCAAGCGCGGCAACCCGCTCACACTCTGCGTCATTTACCTGCTGGTGGCTCAGCGGCTGCACCTGCCGGTTTTTGGGGTGAACCTGCCCAATCTGTTCGTACTCACCTTCCAGCCCGACCAGCCCGGCGCCGACCCATTTTACATCAATTGCTACAACCGCGGCCTCGTCCTCTCCCGCACCGACATCGAACACTACGTCTCGCAGCTCAACATCACGTCCAATCCCATCTTCTTCACCCCCTGCTCCCACCTCGACATCGTGCGCCGCGCCCTGCGCAACCTGCAAATGAGCTTCGAGAAGCTCCAGGAACGCACTCGGGCCATGGAAGTAGCCGTGCTGCTCAGTATTCTGGAGTAGCTGATTCGTCCTGGTTTCCGCCATAAAAAACCCGTTCTCGTGATTGAGAGCGGGGTTTTTTATGGCGGAAGCTACTTGGGCGCCGACGGCGTTAACGCTTAATCAGACAGCCGGCGGCGCGTTTGTCGGCCACGCCGGCGGGACGGCCGGCAAGCACGTTGTCGAGCACTTGCTTGAGGTAGTGCTGCTGCACGCTGCCGGCCACCTGGGGATTGTCGTCGATGGCGCCCCGGTAGCGGATGGCGAAGCCGCCGGCCGTGGGCTCGAGCACCACGGCTTCGGCCGTTTTGCTCACGCCGAGCTGGTTGCTGACCTGCTGACTGGCGTCGGTGAGGGTGGGCAGTTCGACTTCGCCGGGCGCCGTGGCACCGGGTGCTTCAAGGTTGATGGGCACGTTGATGAACAAAAACTGCACTCCCCGGCCGCGATAAGCGCTGCTGAGCGAAGCCAGCCGCTCCTGATACAAGCGCGAAAAAGCGCAGGCCGGATTCAAAAAGACTACGACCACGGCTTTTTCCCGAGCGTAATTTTTCAGGGCGACGTCGGTGTTGGCCGCCGTTTTGAGCGTGAAGTTGGTGATGGGGCTACCGCTCTGCGCCCGGGCCACGCCCACGGCCAGCGTCACGGCCAGCAAAGCCACGGCGGTGAGAATAGAAATTCGACGAAAGGACATGGGAGTAAGGTAAGGCAAATAAGAAGAACGCTCCGGAGCTACGGCGCCGGTTCGTAACAGTACGTGAGCACGTAACCCGGGGCCGGCTGCAAGTAGCAAATGCAGTGCCGCGTCCGGATGTTGTCCAGCACCAGCGTAGCCGTGATTTCGCCGGTTTCCTGCGGCGCAGAAGCATCCAGCAAAAGCTGTTGTTTGAAACTGATACCGCGCCGCGCCGCCAGTTTATAGAGCGTTTCCTTGGCGCTCCACAACCGGGTGTAATGGCCCTCAACCGCCGCCGGAACCGGGCCGGTGACGGCCTGCGCGGCCGCCCATTCCTCCGCCCCCAGAAACCGGCCCGCCAGCCGGAACGCTTTGTCGCGGATCATCTCCACATCAACCCCCACCCGGCCCCCGACCGCCACCACCGCCGCCACCCAGGCGCCGGAGTGCGACAGCGACACCACGACCCCGGGAGCGGCGCCCGCCAGCCAGGGGCGGCCGGTGGCATCGTTGTGCACCACCAGGCCGGCCGACGGCGAAACCCGCAGTTCCGCCAGCAGGACGTGAATCAGGACGCGCCCGGCCAGCCACTGGGCCTGCCGGGTGACATCGGCCGTGATCGGCACCAGCGCCGCGTAGGCCGGCGCCTGGGGCAGCGCGCGCCACAACCCGGCGGGCGGCTCGGTGAGGTACCAGAGCCCCAGCACGGCGGTTGAAGAAAGGCGGGTGAGCGAATGAAGCGGCATAAAACGAAAAGCAACCCAGCCGCCCCGGCGGCCGGACTGCGAAGCTACCTTTGCGCCACGCTTATGACTGAAATCTTCCGTCCGTCCGTCACCAAAATTGCCACCCTGGCTGGCCACCGCGACGCGGTGTACGCCCTGACGGGCGGCGCGGGCGGCACCGTCTACTCCGGCAGCGCCGATGGCATGGTGGTGGGCTGGGACACCACCAATCCCGGCCGGGACGGCGACTTGCTGGCCCGCGTCGAGAACTCGGTGTATGCCCTGCGCCACCTGCCGGACCGGGATTTGCTGGTGCTGGGGCATAATTTTCAGGGAATTCAGGTCTTGCGGCTGGATCAAAAAAAGCTGGCCCACGCCACGGCCCTGCCGCCGGTGGCCATCTTTGAAATCGTGTTTTCTGAAAGCCGCCAGCGCCTCTACGTGGGCCTGGGCGACGGCACGCTGGCCGTGCTGGCGGGGCCGGATTTCCGCCTGGAAAAACTCCTACGCCTCAGCCACAAAAGTCTGCGCTGCCTGGCTCTGCACGAAGGCCGGGGCGAGCTGGCCGTGGGCAGCTCCGATACCCAAACCCGCATTCTGGACCTGGATTCGCTCGAAACGCGCTTCACGCTGGGGGAAAGCACGAATTCGGTGTTCTCGGTGGCGTACTCGCCCGACGGCCGCCGCCTGCTCACGGCGGGCCGCGATGCGCAGATCCGCACCTGGGACGTGACCCGCGAATACGCCCTGACCGGCACCATTCCGGCCCACATGTACACCATTAACCACC
>JAYWCH010000375.1:0-2517 GCA_043780755.1 Hymenobacter sp.
CATACAGAGCGTAGCGAAGCATCTCGCGTGGACGAATAATCATCTACGTTAGGAAAAAGTACGCATCCACGCGAGATGCTTCGCTACGCTCTGCATGACTTATTGTTAGAAACAGGGTATCAGGCCTACTGATAATAATTAAATAATTTGATTTAATGATTAAACCCCAAAAATTTGCCTGGTAATCGATAACAGCAACATAATGGCCGCGGCCGGACCCACCGCCTACCTTTACGCCGGCCCTCGTGCTTATTTTTCCTCGCTGCCGAAAGCTTATGAATCGCTTCCCCCGCCCGCTTCAACTTACCGCGCTGCTGCCCTTTCTGCTGCTGCTGGGCTGCACCGGCAGCCCCGGCACCCGGCCCGCGCCCGAGGCGCCCGGCGCCCTGCCCGGCCCCATTGCCGGCACCGGCCAGACGCTCTTGCCCAACGGCTGGAAGATCAGCCCCGCCGGCTCGTCCACGCCCCTGGGCGACCTGCCCATGAACCTGCAAATCAGCCCCGATGGTCGTCTGGCCGCCGTGGTCAATGCCGGCTACGGCGAGAATTCGCTTCAGCTGCTCGATGCCGCCACCGGCCAGCTGCTCGATACCCGCGCAGTGCCGGCGGCCTGGGCCGGCCTCGCGTTTGCCCCCGATGGCCGCACGGTGTACGCCTCCGGCGGCCAGCGAAACTGCGTTTATTCCTTTAAAATCGAAGACCGGAAGCTGCATCCCGACAGCACGCTGGTGCTGGGCGCCAAGTGGCCCCAGCAGAAGATCGGCGTGGCCGGCGTGGCCGTGGATGGGGCCCGCAACCTGCTCTACGCCGTAACGCGGGAGGACAACTCGCTCTACACTTTCGACCTGAAAACGCGCCGGGTGCTGCGCACGCTCAAACTGCCCGCCGAAGCCTACGGCGTGTTGCTCAGCCCCGACGGCGACCGCCTATACATCAGCCTGTGGGGCGCCCACGCCGTGGCGGTCTACGACGTGGCCGGGCAGCAGTTACTGGCTTCGATTCCGGTGGAAAGCCACCCCAATGACCTGACGCTGAGCCGCGACGGCCGGCGCCTATTCGTAGCCAATGCCAACAGCAACTCGGTTTCCGTCATCGATACCCGCCTGGGCCGGGTGACCGAAACGCTGAATACGGCGCTCTTTCCCGCCTCGCCCGCCGGCAGCACGCCCAACGGCGTGGCCCTGAACGGCGACGACACTCAACTCTACATCGCTAACGCCGATAATAACTGCCTGGCCGTGTTTGATGTCCGCGATCCCGCCGCCAGTCGGCCGCTGGGCTTCGTGCCCACCGGCTGGTACCCCACGGCGGTGCGCGTGGCCGGCGCGCAGCTGCTCATCACCAATGGCAAAGGCAGTGCCTCGCGCCCCAACCCCAACGGCCCGAACCCAGTGCGCGACCAGGGCGAAAAGGCCCCCGGCTACATCGGCGGCCTGCTGGGCAGCACGCTCTCCCGTCTGCCGCTGCCCGATGCGGGCGCGCTGTCCGCGTTTTCGGTCCAGGTTTACGCCAATACGCCATTTAGCAAGTCGCGGGAGGCAACTCCGGCCGTGCCCGCCGGCAACCCCGTGCCAGCGCGGGTGGGGGCGGCTTCGCCCATCAAGCACGTTTTTTACATCATCAAGGAAAACCGTACCTACGACCAGGTGCTGGGCGATATGCCGGCCGGCAACGGCGACGCCAGCCTCTGCCTGTTTCCGGAGCGCGTCACACCCAACCACCACGCCCTGACCCGGGAGTTTGTGCTGCTCGATAATTTTTACGTCGATGCCGAAGTGAGCGCCGACGGCCACAACTGGAGCATGGCCGCCTACGCCACCGATTTTGTGGAGAAAAGCTGGCCCAGCAACTACAGCAGCCGGGGCGGCAACTACGATTTTGAAGGCGGCCGGGGCGAAGTTGCCGAGCCCAAGGACGGTTTTCTGTGGGATTACTGCCAGCGGGCCGGTCGTAGCTACCGCTCGTACGGCGAGTTTGTGCACGAGGGCAAAGCCACCGTGCCCGCCATTGAGGGGCACTTTTGCGCGTCGTACCCTGGCTTTGATCTCAAGTTTAAAGACGTGGACCGGGAGAAGATCTGGGAGCAGGATTTCGACCAGCTGGTGGCGGCCAAAACCTTGCCCAGCCTGAATATTATCCGCCTGCCCAACGACCACACCATGGGTGCCCGCAAGGGCGCGCTCAGCCCCTTGTCCTACGCGGCCGATAACGATCTGGCCTTTGGTCGGCTCCTGGAGCACCTGTCCAAAAGCCCGGTCTGGGCCGAATCGGTGGTGATGGTGGTGGAAGACGATGCCCAGAACGGCCCCGACCACATCGACGCCCACCGCTCCACGGCCTACCTGATGGGCCCCTACGTGCGCCGCCACGCCGTGGTCCACAACGCGTACACGACGTCCGGTATGCTGCGCACCCTGGAGCTTATCCTCGGCCTGCCGCCTATGAGCCAGTACGATGCCGCCGCCGTGCCGCTCTGGGCCTGTTTCACCCCCAAGCCGAACGTTGCGCCCTACACCG
>JAYWCH010000376.1:0-4550 GCA_043780755.1 Hymenobacter sp.
TCCTTCGCAAGCGGACGCCAGATAGGGATGACAGCGTTTTGAATCCCCAAAAAGCTTCCAGACCCAAAGAGACCTGCCAGCTCTGATAAGAGACATTCACCTCTGATAAAAGACTTACCAGCGGCAAAAGCCCTCCTAATAACCGTACTTCTCGCCCCACCAAGCGCGCAGGCGCTCCTGAATCTTCTGCTCGCTGGCATTCTGGCCGGGCGCGTAGAAGCGGGTGCCGCTCAGGGCTTCGGGCAGGAACTCCTGCTCCTCGAAGTTGCCTTCGCCGTTGTGCGAGTAGGCGTATTCTTTGCCGTAGCCGAGCTGCTTGAGCAGGCGCGTGGGGGCATTGCGCAGCGGTACGGGCACTGGGTAGACGCCGTGGGCCTGCACCTCGGCCTGGGCGGCGCGGATGGCGAGGTAGGCGGCGTTGCTCTTGGGCGAAGTGGCCAGGTAAATGACCGTCTGGGCGAGAATCAGGTCCGACTCGGGCAGGCCGATGACGGTGCAGGCCTGGAAGCAGCTCATGGCCAGCATCAGGGCGTTGGGGTTGGCGTTGCCGATGTCTTCGGAAGCCAGGATGAGCATCCGGCGGGCGATAAATTTCACATCCTCGCCGCCTTCCAGCATCACGGCCAGGTAGTAGAGGGCGGCGTTGGGATCGGAGCCGCGCATGCTTTTGATGAAGGCCGAAATCACGTCATAGTGCATCTCGCCGCCCTTGTCGTACTTCGCCAGCGGGCGCTGGGCCACCTGCTGTACCAGCGCATCGGTGATGGCGATGACGCCCTGGGTATCGGGCGGCGTGCTCTGAACTACGATTTCGAGCAGGTTGAGCAGCTTGCGGGCGTCGCCGCCGCTCAGGGCCAGCAGGGCGTGGTCTTCCACCAGCGTCACCTGCTTTTGCTGCAACGCGGCGTCTTCGGTCAGGGCTTTTTGCACCAGCCCGCGCAGGGTTTCCGCGCTCAGCGGCTCCAGCACGTAGACCTGGCAGCGCGAGAGTAGCGCCGGGATGACTTCGAACGACGGGTTTTCCGTGGTCGCGCCGATGAGCGTCACCGTCCCGTTCTCCACCGCCCCGAGCAGGGCATCCTGCTGAGCCTTGCTGAAGCGATGAATCTCATCAATAAAGAGCACCGTGCCCCGCTGCCGCCGGGCTTTGTCGATGACTTCGCGCACATCCTTCACCCCGGCGTTGATGGCGGACAAGGCCGCGAAGGGCTGCTTCAGCTCGGCCGCCAGCAGCAGGGCCAGCGTGGTTTTGCCCACGCCGGGCGGTCCCCACAGAATCAGGCTGGGCAGCCGCCCGGAGCGGAGGTAGCGGCGCAGCACGCCGTTTTCGCCCACCAGATGCTGCTGGCCAGCGTAGTCGGCGAGGCGGCGCGGGCGCTGGCGCTCGGCCAACGGTGCATCGGGGCCAGGGCCGGGCGGCGGGGTAAAAGCGGCGGGTTCATCGGGAAAGAGCGAGGACATGGACATAAACGGGAAGAGTAGCGCGACCTTTACCACCGACGGCCGGAACTGCAAAGTTGGCGCATCCCGGCCGTCGGCTCATCCACCTGCCCGCTTATTTCCATGCGCAACTCCCTCCGCGTCCACGCGGCCCTGTTCTTCGTCGCCCTCATCTACGCCGCCAATTACAGCCTCTCGAAGGACGTAATGCCGCGCTACATGGGGCCGTTCGGCATTGTCACGCTGCGCATTGTGGGCGCGGCGGTCTTCTTCGGGCTGGTCAAATTCTTCGTGGCCCCGCAGGATAAATTCCTCGGCCGGGCCGATAACCTGCGGGTCATTGCCTGCGGAATTCTGGGCATCGGGGTCAATCAGCTCCTGTTTTTTTCGGGGCTGAACCTAACCTCACCCATCAGCGCCTCGCTGCTGCAAACCATCGCGCCCATCGTGGTGGTCATCGCCTCGGCCATCCTGCTGAGCGAAAAGATCACCCTGACGCGGGTGCTGGGCATTGCCGTGGGCGCCACCGGGGCGGGGCTGCTCATTCTCAGCCGCAATGCGCAGGCGGCCATCTACCCGCACGCCACGCTGGGCAACGTTTTCATCCTGGCCAATGCCACCGTATTCGGGCTTTACCTGGTTCTGGTGCAGCCCCTGATGCGGACGTATAATGCCTTCACGGTGTTGGCGCGAGTGTTTCTGGTGGGGGCGTTCATCGCGGTGCCCTTCGGCTGGCGCCAGGTGCTGGCGGCCGACTACGCCCACTTTCCGCTCTACATCTGGCTTGAAATCGGGTACATGGTCGTCTTCCTCACCATCCTGGCCTACCTGCTCAACAACTGGGCGCTGAAGTACGCCTCCCCCGCCCTGCTGGGCGTTTACATCTACCTGCAGCCGGTGCTGGCCGTGCTCATCGCCGTGAGCCTGGGCCGCGACACCCTCACCTGGGGCAAGGCCGGGCAGGCGGTCTTCATCTTCGTCGGCGTGTGGCTGGTAAGTCAGCGCCCCAAGGGCGCAGCAGCGGCGCCCGTGCCGCTGGAAGCGGTAGTGGACTGAGAGGCTTGTTCTAAAAGCCGGATGCGGATTCCGGACGTACCAACTTAGCTTTACTTGAAAGCAAAGAGGCCCGACTGAATCAGTCGGGCCTCTTTGCTTTTAATATCGAAATATTCTACAAGTGAATCACCTCACCGTAAGCCGCCGCCGCCGCTTCCATGATCGCTTCCGACATGGTCGGGTGCGGGTGAATGGACTTGATGATTTCGTGGCCAGTAGTTTCCAGCTTACGGGCGACTACTACTTCGGCAATCAGTTCGGTTACGTTGGCGCCGATCATGTGGGCGCCGAGCCACTCGCCGTATTTTTTATCAAAGATGACTTTTACGAAGCCGTCTTTCGTGCCGGCGGCGCTGGCTTTGCCGGAGGCTGAGAATGGGAATTTACCCACCAGAATTTCGTAGCCTTTGGCTTTGGCTTCGGCTTCGGTGTAGCCCACGCTGGCGATTTCGGGCGAGGCGTAGGTGCAACCGGGAATGTTCTGATAGTTGAGCGGCTCGGGGTGATGACCAGCGATTTTCTCGACGCAGATAATGCCCTCGGCCGAGGCGACGTGGGCCAGCGCGGGGCCGGGCACGATGTCGCCGATGGCGTAGATCCCGGGCACGTTGGTCTGGTAAAAGTCATCCACCACGAGCCGGCCGCGCTCTACTTTAATGCCCAGCTCTTCGAGGCCGAGGTTTTCCAGGTTGGTCGTCACGCCCACGGCGCTCAGCACCACGTCGCACTCAATTACCTGCTCGCCTTTGGCGGTTTTCACGGTCACGTGGCAGCCTTCGCCGCCGGTGTCCACTTTGGTGACTTCGGCGCTGGTGAGGACGGTGACGCCAATTTTGCGGAACGACTTTTCCATCTGGCGCGAGATTTCCTCATCTTCCACCGGCACGATGCGGGGCAGGAACTCTACCACCGTCACCTCCGCGCCCATGGTGCGGTAGAAGTAGGCGAACTCGATGCCGATGGCGCCCGAACCCACCACCACGAGGCGCTTGGGCATTTGCTCCATGGTCATGGCCTTGCGGTAGCCGATGATTTTTTTGTCGTCGACCGGCATCGTCGGTAGCTCGCGCGAGCGGGCGCCGGTAGCCAGAATGATGGATTTAGCTTCCACCGTCTCCTTGCTGCCGTCGGCCCGGGTAACCTCCACTTTGCCGGGCGCCAGCAGCTTACCGGTGCCCATGATGGTTTCAATCTTATTCTTTTTGAACAGGAAGTTGATGCCCTTGCTCATGCCCTCGGCCACGCTGCGGCTGCGGCCCACCACGGCGCCGAAGTCGAAACTCACGCCCTCGGCCTTTAGGCCGTAATCGCTGGCGTGGTTCAGATATTCAAATACCTGCGCCGATTTAATCAGCGCTTTGGTGGGAATGCAGCCCCAGTTGAGGCAGATGCCGCCCAGCGATTCGCGCTCAATCACACCCACTTTCAACCCTAATTGCGAGGCCCGAATGGCGGCCACGTACCCCCCGGGGCCGCTGCCGACCACAACCAAATCAAATTGCAATGCCATAAAATTCCTGGAAAGAATAAAGTACACCGGGCCCGGCTGGGGGACCCACCCATTGTGCCGCAAAGATAGCCGCCTCCGCGCCGTACCGCTATTACTGGTATAACCGCTTCGCCCGAGCGCAGTTTTTGGCACCAACGACGGAGCAGCCATTGCGAAGCGGCTACCGTATAGAGGCCCCCACAACGATGAAACTGGCCGGACCATTATTTTCTGACTTTATGAAACCACTTTTTCTCTCTTCGCTGGCGGCCCTGGGGCTGCTGGCGGTGCTCAGCGGCTGCGCTACTACCGTTACCGAAAAGGAAAAACCTTCGGTCGCGAGCCAGCCCATGACGGCCCCCACGATTACGAGCGCCCGCCGCCCGGACTCGACCGGCGCCGCCGCCACGGCCCCCGACGCCCGCCCCGAGACACCCGTTTCCGCGCCCGCCCCGGGACCGGCTACCAGCGCCTTGGCCAGCGCGCCGACGGCCGACAATCCCGACCCCACCGCCCCGACGGCCGCCGCCGCTTCGGCCGAACGGGCCCGTGAGAAAAAAATGAC
>JAYWCH010000377.1:0-2728 GCA_043780755.1 Hymenobacter sp.
GGCGTGATATTCTCCGACTGAATGCTGCGCAAAGTGACTTTGCACTCGTTCTGAGCGCCGGCGTGCACGAAAGCTTCGTTGATGGATTTGTAAGCGTCGGGCAGCTCCACGTACTTGCCGACCAGGGCGATAGTGACCTCTTCGGTCGGGTTCTTCAGCTTGCCGAGGAAATCTTTCCACGCTTCCAGATCGGGCTGCACCGTGCCGCCCGTGAGTTTGAGGCGCTTAATGACGCGCTCGTCGAGCCCTTCTTTGCGCATGAGCAGCGGCACCGAGTAAATGCTGTCGGCATCGAGCGACTCGATGACCGAGTTGATTTTCACGTTGCAGAAGAGCGCGATTTTGCGGCGCATCTCCATCGGAATGGGATGCTCGGAGCGGCACACCAGAATGTCGGGTTGCAGGCCGGCCTCGCGCAGGTCGCGCACCGAGTGCTGGGTGGGCTTGGTTTTCAGCTCGCCGGCGGCCTTGAGGTAAGGCAGCAGGGTGAGGTGGATGACCAGCGAATCATAATCGGGCAATTCCCAGCGCAGCTGGCGCACGGCCTCCACGAAGGGCAGGCTCTCGATGTCGCCAATGCAGCCGCCGATTTCGGTGATGACCACGTCGAACTGGCCGTTCTGGCCCAGCAGCAGCATCCGGCGCTTGATCTCGTCGGTGATGTGGGGCACCACCTGCACGGTTTTGCCGAGGAAAGCGCCTTCGCGCTCGCGGCGGATGACGGTATCGTAAATCCGCCCCGTCGTCACGTTGTTGGCCTGTGAGGTGGGCGTATTGAGGAAGCGCTCGTAGTGGCCCAGGTCGAGGTCGGTTTCGGCCCCGTCATCGGTCACGTAACACTCGCCGTGCTCGTAGGGATTGAGCGTACCGGGGTCGATGTTGATGTAAGGATCGAACTTCTGGATGGTGACCCGGAAGCCGCGCGCTTGCAGGAGCTTGGCTAAAGACGCGGAAATAATGCCCTTGCCAAGGGACGAAGTGACTCCGCCAGTAACAAAAATGTACTTGGCGGCGGCGGCTGGGGGGGAGGTTGAACGGTCTGGCATTTCGGGAGACAAAGGTACGGCGAGTTTTAGGCCGGGCCGCTGATTAGCTTTGTTGGGTTGCAATTACTGGTATCCTGGCTGCTATTTCCCTTCCCTGCCGTGCTATTTCGTCCCGTCTGTTTTCTGTGGCTATTGCTACTGGGCGCCACCCAGCTCACGGCCTGCGCCCAACCCACGGAAAGGGCCGTAGTGCCCCCGCCGCCCGCTGCCGCCCGCCTTCCCTGGCTGCGGGCCCTGCTCGACAGCTCGGCCATTCTGCGTCAGCATCAGGTGGGTCTGAGCCTGATTGATGCCAGTAGTGGCGAAGACTTATTTGGGTATCAGGATACTAAATATTTTACGCCGGCCAGCACCATGAAGCTGTTCAGCTTCTACGCCGGCCTGCACCTGCTCGGCGATTCGCTGCCCAGCCTGCGCTACTTCAGCCGGGGCGATACGCTCTTCTTCCAGGGAACCGGCGATCCGACGCTGCTGCACGGTGACGTGCCCAGCCGCCGGGCCTACAGCTTTCTGCTGAATCGGACCGAAAAAATACTTGCCTACTGCCCCATCGCCTGCGTGCCCGCCTTCGGTCCGGGCTGGACCTGGGACGACTATGGCTACTATTTTCAGCCCGAGCGGGGCGCTTTTCCAATTTATGGGCACACCGTGCGCTTCTACGCCGCCGCGCCGCCCGTGCCGCACGCTGGCGGGGTGGCGGCGGTGCGCCCGCTGGTCGGGCGGGTGCGGGTGCTGCCGCGCTACTTTGCCCCGCTCACCGGCCCGGCGCGCCCCGACCTGCTCACGCCCAGCCTCGACGAGGACGTACACGTCCTGCGGGCGCCGCTCGAAAATCATTTTTCCATCTTGCCGGCCGGCAAAAAATGGGTCGATGAAACGCCCTTTATCACCAGTCGGGGCCTGCTGCTGCGGCTGCTGGGCGACACCCTGCGCCGGGCCACCAGCGCGGCCGCCTGGCACCCGCGCCCCGGCCGCGATTCCATTCGCACCCTACACGGCCTGCGCGTCGACTCGCTCTACCGCCGCATGCTGCGGGTGAGCGACAACTTCCTGGCCGAGCAGCTCCTGCTGATGTGCTCCACCCGGATTGGCAACCATGATTCGCTCAGCACCGCCCGCGTGATCCGCTACGCCCGCAAAAACCTGCTGACGGGCTTACCCGATCCTGTTTTCTGGGTTGATGGCTCGGGGCTTTCGCGGCTTAATCTCGTCACGCCCCGCACGCTCACGGCGCTGCTGCTCCGGCTGCACCGGGAAGTGCCCGAGCCGCGCCTGCTCAGCCTCCTGGCCGCCGGGGGCGGGCAGGGCACTCTGCGCAAACGCTACCATACTGCCGCCGGCCCCTGGGTGTGGGGCAAAACCGGCACTCTGACCAACAACCTAAATGTGTGCGGCTACCTGCGCACCAAAAGTGGCCGCCTGGTGGCCTTCAGCTTTATGAATAATAACCATATCGCCGACAGCGGCGCCATGCGCAATGAGGTGGAGCGGGTGCTACGCCACGTGCGGGATCAGTTGCCGTAACGCCGCCTGGGTTTAATTTAGGGACTTAACTTGTTCTCAAATAAACGATAACGGCGAGTCATGCAGAGCATAGCCGTTCGTCATGCAGAGCGCAGCGAAGCATCTCGCGTGGACGAGTAATTAACAACGATAGAGTTACTCGTCCACGCGAGATGCTT
>JAYWCH010000378.1:0-8557 GCA_043780755.1 Hymenobacter sp.
AGACCCAACAGACGGTGTATCAGCTCAAACAAGGGTTTTTGGATGCCTATATGCGACACGAATTAATCAAGCCAGCCCTGGCCTTTGCGTAAGTCCTAATGGTGTCGTTTTTAACCCCTTTGACGTCCTGGGCGAAAACGGCCGGAATCAGGCCCAGCACTAAATAGCAGGCGGTATAAAGTCGAAGCATGGGCGGGAAAGCGAAACGGAAATGGCCCGCATACGCAGACTCATCCCAAACGGCTATCCGGGACACCGGGGTTAGAAGGGCACCACCAGCTTCATCCCCACGTTGCGGCCGGGGTTGTAGATGCCGGGGCGACCAGTGGGCGAGGCCGCATAATACTCGAAGTATTTCAGGCGGTTGAGGTGGGCCTGGTAAGCGGTGTTGAACAGATTATCGACCTGCACGAACAGCTGGGCGATGGGCCGGCCGGCGCGGTTGGCCCAGGTAGCGCCCGCGCCCAGGCCCAGCAGGGCGTAGCCAGCGGTGGCGGTTTCGGTGTTATCGAGGGCGTAGAAGCGGTTTTGGCGGGCGCTGCCGTCCACGGTGGCCCGGAAGTACGTGCCGGCGAGGCGGCCGGAGCCGGTGGGCAGGGTGGCGCGCAGTTCGGTGCGCCCGCGCAGAGGCGGAATCAGGGGCAGGTAGCGGGCGGCGGCGCCCTGGCGTTCGAGCAGGGCGGCATCGGCGTTGGCGCCGTTTACCAGGGCCACGCTGCTGTTCCAGGCCAGCCAGAGCAGCGCGGCGGGCCGCAGGTTCAGGCTGGCTTCGAGGCCGTAGAGGCGGGCGGCCGACTGCTGAAACTGGTAGGTGGTGTTGCCCGGCACGATGACTATGGGCTGCCCGGCGGCATCAAACAAGCGGGCCTGGTAGATGAAGTGCTGCACGTAGTTGTGGAATACTTCCACGCTGGCGTCCACGGTGCGCTGGTGCCAGAGCACGCCCACGTCCTGCTGCCAGCTGAACTCGGGCTCGAAGCCCCGGTTGCCGAGGTACACAATGTGCGCGCCGGGGTCAAGCCCGTTCGAGCCGATTTCGGGGATGTTGGGAGCCCGGTAGCCGCGGGCCAGGTTGGCGCGCAGCGTCAGCTTGTCGGTGGCCCCGTAGCTCGCGCCCAGGCTGGCCGAGGCGCCCTGGTAGCGCCGCCGAAACGACGGAAACTGGAGCGCCGTGCCCGCCGTGCCGGCCCCGGCCGGCCCGTCGAAACCGGTGACGGGATTGGGCGCCACGTAGAAATTATTCCAGCTCACGAGGCGTTTATCGTAGCGCAGGCCGCCGCTGAGCGCCAGCTTACCCCAGGTTTTTTTCAGCAGTAGGAAGCCGCCCCCATCGAGCAGATCGTAATTGGGAATGGGAAAGTCGGTGGCGTTCCGGTGACGGTTTGCCTGACCCATGCCGTTGCTGCCAACGCTGATTTCCACACTTCTCCAGGTCGGCAGGTGGTAACGCACGTCGTAGGTGTAAGTGGTGAGGCGCAGGGCCAGGCCCGCCTGCGCGGGAGCTGTGGGGTGGTTGTATTCTTCCCGGTTATTTTGCTGCACGCCCAGCAGCAGGTGCAGCTCGCCGCCGCCCAGGTGCACCTGCGTTTTGGTGAATACCCGGTAGTGCCGAATGCGCTGGTGCAAGGGCCCCACGGCGTAGGCGTTCAGCTCGCTGTCCGTCACCAAGGGGCGGTTCTTAAGGTCGTCGAAGCGGTTTTCGGCTACCTGCCGGGTGAAGCGGCGGCTGAGCGAGTCGCGGCTACCGTCGGGGATTTCCTGCTGGTTGTCGTAGAGCGTAAGGTACCAGTGCGAGCTGCCCCAGGCCTTGCTCACGCCCGCCATACCAGTGAGGGCCAGCTCGCGGAAACCGGTATTGTACACCAGGCCATCGACGCGGTTGTGGTAGTCGCGGGCCAGGCGGTGGCTGACCCGCAAGCTCGTCTGGAAGCCGTTTTTCTGATAATTCAGGCCCAGCGAATTACCAATCAGGCCGTTGTTGGATTGGTATTCGGTGAGGGCCTCGCCGCGCAGCCGGCCTTCGGGACCGCTGGGCAGCGCGGGCAGCAGATTAACGACGCCGGCCACCGCATCGGAGCCGTAGAGCAGGCTGGCGGGGCCTTTCACCACTTCTACCCGCTCAATGTCGTAGCCGTCCACTTCCACGCCGTGCTCGTCGCCCCACTGCTGGCCTTCCTGGCGCAGGCCGTTGTAGAGGGTGAGCACGCGGTTGTAGCCCAACCCGCGGATGAAGGGTTTCGACACGTTCGGGCCGGTGGTGACGGCGCTCAGGCCCGGAATGCCGCGCACCGCCGCGTCGATGACGTTGGTGTTGGCATTCAGGTTGATTTCGTGGCGGCCAAGGGTGGCGATGGGCACGGGACTGCGCCGCAGCTCGGTGGCCCGGCTCACGCCGGTAACCACCACTTCGCCGAGGTCGGCGGGCGCGGCCAGCAGCACGAAATCGACCGTCAGCGGCGGGCCGGGGCGGGCTTCCACCCGCTGCTCGACGGGCGTAAAGCCCACCGCGCTGGCCCGGAGCCGCACCGGCCCGGCCGGCCCGCCCACCAGCTCGAAATTGCCGGCCGCATCGGCCGTGGCCCCCAGGGTAGTCCCCGCCACGCTTATCCCGGCAAACGGCACTGGTTGGCGCTGGCCGTCGCGCACGACTCCGCGAATAGTAATTAACTGAGCAAAAACTAGTTGGGGTAACAACCAGAGAAGTATTAAAGCGATTTTCATGGCGATATTATTGGTAGCGAAAGGGCAAAGCGATTTCGACCCGCCATTTGTGCGGGGGTAATAAGAGGGTATGATAGAAAGATGGACGGCGGGGCCGCTACGCTGAATCGCCCTTTGCGAGCTCCACCGGAGCCGGTGGAGTCGGCTTAATTCACTTTTTCGCGGAGCCTGAGCAAAGCGGAAAATCCGACTAAATCATTATAAAACAACTACTTGACGTGGCATCAGCCGAAGAAAGTTTGCCAGAGCAGGAATACGTTCAGCACGATGATAATCCCGCTGACGGCCCAGGCCACGATACGCACCACGGGGCGGTTCACGAAAATGCCCATCTTGGCCCGGCTACTGGTAAAAAGCACCAGCGGCACCACGGCAAAACTGAGCTGAAACGACAAAACTACCTGACTGAATACCAGCAACTTGCCCGTTCCGCGCTCGCCGTAGATAAGGGCTACGATCAGGGCCGGCACCACCGCTACCAGCCGCGTAATAAGGCGCCGCAGCCAGGGTTTGAGCTTGATATCGAGGAAGCCTTCCATCACGATCTGGCCGGCCAGGGTGCCGGTCAGGGTCGAGTTCTGGCCGGAGGCCAGCAGGGCGATGGCGAACAGCGCGCTGGCCGCCCCGGCGCCGAGCACCGGCGTGAGCAGCTTGTGGGCGTCGGCGATGTCGGCCACGTCCTCGTGACCCTTGCCGTGGAAAGCCGCCGCGGCCGTGACGAGAATGGCCGCATTGACGAAAAACGCCAGGAACAGCGCCAGGGTCGAGTCGATGGTGGAGAACTTGATGGCCATGCGCTTGCCGGCGTCGGTCTGCTCAATCTGCCGCGTCTGCACGATACTCGAGTGCAGGTACAGGTTGTGCGGCATCACCGTGGCGCCCATGATGCCGATGGCCACGTAGAGCATCTGCGGGTTGGTCACGATTTCGGGGCGCGGCACGAGGCCCTTGCTCAGGGCCAGCCAGTCGGGGTGCGAGACGAGAATCTCATAGAGAAAACACCCGAATATCAAGACGATAAGCCCGGCCACCAGACTTTCAATAATGCGAAAGCCCTTATTCTGAAAGAAGAGTACCACCAGCACATCCAGCGTGGTGAGCACCACGCCCCAGGCCAGCGGCAGCCCAAAGAGCAGGTTCAGGGCAATGGCCGAGCCGATGACTTCGGCCAGATCGCAGGCGGCAATGGCAATTTCGCACAAGCCCCACAGCACCAGGCTCACCGGCCGCGAGTAGTGGTCGCGGCAGGCCTGGGCCAGATCGCGGCCCGTGACGATGCCCAGCTTCGCCGCCAGGTGCTGCAAAAGCATGGCGAACAAGTTGGAAATCAGCACTACCGACAGCAACGTGTAGCCGTAGCGGGCGCCGCCGGCCAGATCGGTGGCCCAGTTGCCGGGGTCCATGTAGCCCACGGCCACCAGCAGACCCGGCCCCCAGAAAGCCATGAGCTTGCGCCAAAACGAGGCATCGGCCCCCGGCACCCGGATACTGGCGTATACTTCACTCAGCGAATTGGCCCTGCGGGCGTGCCGCCAGCCCGGGGGGGGCGGAGCGGGCGTGGTTTCGGTAGCAATGAGCGGAGGCACGGGCGGCACGTTAGCGAGTGGAGTCAAAGCAAAGTTAGTAATTTTTAGGTAAGCCTAAAAATATTTTTCGACTGCCTTAAATACACAATTTCGCGGAAATTGTTTCGCCTCAATCCAATACTTTCCACCAATAATTATTGCATGGTTGGGCTTAGCTGGCCTTATTCTGGGGCCCGGCGGCCGGAATCCGGGTAACCGCCGCCCGTCGCCCGGCCGCCGGAGCCGACCTTACGCCCGAAATTTGCTTTTGCATGACCCCCACTCAAACCAAGCGCCGGCTCGGCCTGCTCTCCCTCGTGGTGAGCGCCGGGCTGATGGCCATCAAATTCTACGCCTACCACCTCACCCGCTCGCAGGTGGTCCTGACGGATGCGCTGGAAAGTATTATCAACGTATTTACCAGTGGTTTTGCGCTTTATAGCCTCTACTTGGCGGGCTTACCTAAGGATGAGAACCATCCCTACGGTCACGGCAAAGTGGAGTATTTGTCCATTGGGTTTGAAGGGGCGCTGATTTTTATTGCCGGCGCCTTTATTCTCTACAGCGCCACGCTGGGCCTGCTGCACCCGCACCCGGTGGCGCGGCCCGACTGGGGCGTATTGCTGCTGGCCAGCACCGCCGTAGTGAACCTGGGCGTGGGGCTCCTGCTGGTGCGTACCGGCAAGAGTCTGAAATCGGTGGCGCTGGTGGGCGACGGGCAGCACCTGTACCTGGATGCCCTGACGTCCATTGTCTCGTCGGCGGCGCTGGTGCTGGTGGCGGTGACCGGCGTGATAAGCTTTGATGCCGGCGCGGCGCTGGTGCTGGGCGGCTTCATTCTGGTGAACGGCGGGCGAATGCTGCGTCATGCCATCTCGGGCCTGATGGATGAAACCGATACTGCCATCGTGGCCGAGGTTATCACCGAGCTGCAAGCCCGGCGCCGGGCGCCCTGGATCGACGTACACAACCTGCGCGTGCAGCGCTACGGGGCCAATCTGCACATCGACTGCCATATACAGATGCCCTACTACTTCACCCTCGACCAGGTGCATACCCAGCTGCACGACTAGGAGCTAATCCGGGAGCGGTTCGCGGTGGAAGTGGAAATGTTCGTTCATGCTGACCCCTGCACCTTCGCCGCCTGCTCGCTGTGCCATATGCCCGACTGCCCCGTGCGCCAGCACCCCTTCCGGCACGAAGTGACCTGGGACGTGCATAATGCCATGAAAAACGAGCGGCACCATTTGGGGTGAGATGCAAGGAGCGGGGAGCAAACTTCGGGCTGAATCTGTCCAAGTAAAAGCTTTTTTCCGCTTCTCTTCCTTATTCTATCAGCAGCTTGCGGGTGGCGGTGCCGGTCGGGCCTTCGGCCTGCACCAGGTAGGTGCCGGGGCACAAGGTGGCCAGGTCGAGCGTGGCGGTGGGGCCGATGGGGCGCAACGCGAGCACGGCACGGCCCAGCAGGTCGCGCACGGTGAGACGGGTAGTGGGCGCGGGCAGCCACACGGTGGCTTGGCGGCGGGCCGGGTTGGGGAAAAGGTCGAACGAGAAGCCACTGGTGCCGGCGCGGGCGGCGCTGGCTACGAAAGCACGGTTTTCGAGCACCAGAATCTGGTCGTCGGTGGCGGCGGGGTTGCCGCGGCCGTCGCGGTTGCTGGTGCCCACGTACACCCGGCCCTGCGGCGACACGCAGATGGCCCGCAGCCGGCCAAAAGTGGTGAGAAAATCGGTGCGCGTAGGAATGGTAAGGCCGGCCGCGTCCAGGGTCAGCTGGGTGATTTTATGGTCTTTGAGGACGGCCAGTAGCAGGCTGCCGCGCCAGCCGGGAATGGCCGGGTGGTCGTAGTAGGTGAGGCCGGCCGGGGCGATGGTGGGGGTCCAGGTGGTGAGGGGTTCGCGCACGTTGTTGGCGGCACAAAAGGCCATTTCGGCGGGCAGGTTGCAGTAGCCTTCCACGTTGGGCCAGCCGTAGTTGCGGCCGGCCTCGATTTTGTTGATTTCGTCGTCGTTGCTCGGCCCGTGCTCCGAGCTGTAGATGCGGCCGTTGGGCAGCCGCACCAGGCCCTGGGGGTTGCGGTGACCCAGCGTGTACACGCGGCTGCCGGCGGTGGGGTTGTTGGCCGGAATGCTACCATCGAAATTCAGGCGCAGGATTTTGCCGTTAAGCGAAGCGGGGTTTTGGGCTTCGGAGGCCAGCAGGGCATCGCCGGTGGTCATAAGCAGCGTTTGGTCGGGCAGGATGAGCAGGCGCGAGCCGCTGTGGTTGGTGGTGGCCGTGATGTTGCCGAGCAGCACCTGCGGGCTGCCCAGCGCCCCGTTGGCGTAGGTGTAGCGCACCAGCTTCTCCTTCAGCACGCCCTGGTCGAGGTAGTTATACACCACAAATACCCAGTACACCGGGAAAGACGGCACCTGAGGCGAAACCGTAATGGCCATGCCCAATAGGCCGCTCTCGTTATTTTCGGTCACGTCCGCGATGGTGAGCAGCGGCAGCACCTGACCCGTGGCCGGGTTCACGCGACTGATACGGCCGGCCCGCTCAGTCATCCAGATGAAATCATCCGGCCCCCACACCAGCTCCCAGATAGTGTTCAGGTTGCCGGCCAGGGCCGAGGCCGTTACCGTGGTGGGGCCAACCGGAAAGGTGGTGAGGGCCGGGGCCTGAGCCGCTGCCGCAAGGGGCGCGACCGTAGCCAGCAAGGCCGCCAAAAAGGTGCGTAAAGCTTTCATAGTGAGCCTAAGATAGTGCATAAACGCAACTGGGCACCCGCCCGATAGTTAACAAAAACCCGCCCCGAATGAATGGAAAGCCGGGCTACTTAACGACGGCAGTAGCTTGCGGCCGATTTTATTCTCTTCTTCATGCCCGACTTCATCATCACACCCCACCCTGCCGGCTACGCCCTCAGCACCGACCCCGCCCGGCTCGATATCACTGCTATTCACCGCTGGCTGAGTGAGGAATCGTACTGGGCCAGACACATTCCGTACCCCACCGTGGAGCGGGCCATCGCCCACTCCCTCAATTTCGGCCTCTACGCCCCCGATGGCCGCCAAGCCGGCTTCGCCCGCGTCATCAGCGACTACACCACCTTCGCCTGGCTCTGCGATGTATTCGTGCTGGAAGAACACCGGGGCCAGGGCCTCTCGAAATGGCTCATGGAGCAAATCCTGGCCCACCCCGATTTGCAGCATCTGCGCCGCTATATGCTGGGCACCTGGGATGCCCACGGCCTCTACCAGCAGTTCGGCTACGCCCCCGTAGCCCGGCCCGAACGGCTGATGGAAATCCTGCACGCCAATCATTACGCTGCTCTTGATGAGGAATGAGGAATTTCGACCCTTTTGGCCAATTCCCAATTCTTCATTGAGCGCAGCGTCACCGGGCCGGGCTGGTCCACTTGCTGTCGCGCAGGCGGAAGCGCCAAGGCAGGCCGGCGGCTTCGGGTCCCGCGTATTCCAGTCCCACGCGGGCGCTGGCCACGATGTTGGCGGGTGCTACTTCTTCACCATGGTCTTCAAACCACAGCACCTCGCCGGTCACAGGCCGACCGGTGAGGGCAGGCGTGATGCCCAGGGCCTGCGTGAGCACGCCGGGGCCAGCGGTTAAGGCGCGCACGGGCGCAGACAGGCCCCGGCGGCGCAGCATTTCTTCTACCCCAATGGTCGGCTCCACGGCCCGGATAAGAACGGTATCCGGGTGCTCCGCGTCGTGGGTAGCGATGTTGAACAGGGCGTGTCGGTTGTAAACAGTATAGATGTAGGCGTGGCCACCGGGCACGTACAAGCCCTGAGCCTGCTCGCGCTTGCGCTGCAAGTGTAGGGTCATCGACTGGTCGCCCACGTGGCAGTAGGCCTCGGTTTCGACCACACGGCCGGCGGTGATGATGCCATTGAGGTTGGTGCAGAGGTGCTTGCCGAGCAGGTCGCGGGCTATTTGCAGCACGTCGGGGCGTTGGAAGAAGGCGGCGGGCAGCTTGGTGGGCATGAGGAATGGATGTGCCGCGGACTCTGAGAGTCCGCGCGTGGGTCGTGCGGGTTTCGTTCACTCGCGGACTCTCAAAGTCCACGGTACAGCGCTACCGCAGCCGGTACTGCAATCCGAAGCTGAGCAACCAGTGATTCAGCTGCCACGGTAGCATGGTGGTGGGCTGCTCGTTTACGCGCAAGCCTACGTTGGCGTTTGGTAAATCGATAGCGACCGAACTACGGAATAGAAAAAACCCGCTTTCCTCGTCCACCTGCAACTGCGTGCGGGTGCGCAACGG
>JAYWCH010000379.1:0-5725 GCA_043780755.1 Hymenobacter sp.
TAACAACCTCAACTTAACAGTGTCGCCCGATTCTCTCCGGCTTAACCAGACCATCTCAAAATCATGGCTCGGCAGTTTTGGGAGGCTGATAACGGCGCAATGCGCCAGCGGGAAACTCCGGCCGCCGCAGCTACCAAAACTAGATTCCCAAGCCCCGAACCGTCCAGATTAACTAACTGATAAAGAACTAATTAGAATTTAATTTCTTGATCAGATCGACCTCGTCCTGGTGGTAGGGCGTGCCGTCGCGGCGAAATACTTCGTGGAACCACTCGGCTGGTTCCGTGCCATCGGCTACGGGCACGTCCCATTGGTACTTGGTGTTGGTTTTACCGTCTACCAGGCCCCAGTTGATAGCGCCGATGCGCTGCTTTTTCAGCATGGGCAGGATGTTGACGAAGCGCGAGTTGCGGGGCCGGGCCATGTACTCGGTGCAGATGAGCGGCCGGCCGTGGGTTTCGAGCAGGTCAATCACGCGCTGATGGGCGGGGGCTTCGTCGTAATCGTGGTAGGTGATCACATCCGAATGCAGGGCCTGGTAGGCGTTCAGGGCCTGAAAGCCCCAGTTCCAGAGGCCCATGCTCAGGGGTTGGTCGGGGTCGATAGCGCGGGCCCAGGCGAAGACGTTGCGCACCAGCGGCAGCGAAGAGGTGAGCTTGTCCGAGTTGCCGGGCTCGTTGTATAAATCCCAGAGCACCACGCGTTTATCGTGTTTGAAGTGGGTCAGTACGTCCTGCACGTAGGGTTTGAGCTGAACGAACGTGAGCGAGTCCCGGGAATTGGGCTCGCCCGGATCCTGCATCCAGCCCGAGTTGTGGATGCCGGGCCGGGGCGCGGGCTGCGGCCCGGCGTGGGGATTCTTGTTCCAGCAATCGTCGAAAAAGACCAGAATAGTGCCGATCCCGTGCTTATCGGCCAGGCTCAGGTACTGCTCCACGCGCAGCTTGAAGCCCGCCGGATCCTGCTGGTAGGCGAGGCTGTGCAGGAAGACGCGCATGGTGTTGAAGCCGATGCCCTGCGCCAGGCCCAGTTCCCGGTCGATGGTGGTGGGGTCAAAGGTGGCCGCCTGCCACATTTCCAGCTGGTTGATAGCCGTGCTGGGCGTGAAATTGGCCCCCGACATCCAGCGGTGCGCCTGGTACCAGGCCTGCGCCCTGGGCGCAGACCAGCGCGGATTCTCCGCGCTGGTCACGGCGACTCCGCCCTTGGTTTTAATCTTGGTTTTCTGCGCGAACGAGCCCGTGGCAGTCAGCAGCAACCAGAGAAACAGAACGGTTTTTTTCATGGGATGAAAGGAAATGGGGCCAGTGCGGAACCGGGGTGATTCTTAACGCCCAAAAAGAACGTCGGGCGTCAGGTGCAAACGTTTGCCTAAACATAGTGCGGAGATCGGTGATCACGCCCGTTCCGGCCGACGGCGGCTCTGCCGGAGGATTGAAAAGGGGCGTTGATAATTATATATTCATAAAAATCTAGTAGTTAGTCACCGCACTCTACCTTAAGAATGGCTGGATTACTGCCGGTTGGCGGGTTCCGCGGGGCGTGGTCTGGTCGTTTGGTGGGAGGTTCCCGGCCCTCCGGCCACCCTGCGCCCCGTTCCATGCTGACTTCCCTTCCGACCGATTTCTCCTGCCCCCACCAGCTGCGGGATACGCTGCTGACGCTGCTGACCGGGATGATGCTTCTGCGCCCGTGGTACGCGCCCCACGATCTGGCGCGGCTGATCGTTCTGCGCTACGAATACCTCAACCCCGCCGCCCAGCTCCTGTCTGATCAGCCCGAATGTCCCGCCGCGGCTTTTCTCCGCGACGATCCCGCCGGCCCGCTAACTGGTTTTTGGGATTTTTACCCCTTAGCCTCGATTGTTGAAATACTCTTTTTTTAAAGTGAGCGTGTTCATATTGGGACCATTTGCTTGAACGAAAAGGAAGATGTTTGTGCGCTCTTGCCGGCTCTCGTTACGGCAGACCGTATTTGGGGAAGCTCCCCGCCTTTTGTGGGCCGCTTTAGTTTCTCCTCCCCCATTGCCTTGGCGCATCCCAACCGCGTGAGGCCTGAAGGATATCTCACGGAGTTGCATTAGCAACTGATGTTACGCGCCGAGTGGCGCCAGATGCTGCCAAGTAGCTTTTGCCGCTGCCGAAACGGCTGTCTCCACGATACCAGATAGTTTGGTGCGTAATATCAGATCGTGATTGACTTGTAGCAGCAACCGGCGCAGCTTGACAACCAGCGCTTCGCGCCAATGATTTATTGACGGCTCGGACCACTAATTCTGGTCACCGAAGAATTGCTTTATCGGCGATCCGCATAGCGCCACAACGTTCTGCCAATAGCGTTGTGCAACTGTCTAACTACTTGGTTAAACCTATTTGGATTAGACGGAAGGCCATCTTTCTGCTATCATGTTATAATGATGGCCACTTGTCATTACAACATGATAACTTGATATCAAGATACCCAGATGACAAGTAATAACTACATCTGGTCAGTAAGAAGAAATTATGTCTGGTTATCAAGTTGTCATGATGACTTGATAAATGGTTGTAACTATAAACAGCTAGCATTACAGCTGGAGATAAATCAATCATTACGCTCAGATAGCAAGTTAAACACATGAATGGATGACAAGTCATCAACATGTCTTTTTATCTGGTTGTCATGACATAATGATAGCAAGCTGAAATGATAAATGGATACCAGTTTATCCGGATGTATGGCCATCAAGCTGTCACGATGGTTGGATAACAAGTCAGCTTGCTATCTGGGTAAAAGCGGTACATTTACAGCTCAATAACTCCTTGTCATATGCAGATTATCACGTTTGCCAACAATAAGGGTGGGCAGGGGAAAACTACTTCCGCGCTGGGAATTGCGCATCGCCTCGTTGCCCTTGGTCATCCGGTGCTCTTTATCGACGCAGACCCGCAGGCGAATGCGACCCTTACCCTGGGAATCGACGCGGGGCGCGGGCACCTCGGCGATGCCTTACTGGATGCGCCTGATGGCCGGGCTAGTACCCACACGTTAGCCACCCTCAGCCAAAAGCCCCAGTCAGACCGTTCCCTGACGATCGTGGCCGCGAATCGTGTCATGGGCCAGCAGGAAAAGATCTTTGGCACCCAAGCGGACTACATCTATTTCTTCAAACGCCAACTCGCCCCCTTGGCGGAAAAGTACGCTTACGTGATCATTGACACACCGCCAAGCATGGGTCCGCTGACGCTGGCAGCCCTGGCGGCTTCTGATGCGGTCTTTGTTCCCTTGATTCCCGACCTGTTTGGGAGCGCGGGAATGGCCGCGCTGTTGGAAATGGTAGAACGGATCCGGCAGAATTTCAACGAGCGGTTACGGGTAGGAGGGATCTTCTTCATCAAATACGCGACCTCTTACCGCCGTTCATTGCACCGACAGTACGCCGGTGATCTCGAAGAGGATCAGGACCTGAGCGGATTGATCCTGACTCAGACAATTCGGGAGAACATCGCCCTGGCCGAAGCGCAGAGTCTGAAGCAATCCGTTTACGACTATGCCCCGGCTTCTTCCGGCGCGGCCGACTACGCCGCCCTAACCGACGAAATCCTTTCCCGTCTTTCCAAATGAGTAAGCCCAACCTAACTGCTAATCGCCCGCCGGTACCCCGACAAACTGCCGCGCCCTCCATCGACGCGCACCTTTTTGATACGCCCAAAGCTAAACCCGTCCAAGACTCGGCTGTCCCAGCCATCCAGGTCGGGCCAGATTCGCCGCGAGGGGAGGAGTTGGCAACCCGTATCACTTTCAGTAACCAGCTTAAGCCCGACGTATACGTCATGCTCCGCCAGTATGAGCACCATGCCGAGGTTGAAGTGCAGCAGATCCTTGACGAAGCCCTGCGGGCCTTCCTAACCGATAAGCCGCAAGCCCAACAGCCTCTGCCACCCAAGGCTGCCGCTAAGGTTCAGGAGAAACTTCGCAAGAAGTAGCAATCAACAGCAAGCCGCCTTCCGGGCCGCTGTTTTATCCGGTAGGAGGGAGGACGGTTTTGCTTATTCGGGTCCGTCATTTCGGTTTAGAGGCTCATGCCATGCCTTAAGTGCCTGAATCCGGTCCTGGATTTTGAGGATGATTTCAGGCCTGCCTCTGGGGAGTACTATCGCTTGTTTGTTCCGACAGACCTTTACCTATACTGTTTCAAAGTGGACGTGTGGGACGTTGGGGCTAAATTCGGTTTCCTGTTGGCCTAGCCATCGTTCATATGCTCCTGAAACTTACCACCACTTACTCGCCCGCTACCGACTTTGGCTACCTGTTACACAGGAATCCGGCCCGTTTGCAGAGCGTGGAGGTAGCCGGGGGTGTGGCTCACGTCTGTTACATCTGCTGACTAACGTAAGGGCGAGGTATCAAAAAGTCGCGGTGGCTGAGTCACGAGGCGACGAATTGCTGCTCCTTAATCTTATGGGTTGGGAACGTGGTTGGCGGTGGTCTAAATCGTGAGACCAAAGCTCAATTCTCGCATAGCTGGCGCGGTGAAAGCGATGACACCGCGCCAGCGGAGATTCGGTGGTTTATCCTTAAAGCGGAAGAACTCGAAGCTTGCGATGGGTCCGTCCTTGCCGACGCTCAAGTCGGACGTCGCTGAGGACTTTCGCAATCAAACCACCTCAAGCGTTACAAACAGGCAATGTTTTCTTAAACTAACCAAATATGTTTATCATAATGGACAGTAATATTACCTTAAAGCAGTTCCAACAGCTAGGGAGCAGATAATTGGAGGCATAGACTTCCCATCCGTTTGAGTGGGAGAAATGCTCCTAAGGGCGTTTTAATCAGCACAAAACCCATTATACAAAGAATTTATTACCAAATAGTCATTTATTTAAGTATAAAGTATCCTATGCTTCATTAGTTTCACTGAGTTGTACCTACAACAGGACAGTTGAGTCTAAAGAGGTACTAAACCACCCGTTGGATTATACCTTTTTGTGCTCATGATCAGTCGTTTGGTAATGACTGAAGCCCAATTTGCCAAGAGTATCCGGTTGTAACGAGAACCCCGATGTCTTCGCTGGCCAGTAGGCGGTCACGGACTTCTTAGGGCGAACCGAACTGGTCGGGCGTCTACCGGGCGTAGCTCCTGGGGCTGCCAACTTCCTCCGGGGAGCAGGTCCAGCGGCCACTCACACGAACTGGATGGGCCGATAGGTGGTCAGAGGTAGCACCTTCTCCACGCGTACTAGGTGATGCTCGTAGTAGCCGAAGTCGTGGGTGAACGTCTCGTTGACCCGCCACGGGGAATCGTCTAATTGGATCCGCTGGGTATCATCGGCGAAATAGCAGACGTCGGAATCCCGAGCTCTTTACCCCAGCGCCTGAAGCTATCCAGGTGCCCGTTCTTTTAGCCCATCGCTATCTGGAAGACGTGATGCAGCTCTGCTAGTGCTTAGTCAGGCAAGTTAGTTACCTTAATCTTCTGGTAGTGGCGGTCGAGTTTGGTGCGGGCTTTTTCCAGGGTGAATTGCCATTTTACCGTGGCGCGGGCCGCATTCCGCTGGGCCACGCAGGTGGCCACGTGGGCGGTGAGTTCTTCGAGCGTAGGGATGCGTTGGTGCAGGCACTGGCGGGCGATGGCCGAAAGTTCGAGCTCGACCATGTTGAGCCAGGAGGCGTTTTTGGGCGTGTAATGCACCTCGAAGCGGGCCGCCAGCGTGCGGGCCTCGGGGGCGGGCAGGTGTTGGTAGAA
>JAYWCH010000380.1:0-13734 GCA_043780755.1 Hymenobacter sp.
TCACGGCGGGCCGCGATGCGCAGATCCGCACCTGGGACGTGACCCGCGAATACGCCCTGACCGGCACCATTCCGGCCCACATGTACACCATTAACCACCTGGCTTTCAGCCCCGATGGGCGCTACCTGGCCTCGTGCAGCCTCGACAAAAGCATTAAGCTCTGGGAGGCGGCCTCGCTGACGCTGCTGCGGGTGCTGGACCGCGCCCGCGCGGCCGGCCACGGCACGTCGGTAAACCGCCTGGTTTGGCCGGGGGCCGAAAACCGGCTAGTTTCGTGCAGCGACGACCGGAGCCTGGCCGTGTGGCAGGTGGCGGAAGCGGTGGCAGGTGGTGAAGCCGAGCCCGCACCTGCGCCAGCAACCTGATCGCAAGCAAATTATCTCCCGCAAATAGTTGACGAACAGTAGCCGCTGAGAACCAGCATCCGTACCGATGAAAATCACTGCCATTGATATCCGCCAGAAAACATTTGAAAAATCCTTCCGGGGGGTTGATAAAGATGAAGTTCAGGCGTTTCTGACGACCATTTCGCAGCAGTGGGAGCGAATGGGCGACGAAAACCGCGAGCTGCGGCTCAAGCTCGAACACGCCCAGCAGGACGTGCAGAAGATGCGCGAAGTGGAAAGCAGCCTCTACCGCACCCTGAAAACGGCCGAAGACACCGGCAACAACATCACCGAGCAAGCCTCGCGGGAAGCAGCCCTGCGCGGGCGCGAAGCCCAGCTACAAGCCGAGCAGTTGCTGGCCGAAGCCCGCCAGCGCGCCCGCGCCGTAGTGGACGACGCCTACCAGCAGGCCGAAAAAACCGTGGCCGACATGCAGCGCGAAGTCACGGGCCTGGGCCAGGAATGCCAGCGGCTGGAGCAACAATTCGATGGCCTGGTGCGCGATCTGCACCACCTGGCTTCCGATTCGCTCGAAAAAGCAGAGAAAGCCCGCAGCCGGCCCCGGGGGGAAACGGCCGCCATCCTTTCCCGGGCGGCGCGCGTACACGTAGAACGCCCGAAGGAATCGGTCGTTGAACCCACCGCCCAGCCCGCTCCTGCCATGCTTATTTCCTCCGCTTCCGCCATTTCGCCCGCCGCTACCATTGATTCCGAACGCCCGGCGGCTACCTCCTCCACCCGGTCGGAACAGCCGGCCGTGCCGCGGGCTTACAACCCCAAGCCCGGCCAGCAGCCATACCCCGACACGACGCCCGGACCCGATATTGAGCGGCCGGCCGCGCCGGCCGAAAACCCGGGCGTGGCGTCGCCCCCGCGCATCGATCAGCCCGCGCCGTCGCAGGTGCCCTCGCCGGGCGGCCCGCGCGTGGAGCCCACCGCACCCGATATCCGACCAGTAGGCCCCGACCGGCCGGAGATTACCCAGCCTTCGCCCTCGACGCATCCCGGCATGGAAGCCGCCGCGCCCCTGGCCCCGGCCGGGACGGAAAAATCATTCTTCGACGAAATTTAAAACGCCCGTTCGACGTATATTATCGTCGTAGTATTGGAGCTTACTACTGAAAAGCCGGCTGTTGCAGCCGGCTTTCTTTTTTTCTGCGGCGACCTTTGCGGCTGACGTTGGGCGAAATGCCAGCAGCGCACTCGTTAACCAAGCAAAACCATGGGCCAGATCGCACTCGAAGGAATGGAATTTTTTGCCTTCCACGGCTACTACGACGAGGAGCAGAAAATCGGCAATAAGTACGGCGTGGACCTGTACATCAGCACCGATCTGCTGGCGGCCGGTGAGTCGGATAAATTGCAGCAGACTGTAAATTACGAAGTACTTTACCGCCTCGTGGCCGAAGAAATGCGGGCTCCCGCCCGGCTCCTGGAGCACGTGGCCCACCGGGTACTCGACCGCATCATGGCCCAGGTGCCCCACGTGCGGAAGGTGAAAATCAGCGTCAGCAAGTTCAACCCGCCGCTGGGCGGCATCTGCCACCGGGCCCGGGTTACGCTGGTGCAACGTCGCAAGCCCGGCGCGGCAGCCTGAAAACGGCGGGATTAGAGACGGCTATATAGCGGGGGATTACGAAATTATTATGCTGAAAAACAGTATATTACTACCTTATAAATGATTCTTACGAAATATTTCGTAGTCGAAAGATACAACTACGACTTATTTCGTATTAGCTTTGCCATTGTCTACGAAATAATTCGTATTATTCTTATTCCCTTGATCATGAGCAAAGTCCCGCCGCCCAAACCTACGGATTCCGAACTGGAAATCCTGCACGTGCTCTGGCAGCACGGACCGGCCACCGTGCGCGCCATCAACGACAATCTGAGTGCCCGGCGCCAGAGCGAAGTAGGCTACACGACGACCCTCAAAATTTTGCAGCTCATGCTAGAAAAGAGTCTGGTGCGGCGCGACGACGCCGACCGCAGCCACGTGTACCGGGCCGCCGTGCGCGAGCAGGAAACCCAGGGCCTGCTGCTCGACAAGTTTATGAACGCCACCTTCGGCGGCTCGGCCCTGAAGCTGGTGATGCAGGCCCTGGGCAACCGCCCGACTTCGGCCGACGAGGTGGCGCAGATTCGCCGCCTGCTCAACGACATTGAAATCCAAAACTCCACCGCTAATTCTTCCGACGATGACCGCGCTTGAGAATTTCATTTCGCCCGCCCTGACGCGGGCTTTGGGCTGGACGCTGCTGCATTCGCTGTGGCAGGGCGCCCTGGTGGCGGCCGTGCTGGCCGGCGCCCTGCTGCTGCTGCGCCGGCAGCGGGCGGAAGTGCGCTACGGGTTGGCGGTGGGGGCTTTGGCCGTGATTGTGGCATTGGCCGGCAGCACGTTTGGACTGTATTTCCGGGCCGACGCGGGCACAGCGGCCGGCCTGGGCCGAAACGCGGAACGGAGCGCGGAACGGCCGCATTTCGGGTCCGCCACTGCTACGCGGGCCGCCGTTGCCTCGACAGCAAGTGGGCGGAATTTCGCGCCGCGCGACGCGGCCACCGCGGCGCCGGCGCCGCCGGATTGGCTGGCGACGGGCCTGCGTTATTTTGATCAGCACCTGCCCTTGCTGGTTGTGGCCTGGGGACTGGGGCTGCTGGCCATAAGTTTACGCCTGGTGGGCGGCCTGCTCTACGTGCAGCGGCTGCGGCGCTACCGCGTGCGGCCGTTGGGGGCGGCGTGGCAAGCCCGGCTGGCCGCGTTGGCGGGCCGGTGCGGGATCCGGCAGCCGGTGGCGCTGCTGGAATCGGCGCTGGTGCGGGTGCCGCTGGTGGTGGGCCACGTGCGGCCGGTTATTCTGCTGCCGCTGGGGGCCGTGGCGGGACTGCCGCCCACTTATCTGGAAGCGATTCTGGCCCATGAGCTGGCCCACGTGCTGCGGCGGGATTACCTCGTAAACCTGCTGCAAACCGTGGCCGAGGCGTTGTTCTTTTACCACCCAGCCGTGTGGTTTGTGGGCCGCTGCGTGCGGACGGAGCGCGAAAACTGCTGCGATGACCAGGCCACGGCCCTCTGCGGCTGCGATGCGCTGCGCCTGGCCCGCGCCCTCACGGCCCTGGCCGAATGGTGTCAGAACAACGCCGGGGCGACCGCGCCGCGGCTGGCGCTGGCTGCCATTGGCGGGCGCGGCGCGCTGCTGGGCCGGGTGCGCCGTTTGGTTCAGCGCCGGCCCGCCGCGTCTACGCTGGCCGAAGGCTTGCTGGCCGGCGCGCTGGTGCTGGGCGGACTCGGACTGCTGGGCGGCAGCGTGGTGCTGGCAGGAACCAGCTCGCCGCACCCGCTGCTGGCGGGCCAGCCCGTAACCGCTGACTGGCAGACGGAACCCGCGCCGCGCTCGCCAAAGGCCGGGGAAGTAGCCGATACAATTCGTGTTCGCCCCAGGCCGGCTTCAGCGGCGGCGCGGCCGCCCGGTCCGGTTGTTCCGGTGCCGCCCGTAGGGGCGGCCTTCCCGCCGGACGCCCCCGATCCGGCGCAGTTCCGGCGGATACAACGGAATGCCTTGCGGCAGGCCGAGCGCGCCTTGCGCGAAGCGAATGCGCTCAAGGGCCTGAGCCCCGCGCAGCACCAGCGCATTACCAAAGACCTCGCCGACGTACAGGCGCAGCTGCGGGCTGCGGAGCAAGGCTTCACGGCCGCCCGCCGGCCGCGAGCCGACGAAGGCGCGGGGAATCACCCCGACGATGAAAAATTGCGGCGGCGCGAAGAGCAGCTGCGCGACCGCGAGGAAGAGCGCCGCGATCACGAAGAAGAAATGCGCGACCGGGAAGAAGACCGGCACAATCACGAAGAAGAAATGCGCGACCGCGAGGAAAGCCGGCGTGATCACGAAGAAGCCCTGCTCGACCGCGAGAAAAACCGGCCTGAGCACGCCGCCGGAATGCGCGCACGCCCCGAAGCGCAACCCCACGCCGCGGCCGACGCCCTGGTAGCGGAGCTGCTGAAAGACGGCCTGATTAAAGACCGCAACAACTTTCAGCTCCGGCTGACGGCGCGGAACCTGGAAGTGGACGGCCGGGAGCAGCCACCAAAAGTATTTCGCAAGTACCTGAAGCTGCACGAAACCAACCTCGGCCACCCGCTCAGTGCCACCGGCTCATTGGAGATGAACCACCGCAGCGTTTCCTTCCGCAACGAGCAGGGGATGCCCCCGCCCCGGCCGCCCCACTTACCCAAGCTGCCCCCGCCGCCGCCGCCGGCACTGCCGGAACCAACGCCACCCAGTCCGCCCCAGGCACCCGCCGGCCCGCAATAAGCGGCAGCGGCACGATGACCAGACCGGCAACCGCCTGATGGCAAGGCCGGAGTAAATCTTATTGAGACCACCGGGCCGGTTTTCTTCCCCGAAAACCGGCCTTCTGTTGGGATCCTGCGTTGTGGACCGGCGGCAGAAACCTGAGCCGCCCGCGCAACTTCCCGGGGCCGGGCCGCTTCTTTAGGCGTGTATAGATCCGGGCCGTAAGACTGTTATGCCAGGGACTGAATTTTATTGAGTGGGTTATATGTATCGTTTTATCGTGTTTTGCTGGGTAGGATTGGTCACGTGTGTCGCTCAGGGTCAGCAACTCCCCGCGACCGGGGCGGCCCAGGCCAAACAGGCGGCCCAGCCCGCCCCCAAACGTCAGCTTCAGGCCGTGCGCATCAGCACCCCGCTCAAACTCGACGGCGTGCTGGATGAGGCGGTGTGGCAGACGGCTCCGGTGGCCACCCACTTCTACGAGCTCGAACCCTCGCCGGGCCGCCCCGAAAAGCACCCCACCGAAGTGCGCGTGCTCTACGACGACGCCGCCATCTACATCGGCGCCACCATGCATGATGTGTCGCAGGACTCTATTCTGCGCGAGCTCAGTGCCCGGGATAATATTGGGAATTCGGATTGGTTCGGGGTTTTTATCGATACCTATAATGACCACCTGAACGGCTACCAGTTCCTGCTCACCTCGGGCGGGGTGCAGCTCGACGCCCGTCAGTCGCCGGCCAACGGCGAGGACACCAACTGGAATGCCGTGTGGGACTCGCGCACCGCCGTGCACGGCACTGACTGGGTAGCCGAAATCCGCATTCCCTACTCTGCCATTCGCTTCAGCAAGGCAGCGGAGCAGGTTTGGGGGATCAATTTTGGCCGGCAGCGGCGGAGCAGCCGCCAGAAATTTTTCTGGAATGAGATCCGGCCGCAGGTCGATGGCTTCGTGAACCAGTGGGGGGAGCTCACCGGGCTGCGCGACCTCAAGCCGCCGCTGCGGCTCTCGCTCACGCCCTACGTAGCCACTTACCTCAACCACTACCCGTACCACGAGCTAGGCAAGCGCAACACCACCACCAGCTTCACCGGCGGGGCCGATGTGAAGTGGGGCATCAACGAAAGCTTCACGCTCGATGCCACCCTGGTGCCCGATTTCGGGCAGGTGCAGAGCGATAACCAGGTCCTCAACCTCTCCCCTTTCGAGGTGCAGTACAACGAGAACCGGGGGTTTTTCACCGAAGGCACCGAGCTGTTCAACAAAGGCGGACTGTTTTACTCGCGGCGGGTGGGGGCGCAGCCGCTGGGCTTCGGCGAAGTGGCGGGCACGCTGCAGGCGGGCTACCGCCAGGCCGACGGACGTCGGCACGGCGGCGAATTCATCGTGGAAAATCCCGGCATCACCAACTTGCTCAATGCCACCAAGGTATCGGGGCGCACCAGCACCGGCCTGGGCGTGGGCATCTTCAACGCCGTGAGCAACGACGTGTACGCCACCGTGCAGGACAGTACCACCGGGGCCCAGCGCCGGGTGCTGACCCAGCCGTTTTCCAACTATAACATCCTGGTGCTCGACCAGAGCCTGAAGAACAATTCCTTCGTCAGCCTCGTGAACACCAATGTAACCCGCGCCGGCCAGACCTACAACGCCAACGTGACCGGCGGCCTGTTCCGCTTCGCCAACAAGGCCAACAGCTACGCTTTCAACGGCCGGCTCATCTACTCGAACCGCACCGGCAAAGCCTTCAACTCCGATCAGGACATCGACGACCGCCACGGCTACAAGTACTACCTGAACTACGGCAAGATCAGCGGTAACTTTACCTGGAACGTGGATCACGGCATCGAATCGCACACTTACAACCCCAATGATCTGGGCCTGCTCTTCGCCAACAACAGCATTTCGCAGTCGGTGAACGTGGGCTACAATATTTATAAGCCCTTCTGGAAAGTAAACCGGCTCAATACCTACGCCGCCGCCAGCTACTCGCTGCTCGAAAGCCCCCGGCTGTACCAGGATCTGGGCTTTTTTACGGGCGCCAATACCACGTTCACCAAAAGCTTTCTCACCCTGAGCGTGAACCTGGACGCGGCCCCGCTCACCCGCGACTACTTCGACCCGCGCCGCACGCCTATCGGCCGCTACTACGTGCGCAAACCGGCCAACTTTGGCATGAATGGCTTTTTATCGTCCGACTACCGCAAGAAAATCGCTTACGATATCAACTACAACTTCCGCGCTTTTGCGGCCGATGGCCGCCGCACCGGCCGCGACAATTACACCCTGAGCCTGGGGCCGCGCTACCGGGCCAGCGATCACCTCAGCTTCGTGTATCAGCTCAGCTACGATCTGCGCCGCAATCAGATTGGCTACGCCGGGGGGCTGCTCAGTACCGATTCGGTGGATGCGCCGCTCTGGCGGGCCTACGGCGGCGATACCGGCGACGTGCTCCTGGGCCGCCGCCAGGTCACGACCATCAGCAACACGGCCACGGCCATTTACACGTTCACCAACCGGATGTCGTTCAATATCCGCCTCCGCCACTACGTGAGCAATGTGCATTACCGCGACTTCTCCCGCCTGCACCCCGACGGCGTAGAAACCCCGGAGCCGGAGTACGCCCGCAACCGCGACAACACGTTCAACGCCTTCAATGTCGATGCCGTCTATTCGTGGTGGTTTGCGCCCGGCTCGCAACTAAGCATCGTCTGGAAGAACGCCGGGGCTTCTTTTCTGGAAGCCAACGTCGCCACCCCGCAGTATTTCGACAACCTGAACAATACACTCAACACGCCGCATAATAACTCGGTATCGGTGAAAGTGCTCTACTACCTCGATTACCTGGCCCTGCGCCCCCGCCGCAACTGACCGCCGCCCAAGGGGCAAGCGCATAAAAAAACCGGCCCTCGGGCCGGTTTTTTTATGCGCTTGCAGACCGGGTTTACTGCCCGGCTTTGCGATCCCGGTGGATCTGGCGGCTGTCCTGGTTCAGCTCCTGGTTGAGCTGCTGGCGCTCGCCGCCGGTGAGCCGGCCGCCGTTGGCCCGGCGCTCGCTGTTGGCCTGCTGTTTGATGCCGCGCTCCTCGCCTTTGAGCTGGCGGGCTTCGTGCCTGGTGAGCTGCCCGTCGGCCCGGCCGGCGGCAATGCGCTGATCCTGGTTCTGGATGCGCTTGTTGACGTTGCGCTGGCCGCCCTGCTGGGCGTGGCTGCTAAAAGCCAGCGCCAGGCCGCAGGTAAGGAGGATCAAGGACTTTTTCATAATCAGATTGATGTAGGGGTAAATATGGGCCTTGGAGGGGCCCGCCCGCCCGGGGTTTAAGCCCGCCGCATCTTTCTTTTATCGGACCGGCCGGGGCTGATTGCGCCAGGTGCGCCGCTGTCATCCTAAGCTACTGCAGCTGTTTAGCAACTCACATCTTTTATCATCCTGAGCAGAGCGAAGGACCTTATCACGCTGAGCGGTTATTAATCAGACGTGATAAGGTCCTTCGCTCTGCTCAGGATGACAGACGCATTAAGAAGCGACTTTATAAACAACTTTGAGATGTCTTCAACCAAAGCTGAAAACTTCTTAACCAGAGCCGAAAACTCTTTAACTAAGGCTAAAAACGTCTTTACCAGCCCTAAAAAACTCCTTTGTAAGCCCTCCCCGCAAAGCTCAACGAACCCCCAGCCTCACACCTGAATAACGCCCACGTTGTACGCCTTTTCAATGGGCGCGTGGTTAGCCGCGGCGATGCCTTCGGAGATGACGGTGCGGGTGGCCAGCGGGTCAATTACGGCATCGACCCAGAGGCGGGCCGCCGCGTAGTAGGGCGAAAGCTGCTCCTCGTAGCGGGCTTTGATGCGGTCGAGCAGCTCTTTTTCGGCTTCGGGGGTGATGACTTCGCCCTTGGCTTTGAGGCTGGCGACCTGGATTTGCAGCAGCGTGTTGGCCGCCGCCGCGCCGCTCATCACGGCGAGCTGGGCCGTGGGCCAGGCCACAATCAGGCGCGGGTCGTAGGCCTTGCCGCACATGGCGTAATTGCCGGCCCCGTAGCTGTTGCCGATGATAACCGTGAACTTGGGCACCACCGAATTGGCCATGGCATTGACCATCTTGGCGCCGTCCTTGATGATGCCGCCCTGCTCGCTGGCCGAGCCCACCATGAAGCCCGACACATCGTGCAGGAACAGCAGCGGAATGCGCTTCTGGTTGCAGTTCATGATGAAGCGGGCCGCCTTGTCGGCCGAGTCGGAATAGATGACGCCGCCCATCTGCATGCCGGTTTTCTTGCTCTTGACAATCTTGCGCTGGTTGGCCACGATGCCCACGGCCCAGCCGTCGATGCGCGCCAGCCCGCAGATGAGCGTCTGGCCGTAGAGGTCTTTGTAGGGCTCAAATTCGGAGTTATCCACCAGCCGGTTGATGATTTCCATCATGTCGTAGGGCTTCACCCGATCGGCGGGCAGCACGCCGTAGAGCTCCTGCGCGTCGAGCCGGGGGGCGGCGGGCAGCGCGCGGCTGAACCCGGCGCTGGGCTGCGCCCCCAGCTTATCGAAGATGTTGCGGATGTGGTCGAGGCACTGCTCGTCGGTGTCGAACTTGTAGTCCGTCACGCCCGAGATCTCGGAGTGCATGCTCGCGCCGCCCAGCGCCTCATTATCAATGCTCTCGCCAATGGCCGACTTCACCAGGTACGAGCCGGCCAGAAACACCGAGCCCGTGCCGTTGACGATCATCGCCTCGTCGCTCATAATGGGCAGGTAGGCTCCACCGGCCACGCACGGCCCCATGATGGCCGACAGCTGCACGATGCCCATGGACGACATCACCGCGTTGTTGCGGAAAATGCGGCCAAAGTGCTCTTTGTCGGGAAAAATCTCGTCCTGCATCGGCAGGTACACCCCGGCCGAATCGACCAGGTAAATAATGGGCAGCTTGTTCTCAATGCTGATTTCCTGGGCCCGCAGATTCTTTTTGGCCGTGATGGGAAACCACGCACCGGCCTTCACCGTGGCGTCGTTGGCCACCACCACGCACTGGCGGCCCTGCACGTAGCCCATCACCACCACCACGCCGCCGCCGGGGCAGCCGCCTTCCTCGCGGTACATGCCCTCGCCCGCGAAAGCGCCGATCTCGACCCGGGCGGCGCCCTTATCCAGCAGGTAATCGATGCGCTCGCGGGCCGTGAGCTTGCCCTTGGCTTTATGGGCAGCAATCCGCTTTTCGCCCCCGCCGAGGGATACTTGCTGAAACTTCTGGCGGAGCTGGTAGCTGAGCTGCTTGAGCTGATCTTCGTTACGATTGAACTCGACGTTCATAAAAAAAGCGGGTGGGATGGGGAAGAATGGCACAAAAAAATCCGCCCGGAGGCGGATTTCAAAGGTACGGGCAGTTGCGATGATTAAGCCGACTACTTCAGCGCGGGAGCAGTTTCTACTTTCTTGACTTCAGTGGTCACGCTGCCGTTGGGGCTTTTGGTGGTTTCCACCTTACTCTTATCCTTGCCGCCGCCAAAAACGGAGAAGTGCACGTAGCGCTTAGGATTGGCTTTGAGGTCGGTGAGCAGCGCATCGGCCGAGCCGGCGGTGGCGTTGAGGTTGTTGTAGAGTAGCGTATCGTTCAGCAGCTTACCCATCGAGCCCTTCTTGTCGTTCAGGGCGCGGTTGAGGCCGGCCACGGTGGTCTGGGCTTCAGCCATGGTGGCGTTGAGGCGGCGCAGGGCCGGGCCCACGGGCGCCGTCTTGAGCGAGTCGGAGAGCTGCGAGAAGTTCACCGCAATCTTATCGAGCTTGCCGGTGGTCTTGTTCAGGGCCGTACTCATCTGCGCCAGGTTGCGGGTGATGGTGTTGATATTGGCCTGGTTGGCCGCAAACAGCTTCTGCAACGATTCGCTGCTGCTCCGGGCGTTGAGCAAGGTTTGCTGAATGCTGGTCTGGGCGTCCTTATTCAGAAAGCCGTTGATGTGCGAGAGCGTCGCGCCCACGGTATCGAGCACGGGCAGGGCCTTGGCCTGAAAGGCATCGGTGATGCTGGTGGGCGTCACGGTCCGGATTTCCTCGCCGCCGGTGTACTTGTGCGCATCGGCCCCCAGCGTGAGGGTAATGCCTTTGGAGCCGAGCAGCGTGCCGCCCAGGCTGGCCGTGGTCGAGTCGCCCACCACGATGTCCTTGCCCAGCTCCAGGGCAACGCGCACCGTATTACCCTTCTTAGGTTGCAGCTCCATGCTCTTCACCTGCCCAACTTTAATGCCGTTGAGTACCACGAGTGCGCCCACGTTCAGACCGTCTACTTTGGGGTAGGTGGTGAAGTAAGTGCGGTCGGAGGAAAGCAGATTACTCCCCCGCAAAAAATTATAACCGAAGACGAGGGCGACAATGGCTACGATGGTGAGCAACGCCACTTTGATTTCTTTAGACACGTGTAGGAGTGTTGAATGTTAAAGAGGAATGAGTAAAGATCAAAGGCAAAAGCCGGGGCGGCCGACCCGACCCGACGGCGGGTTTCGGCCCTTATCCCGGCTCAGCCGCCCTCCATTTCGCGCTTGTATTCGCGAAAGGCGCGGTAGATGCCTGCGGCCATATACGACTGGTTGGCTTTGTCGTTGAGGTAGCGCTCCTCGGCCGGGTTGGTCAGAAAGCCGGATTCGATGAGCACCGAAGGCATAGTCGATTTCCACAGGACCAGAAAACCGGCCTGTTTCACGCCCCGGCTGGGCCGGCTCACGCTGGTACGCAGCTGACGGTCCACCCGCTGGGCAAAGCGCAGGCTGTTGGTAATATAGGCCGATTGAAAAAGCGAGAACAAAATATGACTCTGGGGCGAGCTGGGGTCGAAGCCGTCGTAGCGCTTTTTATAATCCTTCTCCTGAAGGATTACCGAGTTTTCGCGCTGAGCCACGCCCAGGTTGGCGGTGGTTTTGTGCAGGCCCATGGTCCAGACTTCGGTGCCGTGGCTTTGGCTGGGGCCGGCGTTGCAATGAATGGAGATAAACAGGTCGGCGTGGTTGCGGTTGGCGATGGCGGCGCGCTCGTCCAGCTCGATAAACACGTTGGTTTTGCGGGTGTAAATGACTTTTACCTCCGGCATATTTTCCTGAATCTGGCGCCCCAGGGCCAGGATGAGGCTCAGCGCCACGTCGGCTTCGCGGGCCGAGGCGCCGGCGCAGCCCCGGTCTTTGCCGCCGTGCCCGGCGTCGAGCACCACCGTGCGCAAGCGGTAGCGGTAGGGAGAATCGGGGGCGGCCAGGGCCGAATCGGGGGCGAAACGGAGGGAATCGGCCGGGGTCTGAGCCTCGGCTTTTCCCTCGCCGCTGCCGGCGCCCAGCAGCAATAGCACGACGCTGACCCAGGTGACAATAATCCGCACGTTGTTCGTTGAAGGGACGGTAGCGACCTGCTACCTTTGTAAAAGCCTCAAAAGTAACCGAATTAACCGCTACTCTCCTTTGCCTGTTAGGTTTGCTCTCCAATCCGCAGCCGAGTGGCGGCCGTGGCCGCGCCGCACAAGCGTGCGCCAACCTTCCGCCCGCTGGCTGGGGCTGCTCTTTTTCCTGATTTTTAGTTGCGCCGGCGCGGCCCGGGGCCAGACCGATTCGACGGCCGCGCCCGCCGCCAAACCCGGCCAGCGCGCCGGCAGCGCGCCCACCCCGCCGGTGCGCAACATCTCGCCCGACCCGCGCGATCCCGTCGGCCCGCCCCCGCCCGGCGTGCGCAACAGCGGGCAGTCGCGGGTACCCGGCGCCTCCCACAAGGCCGTGCCCGACACCCTGGCCCGCCCTCTGGGCAGCGTGAGCCCCATCGGCGATACTATCAAGCTCGCGCCCAAGCGCAAGGGCCAGGTGGAATCGACCATCCGGTACGCCGCCAAGGATTCCATTCAGTTCGATGTCAACCAAAAAACCGCCCGCCTTTACAACAAGGCCAGCGTAAACTACGGCGACACCGACCTGAAAGCCGCCCTCATCACGGTAAACTACGGCACCAACACCATGCAGGCCGACGGCAAGCGCGACTCGCTCACCCACCGGCTCAACGGCCGGCCCGTGCTCAAGGACAAGGGCGGCCTGTACACGGCGGGCAGCATTGCCTATAATTTCAAGACCAAGAAGGCCAAAGTGACCGAGGCCGTGACCACCCAGGGCGAAGGTTTCGTGAGCGCCTCGGTCATCAAGCGGCTGCCCGACGGCGATATCAACGGCCTGCTGGGCCGCTACACCACCTGCAACCTGGAGCATCCCCACTTCTATATTCAGGCCAAGCGCATGAAGGTTATTCCGGGCGATAAGGTGGTGACGGGGCCGTTCAACCTCGTGATCGGCGACGTGCCCACGCCGCTGGGCTTCCTGTTCGGCTTTTTTCCCATGCCTAATAAAAGCCGGGGCTCGGGCGTGCTGATTCCGACCTTCGGGCAGGCGGCCGACCGGGGCTATTTCCTGAGCAACGGCGGCTACTACTTCGCGCCCAATGACTACATCGGCGTGCGCCTAACCGGCGATATCTACGCCGGCAACGCCCAGACCTTCGGCGGCTGGGGCGCCACGGCCGACATCTCCTACCTGAAGCGCTACACCTACCAGGGCGTATTCAACCTGCGCTTCTCGAACCGGCCCAGCAGCCAGATCCTGATTACCGACGCGCTGACGACCAACCCGGTCTACATTCAGCCGCCCTCGGCCAACTCCTTCTGGCTGACCTGGAACCACACGCCCGTGCCCAAGCCCGGCGGCGGGCGCTTCTCGGCCAGCGTGAACGCCGGCACCAGCAGCTTCAACCGCGTCAACAGCCTCGACGCCCGGCGTTTTCTGTCCACGCAGTTCAGCTCCAGCATCAGCTACTCGAAGCAGATTCGCAACTCGCCCATCAACTACGACCTTAAGCTCAGCCAGAGCCAGGGCACCAACGGGACCATGACCTTCACCCTGCCCGACGTGAGCGTGGGCCTGGCCCGGCAGTATCCTTACCAATTGCTCGGCATCAAGCCCGGCGGCAAGTATGGCCCTTTGTACGAGCAGCTAACCTTCAGCTACAATCTTACGGCCCGCAACGAAGTGACCAACACCGTGGGCAC
>JAYWCH010000381.1:0-2566 GCA_043780755.1 Hymenobacter sp.
GGCAACACCGCCGCCCAGCCCAACATCACCGATGCCATCGTGATGCGCAACACCAGCCTGGGCTATTCCTACAGCGTCACGGGGCAGCTCCAGAAGAGCTTCTCCAACGGCTTCTCGGCCATGGCCGCCTACACTTACTCCGACTCGCGCTCGGTGAACGACGGCGGCTCGATTGCCCAGTCCATCTGGGCCGGCCGCGCCGTAGCCGGTGACCCGAACGCCAACGTACTGGGCTACTCGGGATTCCTGGTTCAGCACCGCGTCATCGGCTCGCTGTCCTACCGCTTCGAGTACCTGCAGCACTTGGGTACTACGATCTCCATGTTCTATGAAGGCTCGCCTTCCGGCCGCTACTCCTACGTGTACGGCGGCGACATGAACGGCGACGGCGTATCGGGCAACGACCTGATGTACATCCCCCGCAGCAGCAGCGAGATCGCCCTGGTTGACCGGAAATTCTTCACCGGCACGACGGATGCCTATACCTACACCGCCGCCCAGCAGGGCGCCGACCTCGATAAGTTCATCAGCGGTGATCCGTACCTGAGCAAGCACCGCGGCGAGTACGCCGAGCGCAACGGCGCCGTGCAGCCCTGGCAGCACCGGGTTGATATGCGCATCCTGCAGGACGCGTTTACCAACATCGGCGAAAACCGCAACTCGCTGCAGTTCAGCCTCGACATCTTCAACCTGGGCAACCTGATCGACAAAAACTGGGGTGCCCTGCAGTTTGCCAACACCAACGCGCCGTTGGCTTTCCAGGGCTACAACACCCAGGGTCAGCCCACGTTCCAGTACCAGTACAACACCGCGCCCACCCGCACGGTCGTCAACGGGGTGTCGACTGTCACCCCCGCCCAAACGCTCACCAACACGTTCCGCACCGACGTGACGACGGTTGCTTCGCGCTGGCAGATTCAGCTGGGCCTGCGCTACATCTTCAACTAAGCATTCGGGCTTAGCGCAACTCCGCAGAGGGCAGGAAGCAATTCCTGCCCTCTTTTTTGTGCCTGATTGCTTGGGCCTTGCGCTGATCAGATAAAAAAAGTACGCCCTGCGCTTGCTAAACCGCAATTGAGCCGTACTTTTGAAGAACCAAAGCGCAAATGGCACGGCGGTAAATCACAATTCGGGGGATTAGCTCAGTTGGCTAGAGCGCTTGCATGGCATGCAAGAGGTCATCGGTTCGACTCCGATATTCTCCACTGAAGGTGTGAATGAAGATAAAAAACCCGACCAGGTAGCTGGTCGGGTTTTTTATTGTTGGGGCCGATGCCGTTTATTCAGCGGCCGGCTGATAGCGGTTGAGCAGGTTGAGCAGCACGCCGTTGGTCCAGCCAAAGCCGTCCTGCAGCGGATACTCGCCCCCGCCGGCCTTCAGGTGCGGGTCCACGACGTTGTATTTCTCCATCAGCTTGCCGGTTTGCTGAAACACGTCGCGGTTCAGGCCAATCCAGCGCTGGGCGATGGTGCGGGCCAGCGTCGTCTGCTGGTAGTGTTCGAGGCCGTCGATGGCCAGCCACTGCAGCGGCGCCCAGGCATTGGGAGCGTCCCACTGCTGGCCGCTGCGGCTGCTGGTCGTCACGAGCCCGCCGGGCTTGAGGAAATCGCGCTGCAAGCCCGCCGCCACCAATTTAGCCTGGGCCGGCGTGGCCAGCTCAAATGCCAGGGGGTACATCCCGGCCAGCGTCCGGATGGCCGAGCGCTGCCGGCGGGGCAGGTTATAATCAACGAACCAGCCCGCCTTGGCGTCCCAGCAGTACGCCAGAATAGCTGCTTTCCGGCGCTGCGCTTTACCCAGAAAAGCGGTGGCCTGCGCGGCATTGCCCTGGAGCTGATAGGTACGGGCAATCGTTTTTTCGAGGTAATACAGCAGGCAATTCAAATCGACCGGCACCATATCCGTCGTCTGAATGGTGCCCAGCCCGCCGTCGGGGCCGAACCAGCGGGTGCTGAAATCCCAGCCCGAGGCGGCCGCCGCGCGCACGTTGCGGTAGAAGGCGGCGGGCGCCTGGGTGCTGAGCCGGGCGGCGGCCACGTCTTCGGCGTAGGATTCTTCGCGGGGCTGGTCGCTGCTGTCCCAGTAGCGATTGAGCAGCTCGCCCTGCGGCATGCGGACGGCGGCGGCGCGGGCTGTGCCCGGGGCCAGGCCGTCGGCGCCGGCCATCCAGTAGGCGTATTCTTTCAGCAGCTGGGGCTGGTAGTGGCTCACGGCCGGCGCGCCCTTTTGCCGGGCGAGCAGGGTCACCATGAGGGCGAAGAACGGCGGCTGCGAGCGCGTCAGGTAGTAGCTGCGGTTGCCGTTGGGAATGAACCCGTAGCGATCCAGCAGGAAGGCGAAGTTGTCGACCGTGGCCCGGATCACGGGCGTGCGGCCACTTTCCGCCAGGCCCAGCATGGTGAAATAAGAATCCCAGTAGTAGACTTCCCGAAACCGCCCGCCCGGCACAATGTACGGGTGCGGCAGCGGCAGCAGCGACGACGACAATGCCCGCGCCAACGTATCGGGCTGCCGCTGCAAAACGGTCCAGAGCGTGTCGAGGTGGTGGCGCAGGCCGGCCGCCAC
>JAYWCH010000382.1:0-11270 GCA_043780755.1 Hymenobacter sp.
CACCTGCTCGACCATCCGCAGGCCAACGCCACGGGCGCGGCCGAGAGCCTGGGCCTGCTCACCCAGGCCGATACCGGCGAGCTCGCCGGCCTGGTGCAGCAGGTGATCGACGCCAACCCGGCCAAAGTAGCTGAGTACCGCGCCGGCAAAAAATCGCTCACCGGCATGTTCATGGGCGAGCTCATGAAGCTTACCGGCGGCAAGGCCGACCCCAAGCTGGCCAACCAGCTGCTGCGCGCCGCCCTGGAAGGCTAAGGTCCGGCGCCGAACCTTCGGCGCGCGCGGCCGGTTCAGCCGGGACCATTCCGCCCGGCGGTCGATTTTTTAACGCAAGCTTTCGCATATGCTTTATCCCATGATGAAACCTGTTTTTCTGGCCGCCACCGTGCTCGGGCTGACCAACGCCTGCCAGAACGCCGCCGCCGCCGATGGCTACGAGGTGAAGGGTCAGCTCAAAAATGCCCCCGCCGGCACCGTGCTGCACCTGTCGGAGCTGACCTCGAATCAGTTCGTAGAAAAGACCCAGACCAAAACCGATGCTTCGGGCAATTTCACCCTGAAGGGCGCAGCGGTCACGGCCGGCATTTTCCAGTTGAAAGTAGATGAGGGCAACCAGGTTCTGCTGCTGCTCGATAATAAAACCCGCGTGCAGCTCAGCGGCGACGCCAAAAGCCTGCCCACCACTTACAGCGTGCAGGGCAGTAAGGACGCTGAAGTGCTGCGCCAGCTCACGCTGGTGATGCAGGGCACGAAAACCCAGCTCGAACGCCTCGGGCAGCGCTACAACGCCGCCGGGCAGGCCGGCAAAACTGATTCGATGAAGTTGCTGGAGCAGCAGTATTACGCCATTCAGGGCGGCAATACGGTGCGGATCAAGAGCCTGATCCGGCGCAACGCTACTTCGGTAGTGGGCGGTTTCGCGGTGGGGGCGTTCCTCAACCCGGAGGAGGAATTCCAGTTTGCCGACTCTGTGGCGGCCGTGCAGCGCAAAGCCAATCCTAATTCGCCCTTTACCAAGGAGCTGACGGCCCGCCTGGCGCCCATGCGCGCTACGGCCACGGGTACGCTGGCCCCGGAAATCAACCTGCCCACCCCCGAAGGGGGCACCCTGGCCCTGAGCAGCCTGCGCGGCAAGTACGTGCTGCTCGATTTCTGGGCCAGCTGGTGCGGCCCCTGCCGCCAGGAAAACCCCAACGTGGTAAAAGCCTACAACCAGTTCAAGGACAAGGGAAAAGGCTTCACTATTTACTCCGTCTCGCTGGATCAGGATAAGGCCAAGTGGGTCAAAGCCATTGCCGCCGATGGTCTCACGTGGCACCACGTTTCAGACCTGGCCGGCTGGAACAGCGTGGGCGGGGCCGCCTACGGCGTAAAATCCATCCCCCAGTCGTTTCTGATTGATCCGCAGGGGAAAATCATCGCCAAAAATCTTCGCGGCGAAGCCCTCGCTGCCAAGCTGGCCGAAGTGCTGAAGTAAGCCGGTGGTTGGATAGTGCCTCAACTGCTGCTTAAAGGTTTGTTGGAACCGTTTAGTAATCCGATTTCGGAGGTCATGCTTCGCTACGCTCTGCATGACCGGTCGAGAGGGTTTTGAAATTGCTAAATAATTAGAAATAATCGCAGAAAGAGCCCGGCTTGCAGAAGCCGGGCTCTTTCTGTTTTAGAGCGTCTGTCATCCTGAGCTTGCGAAGGACCTTATCACGGCGGAGCGGTCGTTAGTGAGCCGTGATAAGGTCCTTCGTAAGCTCAGGATGACGGAATATTTAAATTTATAAAAACTGCTTCTTTGTCAATATTTAACCCTGATTAACCCAGAAACATGCGTTGCAGGCCGGGCCAGAGACGTTTCTTCAGGCTCACATCGTATTCTATCAGGTCGACGGTGGCGGAGGCCAGGTAGGAGAGGCTGAGGCTGGGGAAGTGGACGGGCTCGTAAATCTGGGTGTTGCGAATAGTGACGTCGAGCAGGTTTTTGCCGAAGGCGACAATCTGCGTGGCGGCCATTTCACGGCGCAGGTTAACCAGCGCCACCGGCAAATCAGATTCGACATTGACCAGTACAATATCGGCCATTACCAGGCCCAGGGCTTGCAGCATCTTATTCAGAAACACGTTGCGGTGCAGCTTGAGAAACTGTCCCTGCGGCAAGCGAAACAGCAGCACCACGCCCTGCGGATTGCTCCCCAACGTGGTAAACTGAGTGAGCAGCACGGGCGCCAGCGGCGGACTGGCCGGCGGCTCCGCTACCACTTGCGGGGGCGGCAACGGCGGCCGTGCTACCACGGGCGCAAGCTCCGGGATCGGATAGGGCGGTCGGGGCGGTTCCGGGGCTCCGGCGGCGGCCGGGGCTGGCGGTACTTCGACAATCGCCCGCAACTCTGGCAGTACTGCCGGAACCGGAGTAGCTGGAGCCTCAGCAGCAGCTACTGATTCTGTAGCGGCGATTAGTTCGGTAACGATCATCGGTTCGGTCGCGGCGGTTGATTCGGCTGCGATTATTGGTTCAGTCGCTGCGGTTGCTTCAACCGGGGCCGGCTCAGGCGTCAGCAGCTCGGCTACGGCCGGCTCGGCCGGGACGTAGAGCGTCACGTCAGTGTAGAAGTTTTGCAGGAAGGCCAGCTTTTCGGCGGACATGGCGGGCGGGAAATAGATGGGCTGGGAGGGAAGACCGGGGGAGCCGGTACTAATCGATATCGAACAGGGCTTTCAGCTCCTGGGCATCGGCGGGTTTCATGCGGCCGGCCAGCACGAGGCGGAGCTGGCGGCGGCGCAGGGCCCCGTCGTAGTGGCGGATTTCCTCGTCGGTGCCGGGCACAGCCTCGGGCACGTCGATGGGCCGGCCGGCCTGATCGACGGCCACGAAGGTGAAATAGGCTTCGTTGGTTTTGATCTTGGTGCCATTGGGAATGTCCTCGGCCCAGACGTCGATGTGAACCTCCATGCTCGAGCTGAACGCCCGCGTCACCTGGGCGTGGAGCGTGACCACGTTGCCGAGCCGGATGCTGTCGCGGAAGGACACATTATCGACCGAAGCCGTGACCACGATGCGGTTGGAGTGCCGCTGGGCAGCGATGGCAGCGGCGATGTCCATCAGGTGCATCATGCGGCCGCCCATGAGGTTGTTCAGGGTGTTGGTGTCGTTGGGGAGCACCAGCTCGGTCATGATGACGAAGGAGTCGGCAACGGGTTTTTGCTTGCGCACGGCGGTAGGAAAGGAGCGTGGGAGAAATTCCCGGCCGGGCTGTGGGCCGGCCGGGAGCCTGCAAAGGTACTGCCCGGGCTCAGCCGATAAAATAGCCGCTGTTGCTTCCGGCGATCGGGGGCTCTGCCGGGCGGCCAGCTGCTCTCCGGCATCAACCCATCGGTTTGCCAGGAAACGGTAGTTGCTTGGTCTGCAGCAGCTTTTTGCCGTCATTCTGAGCAACTCCGGGCGTACCATCGCCGCTGAATTCCCGGAAGAACCGGCCCGCCACTACACCCGCCAATAATAAGTCTGCTTAGAACCTATCCTAATAGGAAATCAGAATGCTCTGCATGACGGACGCCTATTCGGATAGCCTCTTAGCGTTTCGCCAAGGGCTGAGCCATTGAAAATTAGCTGGTTGCGGCTAGTTTTTTGTTCATTAACAAGTAGTTATATCAGATGCAATAGCTAGTTGCTTTTGAATAAGCACTTTGGGGGCGGATAGGTCTTGTCCTGGGCAATCAACAAAGGATTGACGCTCCATTCTGAGGTAATCGGGTAAATCTGGACAGACTAGGGGGTAGCATCTCAATGTTGTGAAAGATACAGTCCAATCCACTCACAGCATCCGTTGGCCACGGGTGGCCCTGCGCCGCAAAGGCCGCCGGCCGCCCGCCGGCGCCTGCACGCGTCACCGGCCAAAACCAATCCATCCGCCCAGCAGGCGTACCGGGGCCTGAATCTGGCATTTTAAATAGCTGGAATACGAATAATCTTATTGATTAATACAAGAAAGCTGTTTAAATATATATAATATAATATATAATCGTTATTTGCATTTAGAATGCATCACTCCACCTCTAAATCATTTAAATGACGAGTCTTTATTCTCTCCTGGGTGCAGGCTGTCTGCTGCTGGGGGTGCCAGCGGCTGCTCAGGACCTAACCAGCGTTGGGGCTACCATCCTGGTACAGTCCGGGGCCACACTTTACGTGAGCAGCGGGGGCCTTACTAACCAAGCCGGCAGTACGCTCACCAACGCGGGCACCCTGCGCGTAGATGGCCCCCTGGTCAATCCGGGTACCCTGGACCTGAGCACCGGGGCGTTGGAGGTGCGCGGCGATCTGGCTAACTCCGGGACTCTGACTCCGGGCACCAGCCCCGTCACTTTCAGTGGCACCCTCAATCAGCTATTGACTTCCGGTGGCGCCACGCTCTACCAGGTACTGGTAAACAAGCCGACCAGCGGGGCTAATACCCTGAGCCTGGCTGGTGGCCTGACCGTGAGCAACCAGTTGATCCTCACTAACGGCCTGGTGAACACCCAATCCGGGGCTACACTCAGTACCCTGCACCTGCCCGCCGGGGCTACGCTCAGTGGTGAGGCCTCCGGCCGCTACGTAATGGGCTCCCTCGAAATCACGCGCAATGCCGTAAGCGGTGCGGCCGTGGACTTCGGTCACGGCGTGGTGCTCGACCCTAAAACCAATAACCTGGGCACGGTGGTCATTACCCGCACGGCGGGGCTGCTCACCAACGACGTAAGCCGGGGCGCAAACTTCACCAGTCCGGCCGATCAGGGCATTGATCGCCTCTGGACGGTGAGCCCGGCCACGCCGCCCAGCGCGGCCGTGCAGCTCACGCTGAACTGGCTGACGGATAATGACAACGGCATCACCGACTTCACGCAGGCCCGGGTGTGGCAACAGACCACCCCCGGCCAGCCCTGGGCTGGCCGCAGCGCAGTAACCGATGCCAGCAGCCGCACCATCAGCGTCAGCCCGACGACGCTCAACCGCTTCACCGTGAGCAATGCGGCAAACCCGCTCCCCGTGACCCTGCTCGACTTTGTGGCCCAGACCGACGGGCCGACGGCTGTGCGTCTGAGCTGGGCCACGGCCTCGGAGCTCAACAATGCCGGTTTCACGATAGAGCGTAGCCTGGATGCCCGCACTTTTGCCGCTATCGGTACGGTAGCCGGCGCCGGCACCAGTGTTATGGCCCACCACTACACCCTGCTCGATGGCTACTTGCCGGCCGGGGCAGTGCTGCTCTACTACCGTTTGCGCCAGACGGATATCATCGGAGGCTTCCGCTACTCGCCGGTTCGTACCGTGGCCCGGACTCCCCAGGTGGCGGGCTTCGACCTCTACCCCACGAGAGTGCCTTTCGGCCAGACGGCCACTTACCGCTACACGGGCCCGGCGGAAGCCGGCACACTGCAAATACTCGACCTGTTGGGCCGCGTGCTGCGCACGGTGCCGGTAGACGGCCGCGCCCAGGGCGAGGTGCCCCTGGCCGGGCTGGCCAGCGGCGCCTACCTGCTGCGCTACACCTCGGCCACAACTCGTTTCACCGCCCGCTGCGTGGTGGAGTAATTTTAATATACTAATAACTGACTTAGTCTCTTTTTCCCATTTCATATGAAGCATTGTTTTACCACCCTGTACCGGGGCCTAGCCCTGACGGCGTGGCTCACTACCGCCAGCCTGTCGGGCCGGGCCCAAAGCGTAGGTATCGGTACCACGTCTCCCAACGCGGCTGCTGCTCTCGATGTGAGCAGCACCAGCAGGGGCCTGCTGCCCCCGCGCATGAGCCAGGCCCAGCGCGACCTCCTCACTACGACCCAAAGCCTGGGCACGGCCCAGGCCGGTCTGCTCATTTACAATACCGATACGAAAGTCCTAAATGCCTGGGATAGCAGCAAGTGGACCGAAGTGCTCAGCAGCGGTTCTGGTACACCGTCATCCTCCGGTTCAGTCACAAATACTTTTTCCTTCACCGGCAGTACGCAAACATACACCGTTCCCACCGGCGTAACCAGCATTTCGGTATCAGCTACCGGAGGCACTGGGGGGGCTATTTACTCGGTTGCGGGCAGCCCGAGCGCGCGGATCCAAGCGACGTTAACGGTAGTGCCAGGCGAGGTCCTAACCGTGGTAGTGGGGGGACAGGGTAACAGTGGCACGGGCGGCTACGGCGGCGGTGGCACCAGTCAATCACAAGGCGGTGGTGGCGGGGCTACTGACCTGCGACGTACCAGCACCAGTAGCACCGGCGACTACCTCACTACCCGTAACGCCCTGTTGGTAGCGGCCGGCGGCGGCGGCAGCGGTTACACTGCTGCTGGCGGCGCGGGGGGTACTCCTAGTCCCGGCGGCAACGGTCAGAATGCCGGCACTGGCACCTATGGGGGGAGCGGAGCCTCGCAAACGGCCCCTGGCGCGGGCGCGGGCAGTCCGTTCATTGGCAACCCGGGCAGCAATAACAACGGCGGCGGTGGTTACGGTGGCGGCGGTGGTGGCGGCTACTACGGTGGGGGTGCTGGCGGCGCCAGCGGTGGTAGTAGCGGCAACCCGACCGGCGGCGGGGGCTCTTCCTGGGTGATGTCTACCGGCAGTAGTACCGTAAGTTATGCAACGGGCAGCGCGGGTAACGGTGCATTGACCATTACAGCGGTTGTCTTAACGCTAACCGCTCCGGCGTTGAGCGGCGCGAACATCACGGGTGTGCCCGGTACCTGGAGCGTAAATGGCTCCAGTTTTTACTACAGCGGCGGCAACGTGGGCATCAGCACCACTACGCCGCTGGTGCCGCTGAGCGTAGCCCCAAACAACCTCGGGCCTAAGCTTACCCTCTGGGATGCCGGCAGTACCACCCAGCATTACGGCTTTGGCATTAGTGCCAACCAGCTCAACTACCAGGTGCAAGGCACGGCCGATCACGTGTTTTCCAAAGGCGGTAAAAACAACGACGGCACCGAGGAGATGCGTTTGCAGGGTAGCTCCGGCAACTTAGGCATCGGCACCGCAACCCCTGGCCAGAAGCTGGAAGTAGCCGGCCAGATTTTCAGCAACACCGGCGGCTTTCGCTTTCCCGACAACACCGTGCAAACCACGGCCACCACGACCGGCCCGGCCGGGGCAACGGGGCCGGCCGGGACACAAGGATCTACTGGTGCCACAGGCGCGACCGGCACCACTGGCGCGACCGGCCCGGTTGGCCTCACGGGCTCTACTGGTGCCACTGGCCCGGCCGGCTCCACAGCCACTGTGGCGGCGGCCAACGGCGTGTCGGCCACCACGGCTTCGGGCGTAACCACCGTCACGCTGGGCGGCGCCCTGACGGCAGCTACCACCATTACCCAGGCGGGCTACGCTTTCGGCCTGACCGGCGGCAACGTAGGTATCGGCACTGCCACCCCGTTTCAGAAGCTGGACGTGTCCGGCGCTTTATCAAGTACCACGGCTGGCACTTCGCCGCTGCTGCGCCTGAGCCGCCCCGATAACGTGAACGTGAAGTACGCCAACGCCCTCGAACTAAACGTGGGCTCCTACGGCAGCTCCGGCCAGTCCCAAAGCCAGGTCGATTTTAACCTCAACAACGGTAACACCGATAACCCCGACATGACGGCCATGACCCTGCGCGGCGACGGCCGGGTGGGCATCGGCACCACCGCCCCCACGCAGGTACTCGACGTGAACGGCGGTATTCTGGCCCGGTACAACGGTACTGTAAGCAACCAGGGCGCCCACCTGCAATGGAACCGCTCGGGCGGCGATGGTGAAACCTGGCTCATCAACCACCTGGGCGGTGGTACTGGCAATGCCGGCATCCGCTTCGGCGGCATCACCACCAGCACTAGCACGACCGTGACCGAGTGGGCCCGCATCGACAACAGCGGCAACATGGCCATCAACGCCACCAGTGCCAACGGCTACCGGCTGTATGTGAACGGTACTGTATCTGGCACCAGCTTCACCAATATCTCGGACCGACGCCTGAAATCGGACATCCGGCCGCTCACCGGGGCGCTGGCCCTGGTGCAGGCCCTCCACGGCCGCCGCTACCAGTGGAATGCCCAGGGGGTGGCCCTCGGCGGCATTGCCCACCAGGAGCAGGTGGGCGTGATTGCCCAGGAGCTGGAAACCGTGCTGCCCGAGCTGGTGAGCACCGGTACCAACGGTATCAAAACCGTGAACTATGCCCAGCTTACCCCTGTGCTCATTGAGGCCATCAAGGAATTGAGCCAGCAAGTGCAGACGCTGCAAACGCAGAATGCCGGTCTGCAAGCCAAATCGGACCAGACGACGGCCGATCATGCCAGTCTGCTCACCGTGCAGGCCCAATTGGCCCGCCTGCTCGGCGATACCAGCCCCGCCAACGCGCAGGCTCATAAGTAGTAGCCGACTCTTGGTTATCAATAAAAAGGCCCTGCCGATTTGGTCCTGGTCTTTACCCAAACTTGAAAAAGTGCCGACCTGCCAGGTCGGCACTTTTTTGTTTGGGCTGTCCGTTGGGCAACCGGAAGCTCACTACGCCCGAACTGTTCTCTGAGTCCTGCTGGCCTGAGGGGGGCAGGCCCGGGCCAATTGCCGCCCGCTCGTTCCCCTTAGTCAGCCAGGGCGCCGGTCGTGCGGGCGTATTCCAGCCGCGCCGCCAGGAAGTCGTAAACGGCTTGTAAGTAGTCGCGCTGGGCTTGCTGTCGGGTTAGTTCGGCCCTGGACTTCGCCCGGCTCAACTCCGGCAAAGTGGTGCGCGCCGGCTACCGCAACGCTGCCGACCCCTCGGCCATGTTTTACTCCACCGACACGGGCCTGACCTGGACGCGCACGGCCGTAATGAACGGCTCCGGCGGCCAGGTGGCCCTTTCGGCCGATGGCAAAGTGCTGCTGCACAGTCCCGAGTACAATCCCGGCAACCTCACCTACCGCTCTACCGACAACGGTGCCACCTGGACCCCGAGCACGGGTCTGCCCGCCGCCCTCACCAGCGCCCGCCCGGTGGCCGACGCGGTGAATTTCAGCAAATTTTACCTGCATAATACCGACAACGGCGACCTGCTGCGGAGCACCGACGGCGGCGTCACGTTCGCCGTGGCCGGCAACGTGGCCGGCAACGTGGGTGGGGGCGGCGGCTCGAAAATAATCCGGGCCATTCCCGGCCGTAAGGGCCACTTGTGGGTGGGCAGCTACGGCGGCGGCCTGTCCTGCTCGGTGGATTCGGGCGTTACGTTCACCGTCATTCCCGGCGTAACGTTCTGCGGCGCAGTGGGATACGGCAAGGCCGCAACGTCGAACGGCTACGAGGCGATTTACATCTACGGCACCGTGGGCGGCGTGCTGGGCGTGTACCGCTCCAACGACCAGGGCGCCGGCTGGGTGCGCGTGAACGACGACGCCCACGAGTTCGGCGGCCCCGGCAACGGGCAGTTTGTGATGGGCGACGCCAACACCTACGGCCACGTGTACATGAACACGGCGGGCCGGGGCATCGTGTACGCCCAGCCCCAGACCACCGGGCTGGGCACGCGGCCGGGCCGCGACGGCCAAATGCCGCTCGGCGCCTACCCCAATCCCACCGCCGGCACGGTGACGCTGAATTTGCCTCGGGAGCTGGTGGGAGGGTGGGTTTCGGTCATCAATGCCGGGGGCGCGGTAATGCGCAGCGAAGTTGCTTCCCGCGCCAATTGGGTGGTGGACCTGCGGGCGCTGCCGGCGGGGCTCTATACCGTGCAAGTGGTTTTGGATCGCGCCGGGCGGTGGCGCGGGTAGTGAAGCGTTAAGCCGGTGCCCCGTTCAGGCGCCCGGTCCGTTGGGCTGGCGCTGGGCGATTTCCCTCCCCCGGCCGGGCCGTAACCGGCGCGGCGCGGCGCCGTGAGCTTACGCCGGGCGCCCGGGGATTACCCTCCATCTTACTTCCATTCCTCCTTATGCTTTCTGCTAAAAGAACCGCTTTAGTACTGATAACCAGTTTTATAGCCCTATCCGCTCCAGCCCAGCAGCCCCGCGTGCAGAAGCAGCCCGATGGCATCATTCTCACTCTGCCCGCATCCAACGACCATGCCGTTCGCACGGTGCGCCTGCAAGTGGTCTCCGACCACATTATCCGCGTGCGGGCCAGCGTGCTGGATTCCGTTTCCTCCGAGGCCAGCCTGATGGTGGTGGCCCGGCCGGCTGCGCCGGTGCCCTGGCAGTACCGCCAGAAAAAGGGCCTGGGCGTGCTCAGCACCGCCAGCCTGCGGGCCACCGTGACGCTGGTCACCGGCGAGGTCGCATTTGCCGACGCCCAGGGCCGGCCCATCCTGCAGGAGCGGCCCTACGGCGGCAAAACCTTCGCGCCCGTTACGCTCGACGGCCAGACGTTTTACCAGGTTACCCAAACGTTTGAGTCGCCGGCCGATGAAGGGCTCTACGGCCTGGGTCAGCACCAGAATGGCGTGATGAACTACCGCGGCCAGCAGGTGGAGCTGGCCCAGAACAATACCGAAGTGGCGGTGCCCTTCCTGGTCTCGAGCAAAAACTACGGCATTTTGTGGGATAACTACTCCATCACGAAGGTGGGCGATACCCGCGACTACCAGCCGCTTTCCAGCCTGAAGCTCTACTCGAAGGAAGGCCTGCCGGGCTGGCTCACGGCCACCTACCGCGACAAGGGCAGCCAGAAAGTGCTGGTCCAGCGGCCCGAGTCGGTCATTAGCTATGAGTACCTGGAGGACCAGAAGAGTTTCCCCGAAACCGTGAAGCTGGGCCAGACGCTGGCCACCTGGGAAGGTGCCATCGAGCCGGGTACGACCGGCCGGCATCATTTTTTGCTGAAAAATGCCGGCTACGCCAAGCTCTACATCGACGGGAAACTGCAGGTGGATAAGTGGCGGCAGGCCTGGAATCCCGGCACTTCGGTGGTGGCCCTGGACCTGGAAAAGGGCCGCCGGTACGCCCTCCGGCTGGAGTGGAACCCCGATGGGGGCGAGTCGTACCTGGGCCTGAAATGGCTGGGCCCGCCCGAAGGCCAGAGCGCCCACGAGTACAGCTTCGCCTCGGAGGCGGGGCGCGGCATCGACTATTATTTCGTGCACGGTAGCTCGCTCGATGAAGTGATTAGCGGCTACCGCCAGCTCACGGGCAAGGCCCCGGTGATGCCCCGGTGGTCGGTGGGCTTCTGGCAGAGCCGGGAGCGGTACAAAACCCAGCAGGAGCTGCTGGGCGTGGCCGCCGAGTTTCGCAAGCGCCGCATTCCCCTGGATAACATCGTGCTCGACTGGTCTTACTGGAAGCCCGCCGAATGGGGCAGCCAGGAGTTCGA
>JAYWCH010000383.1:0-19156 GCA_043780755.1 Hymenobacter sp.
GTGGCCGGCACGATTGGAATCAGCAATGATTCCAAGCTGGTGCTGGGTAATTACGACCTGACCATCCTCAGCGGGGGCGGCATTGCTCCGTTTTCGGGACTGGCCTACGTCGTGACCAACGGCAGCGGCCGGCTGCGGGTGCGGGTGCCCCGGGGCAGCGGGACGACTTTCGGCACCAAAATGACCTTTCCGGTGGGCAGCAGCTACACTTCCTACACGCCGGTGACGCTGCAACAAACTTCCACCAGCAGCGACGACGTATTTGAGGTGCGGGTGGTGGAAGGCGTTTTTAAAAACTACGAACCCCTCACTTACGCCGGCACGACCAGCATTGGCACGGAAACCGTCAACAAAACCTGGCTGATCAGCAAGGAAGTACCCGTGAACCCAGCCGTGGTCAACATGACGCTGCAATGGGGACTGGGCGATGCGATTGCGGACTTCATCAGCCCGCGCGCCCACATCAACCACTACACCGGCGGGGCCTGGGATCTGAAAACCGACGAGTGGGGCACCGGCCTGAGCACCGGCCCGTTTGTGGCGGCCCGCACGGGAATCAGCAGCTTTTCGCCCTTCGCCGTTTCGTCGCGGCAGGGCGGCGCGCTGCCGGTAACGCTGCTCAGCTTCGGCGCCCGCCGGGCGGGAAGTACGGTCGTCTGCACCTGGAGCACGGCCAGCGAAAAGGATAACGCCACCTTCACCATTGAGCGCAGCCGGGATGGCCGGCAGTTCGCCGCCATCGGGCACGTGGCCGGGGCGGGCTCCACCACCATCCAACAGACGTATTCCTTTGAGGATCAAACTCCGCTGCCAAGCTCAACCTACTACCGGCTGCGCCAGACCGATACCGACGGCACGAGCCACTATTCCCCGGTCGTACTCGTAAAATCCGCGCTTACCGCCCGCCCCGCCACCATCAGCCCCAACCCGGGACCGGGCCAGTTCGAAGTCTGGGTTCCCAACCCGGAAATAACTACGCTCACAGTCAGCACCTTAACAGGGAGACTGGTACTGCAACCGGTTACCAGGGGAGTGGATAACCGGTTGCAGTTTGATCTGAGCAATCAGGCGGCGGGCGTGTACCTGGTGCGGGTGCAAACGCCGGGCGGCAATCAGGTTATTCGGGTCGTAAAAAACTGATTTCAAGGCAATGGAATACGCCAGCGGGAAACATCAAAAAGCCTCCCGCCGACGTATTCAGCCGTTTTAGCCCCGCCCGCTGGCTTGCACTAGGGCGCGCAGCGGCTCGTTGAAACCTACGGCTTCGACCAGCTCTTCGAGCGGCAGATGGAGCCGGTATTTCCAGAAGTGGCTGGGGTTGCCGGGCACGTTGATCTGCTCGTCATGCGGGTTGGCGCGGCGCAGGCCGTTGTCCATGGCCAGCAGATCCTGGAGCGGGAAGATGGCCCACATGGCGGGCGAGTGCAGGTGCTGCACGAGCATTTCCCGCGCCACCCAGGGCTCGCAGTAGAACGGGGCAACTTCGCGCCAGTGGCCAAGAATGGTTTCGAAGAAGCGCTGGGTGCGCACCCGATCCTCTTCCCACCAGCCCCGCACGGTGCTCATGTCGTGGCTGCTGGTCGTGACCACGCTCAGGTAGGGCGCGGTATTAGGGTGGCCAAACTCGGTGGCGGGATCGGCGGGCATGCGCTGGATGTTCAGGCCCAGAATACCCAGCTCCTTCATCACGCCGGGGACGGAGGCGGGCACCATGCCCAGGTCCTCGCCGCAGATGAGCATATCGGTGGCGTAGCGCACGGGCGGCAGTTTCACCAGGCCCTGCTGCCGCCAGAACTCTTCGTGGCGGCGGAAGAAAAAGTCCAGGTAAATATCGTCGTAGAGCCGGCGGCGGTCTTCGTCATTATCCAGGCCGTGGAAGGAGTAGCTCTTATTCAGGGTGATGCGCGGGTGGTAGAAGTCGTCGCCGGCGGGCACAAACAGCACCTCATTCACCAGCTTGAACAAGCCCGTTTGCAGCCAGGCGAAGTAGGCGGCGTGCTCGGGCGCGGCGGCCTGCTTCGCGGCCAGATAAGCCTCGATCTTCCGCTGGTTATCGACGGCCGGTTGCAGCTTCAAACGCCCGGCGCCGGCATCGGTCAGGTACTCGGCGAATACGGCCGGGGCTTCGCCCTGAAAAATTTCCTCCAGCATAAACCAGCGGATGTACGGCGCGCACAGCCGCTCGTGATCGAACCAGCCGAGGCGGCGCTCAATCTCGTGGCGGTGCAGCGGCAGGGCGGGCGCAAAGTGCCCCAGCAATCCTTCCACCGACTCAACCGGCATTTCCCAGATGCGGAAAAAACCGAGGATGTGATCAATGCGCAGGGCATCGAAGTAGCGGCTGAGGTGGCCCAGGCGCTGTTTCCACCAGGTGTAGCCATCTTCGGCCATGCGCGTCCAGTTGTAGGTGGGGAAGCGCCAGTTCTGGCCGGTGGTGGAGAAATCGTCCGGCGGGGCACCGGCCTGCCGGTCCATGTGGTAGAGCTCGGGCTGCGTCCAGGCGTCGACCGAGTGGCGGTAGATGCCGATGGGCAGATCGCCCTTCAGCACCACGCCGCGGCTGCGAGCGTAGGCCACGGCGGCGCGAAGCTGCTGGTCGAGGTGAAACTGGGTGAAGAAGAACAGGCCGAAATCATCGTAGTCGGGCGCGGTTTCGGCGGTCAGAGCGGCCAGGTTCTGCGGCGTGCGAAACTGCGCGGGCCACTGCTGAAAATCGGCCGTTCCGAACCGGTCGCGCAGGGCCGAGAAGGCGGCGTAGGGCACCAGCCATTCGCCCTGCCCGGCCAGGAATGTGCGGTAGTCGGGATTGGCCAGAAACGCCTTTTTCTCCTGCTGATATAACAGCCGCAGAAACTTCCATTTCGCGTGCATGACCGGCTCGTAGTCCACGAAATCCCGGGCGTTCAGCTCCTGTTTCAGCTGCGCCAGCTCCCGCGCGGCCGGCTTGTCTTTCAGCTTCGCAATACCTTCCAGGTGAATGAATTGCGGGTGCAGGGCAAATACCGAAATGGCCGCGTACGGGTACGAGTCGACCCAGGTGTGCGTGGCCGTAGTGTCGTTGATGGGCAGAATCTGAACCAGCTGCAGGCCGGTTTTCACGGCCCAGTCGGTCAGCAGCTTCAGGTCGGAGAACTCGCCCACGCCCAGGCCGCTTTCGCTGCGCAGCGCAAACACCGGCAGCGCCACGCCGGCCCCGCGCCAGGTATCGGCGTAGCGGTAGCCCTCGTCGTTGAACACGCGGGCGGCCGTACGGTCGGTGGTAGCGGGAATGAGCCGGTTTTCGCCGCCTTCCATGCCCAGCGCGTGGCCGGCCCGGGCGTCCCAGATCGCGTATTTGTACACGCAGTCCTGCCCGGGATTTTGCAGCTTAATCGCCGCGGCCCAGCTCGGATAGTCCTGATCCGAGAGCACCACTCCTTTGGTATTATCCCAGGCGCCCAGCGCCGGATCAGAGCCGAGCACGCACAGGCCATACTCCGGCGCCACGCGGGGCGCCCGGAGCCGAAACACGGTTTCACCGGCGGCGGGGGCAACTGGTTGCGGCGGGGCCACGACGCCGGCTTGGGCCTTTTTACTCTTAACGACGGGCGCAACCGGCGCCGGGCGCCGGAACAACGCCTGGGTGAAAGCCACGCTGAACAGCTCGTTCTCGGGCTGGGCGGGGGCACGCCAGTAGTCGGCCAGGTGCAATTGCGGCGCGCGGGCGGCGGCATAGGCCACCGTGCGGTTGAGGCCAAATTCCCAGTGCTCCTGGCCGGTGGTGGCGTCGAGCAGGACGTATTTATAGGTGAGCTCACCAGAGGTGTCGGCCACGGTCAGCTCGTAGCTCCAGCAGGTGCTGACCTCGTCGTAGCGCATGATGGCGGCGGCGGCGAGCTGCCAGCGGCCCAGGTCGGGATGGGAACCGCAGACGGCCAGCCGTTGGCCGTAGCGGGTGCGGTAGGGAAGGGAAAAACGGATTTTCATGCAGTAGATACGTTTGAGGGGCGAAGGTAAGGCGGCCGGGAGCCCGTATAAAGCTCAACCAGAAACCCCCGCGCCGGCCGGTGTTATTTGCCAACCCAAGCCCCGGGTTTTGCGTTTGGAACACCGCCCTGTTTTTTGCCTTTACTTTCCTTCCGCCTTGTCCACTTTTCTGCGACGCGCTCTTTACGGATTGCTGGGGCTGCTGGCCCTGGTCCTGCTGCTGATTATTGCGGTCGTGGTGGTACTGCAATTCCCGACCGGGCAGGATTTTGTGGCCCGCCGGGCCGAAACCTACCTGCGCGACAAGCTGCGCACGGAAGTCCGCATCGCCAACTTCCGCACTGACTTCCGCCACGCCATCAACCTCGACGGCGTGTACCTGGCCGACCAAAAACGCGATACTCTGCTAGCCGTGGGTCACCTGGGCGTGAGCCTCGACATCTGGGCGCTGCTGCATAAGCAGATCAACATCTCGGCCGTGGAGCTCAACGACGGCCGCGTGCGCCTGACCCGCACCGAACCCGACTCGACCACCAACTACGACTTCATTCTCAAGGCCTTCACCGACCCAAAAGCCCCTAAGGACACCACGGCTTCGACCCTGAAATACGATATCGGCAAGCTGCGCCTGAGCCGGATTTACTTCACCCAGCAGGATCAGGTAACCGGCACCGACCTCCGCGCCCGACTCGGCGAGCTGACGGTCAACATGGACGAAGTGAATGTGGATAAGTCGATCTACAAAGTGGATAACGCGGCCCTGCGCCGCGCTGCCATCCGCATCGTGCAGACTAAAACCGCCCCGCAGGTGAATAATCCGGCGCCCACCGCGCCGCTCACCGTCCAGTTTGGGCTGAACCGGGCAACGCTCGACAGCGTGAGCTTTTCGTACAAAAACGAGCCGGCGGCCCAGTTTATCAGCACCGATATTGGCCTGGCCGACATCACGGCGAAGAATATCGACCTGCGCAACGAGCGCATCGACCTGACCAAACTCACCCTGAAAAACACCCGGCTCGCCTACGCCCAGAACGCGGCCATACCGGTAGAACAGCGCGTGGTGAACCCCGCCGAGGCCGTGCGCAAGCTAGACGAAGCTGCCCAAAAAGCCACCGGCCAGCCGCTGAAATGGCGCGTGAAACTCGCCCAGTCCGATATAAGCGGAGTCGATGTCGCTTTTGACAACTTCAATCGGCCGAAGCAGAAAACCCGGCTCCCGGCTCTCGACTATAACCACCTGCACTTCTCCGATCTGGTGCTGAACACCCGCGATTTTGCCTTTTCCAGCAACAGTACCACGGCCCTGGTCGAGAACCTGGCGGGCCGGGAGCAGAGCGGGTTTCGGGTTGATAAGTGGCGGGCCAAGGTGGTGTACGACTCGGTGCAGATCCGCCTCGACAGCCTGGATCTGATTACGCCGCACACCCGCATTCGCCGCTCACTGGCCATTGGCTACGAGTCGCTGGCCGCGCTGGGCGATGTAAAGAAACTGCCTAATCTGAAAATTTCGGGGGACTTGCGCAACGTCCGGCTGGGCTTTCGCGACATTCTGTACCTGGCGCCGCAGCTGGCGGGCACCTCGCCCTTCACCACCGGCCCGAACCAATCGGTACTGCTCAACGGGCAGATTGCCGGGCGGGTGGGCGACTTCACGGTACGCAATCTGGAGTTTGTGGGGCTGCGCAATACCATTCTCCGGGCTCGGCGCGGGCGTATTCAGGGCCTGCCCAACGTGGATGCGCGGCTCTACGCCGACCTCGATATCCAGCAGCTCAGCACCTCGGAGGCCGATATCCGCAGCCTCGCGCCCAAGGGCAGCCTGCCGGCCAACATCAGCCTGCCGCCCGTGCTGGCACTGAGCGGGACGTTTCGGGGCCGGCCCACCACGCTGCAGTTCGACACCAACCTGCGGCTGCGCTCCAGCTACGGGAATCTGGCTTTCAGCGGCAAGCTGGGGGCGGCGCAGGCCCGGGGCCGGCAGCCGCTGCTGGGTACTTTCGCGGTGGGCGGGTTTGATTTCGGGAAGCTGCTCAAAAACCCGCAGCTGGGGCGCGTCACGGCCACGGGGCGCATCAACGCCACGGGTGATCTGAAGGATCCCGCCACGCTGGTGGGCCGCGTGCAGGCCCGGGTGCAAAGTGCCCGCTACAACGGCTACAACTACCACGGCGTGGCCGCCACCGTCGACCTCGACCGCAACCGCTACCTCATCAACGCCCGCAGCAAAGACGACCCCAACCTGAACCTCGATCTGCGCGCCGTGGTGAACCTGCGCGACGCCCGCAACCCCACCTACGAGCTGACTGCGCTGAACCTGCGCGGGGCCAATCTCACGGCGCTGGGCTTCTATACCGGCGGCGACCTGCGGGTGCAGGGCAACCTGACCGCCCGCCTCTCCGGCGCCGACCTGAATACACTCAACGGCACCTTCAACGGCACCAAGGTGGTGCTGGTGCGCAACAATCAGCCTTTTGCCTTCGATACGCTGGGCGGAAAAATCATTCAGACCGCCACCCGCACGGCGCTGGATTTCAACTCCAATATCGTCGCCGTCCGGCTCGACGGCAACGTGCACCTCGGCGAGCTGGCGCCCGAGCTGCAACAGCACCTCGACCGGTATTTCGACCTGCCCGGCGTGCGCTACGTGGCCAGCAGCATTGACCGCCATTTCACCTACGCTCTCCAGCTGAAAGATGCCAGGCTGGCCACTCAGCTCCTGCCCGACCTCAAGCAGATTTCTCCCTTTACCCTGGCCGGGGATTACAGTCGCCGGGCGGCCCGCCTAACGGCGAGCACCAGCATTCCCATCATTCGCTACCAGAATTACCGCATCGATTCGCTGCGCCTGAAGGTGGGTTCGGATGCGCAAAAGCTTGATTACAGCCTGCGCCTAGGGCAGGCCGAAAGGGATACGACGCTGCGCCTGCGCCGCCCAAGCATTATCGGTAACGTGGCCAATAATAAGGTGTTTGCCCGCGTGGCTATTCTCGGCGATAGTGCCAACCGGGAGCGGCTGGCGCTGGCGGGCACTTTGCAGGCCCTGGCTCAGCCCGGCCCCAAAGGCGACCTCGTCTACCAGTTTGAGGCCGCGCCCGAGCAGGTGCTCAACTACGAAAACTGGACGGCCGGCGCCCATAATTTTGTGCGCTACTACCCCACCGGCGCCGTGGTAGCCGACGGCCTGCACCTGACTAACGGCCGCAGCGCGCTGGCTTTGCAAAGCCAGGATCCGGCGGTTCCAACCTCACCGCTGGGCGTCACCTTCACCAATTTTGAGCTGGCCGAGCTGGCGCGCATTGTACAGCAGCAGGATTCGCTGGTGGCCGGCACGCTCAATGGCACGGCCCGCATCGACAACCTGGGCACTAAGCACCAGGCATTTACCGCCGATGCAACGGTCAGCAACCTGGTGTTTCAGAAAGCATCCATTGGCGACATTGCCGTGCGGGCGACCAACCCCAGCGCCGGCCACTACGACGTGGACGCCCGCCTGACCGGCGGCTCGGCCGGCAGCCTGGGCGGCGGCAGCGGCCCGACGGCGGGCGCGCCCACGCCGGGCAACGACGTGCGCGTCCACGGCACCTACCTCACCACCAGCGCCACCCCACTCAACCTGACGGTGGACGCTAACCGACTCAATCTGAAGCTTATCGAACCCTTTTCGGTTGGGCAGGTACGGCAAACCAGCGGCTACGTGCGCGGCCAGCTCACGGTGACCGGCGCTCCCGCCGCGCCGCAGATTCGCGGCGTGCTCACGACTTCCGACGATGCCGGCTTTGTGGTGCCGCAGCTCGGCTCGCCCTTCCGGCTGCCCAACCAGACGCTCACGCTTGATGACCGGGGCCTCGCGTTCAACAACTTCACGGTGCTGGATTCGGCGGCTAATAAAGCGGTGGTAAATGGCTATCTGCTGACCAGTGATTTCATCAACTACACCTTCGATATGCGGGCCAAGACCGATAATTTCCTGGCCGTGCGCAGTACCCGCGCTAATAATCAGCTGTTTTACGGACGGCTGGTGCTCGACTCGGATACCCGGCTGACGGGGCCGGTTTCGCTCATTAAAATCGATACCCGCGTCACGGTGGTCGATGGCTCAAACCTGACGGTAGAATCGCCCAGCGCCTCGCCCAGCGAAGTGGACCGGGCCGGCATTGTGGAATTTGTGGATAAAAGCGCGCCGCTCAATCCATTGCTGGCCCGCAAAATGGCCGTGGACACCGTGAAAGTGGCGGCCAAGGGCTACGACGTGACGGCCGTCGTGACCATTACCGACCGCACGCCCTTCACCCTGGTGATCGACCCGGCCAGCGGCGATAACCTGCGGGTGCGGGCGGGCGGCACGCTCAACACCAACATTGCGCCGGACGGCACCATCACCCTGAGCGGGCGACTGGATGTGACGCGCGGCCAGTATCATTTGTCACTGTACGACCTCGCTTCGCGGGATTTCGTGCTGCGCCAGGGCTCGTCCATCACCTGGGACGGCGACCCGTACAACGCCACGCTCGATCTCACGGCCGCCTATAAAGTGCAGGCCGCCCCCGCCGAGCTGCTGGCCGGCCAGGGCAGCGACGACCTGACCAGCGCCACAGTCGCCCGCAATCGCCTGCCCTTCGTCGTGCTGTTGAAAGTGAGTGACCAGCTCAGTAAACCCACCATTGGCTTCGATATTACCCTGCCCGAAAACCAGCGGGGAGCCCTGAGCGGGCAGGTCGAGGCCAAGCTGGCCCAGCTACGCCAGCCCAACCAGACTTCGGAGCTGAGCAAGCAGGTGTTTTCCCTGCTGATTTTAGGGCGGTTTGTGACGCAGAATCCATTCCAGACCAGCAGCGGCGAAGGGCTGGTGGCCACCCAGCTCCGGGGCAGCGCCAGCGCCGTGCTCACCGATCAGCTCACCAATCTGACCGATAAATACCTCTCCGGCCTGGGCCTCGATCTGGGCGTGACCAACCAGGCCAACTACACCGCCGACGGCGGCCAGGGCAGCCGCACCGACCTGAACGTAGCCGTCCGCCGCCAGCTGCTCAACAACCGCCTCACCGTGCGCGTGGGCACCGACATCGCCCTGAGCGGCAACACCGGCAGCCAGTCGACCCAGGGCCAGAGCAGCCCCAGCAACCTGGCCGGCGATGTCAGCCTGGAGTATACCGTGCTGTCGGACGGCCGGCTGCGGGTGCGCGTATTCCGGCAGAATAGTTACGAGGACATCGATGGGCCGCTCATCCGCACCGGGGCGGCGCTGGTATTTCAGCGCGATTATAAAGACCTGAAAGACCTGTTTTCAAAAGTGCCGAAAGTGGTCAAAGCCGAACGGAAAACGAATCGCAAAGTGGAGAAAGTGGAGAAAAAAGCCGAGAAAGATTCCGTTCAATCCCAACCCTCGGCCCGCATCGATTCGGCGCGAATGAAGCCGACGAGCAAGAATCGCTAACTGATGAAGGATCGTACAATGGTCACCCGGTGCCGCCCCGTTTTCGCTCCCGGCCTGCTGGTTTTGGTGCTGCTTATTTCAGCCTGTTCGGGCCTGCGCTACATTCCCGAGGGCCAGAAGCTGTACACCGGCAGCAAAGTCATCATCAAAACGCCCGAAAAAATCACCAACCAGGCGGCGCTGCAAGCCGGTCTGGAAGCCGTCATCCGTCCTAAACCTAACTCGGCCATTCTCGGCCAGCGGCCCAAGCTGTATTTCTGGCATTTGGGCGAAGGGAAAAAGAAAGGGCTGGGCAAGTTGCTGGCCGATAAATTCGGCGAAGCCCCGGTGCTGCTCAAAGACGTGAAAATCAGCGCCACCCAGGGACTGATTGTCAATCGGCTGCACAATAACGGCTTCTTCAAAGGCAGCGTGAGCCACGAGGTAAAGACGCAGGATCGGACCGCACAGGTCGACTACACGGCCAGCGTAGGCCGGGTTTACACCATTAAGGAAATCCATTTCCCCGAAGGCGATACGTTGGTGAATGCGGCCGTACGCGCCACCCAGCCCGGCACGCTCCTGGCGGTGGGCGAGCCGTACAACCTGAACACGCTCACCGCCGAGCGGGTCCGCATCGACAACCAGCTCAAGAACCAGGGCTACTTCTATTTCACGCCCGATTACCTGCTTTTTCAGGTCGATAGTACCCTGAAAAACCAGGTAAATGTGTACCTGCGCGTGAAATCCACAATTCCGGCCAGAGCCACCCGTCCCTATTGGCTTGATCAGGTCAAGCTCAACACCAACTACGTGCTGACCGACACCACCACGCGCCCGCCGATCATGTTCCGGGGTTTCCAGTACTTTCCCGACGAGTCGGTATTCCGGGCTAAGGCCATTGTAAACGCTGCTTTCCTCTACCCCGACAGCCTATTTCGGCGGCGGCGGCGCGATCAGACCATCAGCCGCCTGATGAGCCTGAACACGTTCAAATTCGTGGAGATTCGCCTCAAGCCGGCGGTGGCCGGTGATTCGGCCGGCCGCGCCCGCCTCGACGCCGACGTGCTGATGACTCAGCTCAAGAAGAAAAGTCTGCGGGCCGATCTGCAGCTGGTATCTAAAAGCAACGGCTTCACCGGACCGGGGTTGAATGTGTCGTTTCGCAACCGCTCGGCCCTGCGCGGCGGCGAGCAGCTGCTGGTCAACGCCGTGGCCTCGACCGAAACCCAGAGCGGCGGCAGCAACGGGGCTCTGGGCCTGACCAGCTACGAGCTGGGCGTGAATGCCGAGCTGATTTTTCCCCGGCTGGTGGTGCCCGATTTACCGCTGCTCGATGTCAAGCTGCCCAATTCGGACTTCCAGCCGCGCACCACCCTGGGCGTGGGCGTGCGGGCCGTCACCCGCGCCAGCTATTTTACTCAGAATTTCTTCAATCTGAACTATGGCTACAGCTTCAAAACCAAGCTGACCAATGAGCAGGAAATCCGGCCCATCGACATTACCTACGTGCGTTTCACGCCGACCGACGCCTTCACGGAAATCCTAAAAACCAAGACTTTCCTGCGCAGCGCCTTCCAGCAGCAGTTTATCCTGGCCAGCTCCTACCGCTACACCTACAACCAGCAGGTGCTCGAGCAGCGCCGCCAACAGGTTTATTTCAACGGCGAGATCGAAGGCAGCGGCAATATGGCCCAGGCCATCGTGAGCTCGGCCGGCGGCCCCAAAAATTCGGACGGCCGCTACACCATTGGCGGCCAGGAGTATAGCCAGTACCTCAAGCTCGACCTGGAGCTGCGCGAATACTACCGGATCAGCCCGAACCCGGCCTCCGGGAATCGCCTCGTGGCCCGCCTGCAGGCCGGCCTGGGGATGCCCTACGGTAATTCCAGCGTGCTGCCCTACCCCAAGCAGTACGGCATCGGGGGACCAAACAGCATCCGGGCTTTCGCCGCCCGCGGCCTCGGCCCCGGCACCTACCACCCCCAGACCCCCACGGAAAACCTCAATAGCTTTTACGATCAGGTGGGCGATATCCGGCTCGAAGGCAACATCGAGTACCGCCAGGATCTGGTGCCCTACCTCAAGGGCGCCGTGTTCGTGGATGCGGGCAATATCTGGCTCGCCAATCCGGACCCGGCCAGGCCAGGCAGCGAGTTCAAGGCGAGCACCTTTATGCGGCAACTGGCCGTGGGCGCGGGCGTGGGACTGCGGGTCGATATCCAATTTTTCGTCATCCGGCTCGATTTCGCCGTTCCGATCCAGGCGCCCTACGGCACGCCGGAGAGCCGGGCCGGCCGGGTCAATCTGGCCATCGGCTACCCCTTCTAGGGTTTTTCGAGGGCTGAATACCGGCTAACGGAAGCCGGCCGATCAGCGAATAATCGGGCAGCGCTCGAACGGCCGGCGCTCATCAAAAAGCTTGCGGTAGGTGATGTGGGTCTTGCAAACCTTGGCCCCGATGGAGCGCGTGGTGGCCAGCATCCGGGGGTTGAAATCGCCGATCCAATTCATTTCGATGTCCGTGTAGCCCGCCACCTCGAAGGCGCGCTGGGCGTGTACCATCATCACGGCATCCACGTTTTTGCCCTGATGGGCGGGTACAACCCCGTAAATCACCCCGAACATTTTCTTGGGCCGGCGGTGCTGGTAGCGCCAGCGCGCCCACAAAAACCGCAGCTTGCCAATCAGATCAAGCCGGGGGCCGATGTGCTTGAAAATCTGGTTCAGCTCGGGCAGGCTGAGGAAGAACGCCACCGGCTCATCGTCGTGGTAGGCAAACCAGAGCAGGTTTTCGTCGAGCACCGGGCGCATCTGCAACACGAGCTGACGGGCCTTGTCCAGGCTCATGGAGGGCACACCCGAATGATTGGCCCAGGCCAGGTTGTAAACGTGGTGAAAGTCCTGAGCCATGGCCTCGGGCTCCCGCTTCAGGGAGTGGGCAAAGCGGTAGGCCGGCTGGTCGGCGGCGAAGGCGGCGGCGCGCTTAGCAAAGCTGGGGTGCAGCAGGGCGTCGACCTCGCGGGCGCAGGTGTACTGCTTAAAGTAGAGCTGAAAGCCGTAGTTTTCAAATAACGGCTGGTAATACGGCGGGTGCCAGAACATGCCATAGTTGGGCTCCCGCTCGAAACCATCCACGAGCAGGCCCCAGAACCGGTCGCGCTCGCCAAAATTGATGGGGCCGTCCATGGCCTGCATGCCCCGCGCCAGCAGCCAGGCTTGCCCGGCTGCGAAGAGCGTGTTGGCCGCCGCCTGATCGTCGATGCACTCGAAAAAACCCAGGCCGCCGGTGGGCAGCGTAGCATCGGCCACGGCCGGCGCCTCCCGGTTGAGAAAGGCCGCCACCCGGCCGATGACGGTACCCGTAGCGTCCGTCAGCACCCAGCGAATGGCTTCGCCGTGGGCAAAATTCAGGTTTTTGGCCGGGTCGAATACCGCTTCGATTTCGGCCGCCAGCGGCCCAATGTACGCGGCCTGCCCCTGGTGCAGGCGCGCGGGCAAGTCCAGAAACTGCCGCACCAGGCGGGCATCATTCACTTCAAGCAGCGGCATTGGGAGAAATTAAAACGGTGGTAGCTAATCTGAAAACAGCGCCCGGGGCCCATCAGAAGCCCAAATTTAGCACCGCTCCGCCCACTCAGGACCGGCGCAGCACCGTGAGGATGGCCGCGCCCCCCACCCGAATGGTGTGCACCGGCCGCCCCGCCCCCCGCGGGTACGGCCCCGGATGCCAGCGGTAGATGGACATGAAGTAATCGGCCCCGGCGGGCGGCACGTAGCGCAGCCGGGCGCGCTCGGCGGGAGCCAGCATTTTCAGGTTGATGAGCAAGGTGGTAGCGGTCTGATTATCCATGCTCACCAACACCACCGGGCGCGGGTCGTGGGCCAGAATCCATTGCAGCCCCTGCCGGGTAGACAGGCCCCAGTAGTCGCGCTCGAAGTTCTGCTCAATCACCGGGCCGGGCAGAAAGCTGAAGTAGGCGTATTGAAAAGGATGCTCGGCCACCATGCGCCCTACTACCTGCCCCGTCCCCAGCGCCAGCGCCCCCAGCAGCGCCCCCGCCGCCCACCGGACAGGTCGGGCACGGGCCCGCCGCCCCGCCCGCCCCAGCGCCCGCAACCCCCGAACGGCAATGAGCACGAAGGCCGGGTAGATGAAATACAAATGCCGCCAGCCATCGTAAAGCACCGAATGCAGCAGCATCACCCCGAGCAGCGGCCCCGCAAACCAGACCAGCACCAACAGATCGCGCCGGGCCGCAGTCCGCCGCAGCCCGCGCGCCGGGCCGGCCACCCACAGCGCCCGCCCCTGCGCCGCCAGCCCCAGCCCGAACAGCACCCCGTAGGGCACCGGCGTGGTAATGAGCAGCCACACCGGCGCATAATGCCAGGGCAGCGCCTGAATCGACACGAACCGGCCCAGGTAAAACACGTCCATCGACTTCGTGTAGCGACTGAAGCTGCCCAGCGCCGTCAGCAGATTGTCCGCCGGGTTTTCCCACAAATACGGCCAGCCCAGCACCACTAGCGCCAGCAACAGCGGCAGGTACAGCGCCAGCGCGCCCGCCAGCCCGCGCCGCCGCCCCGGCCGGCACGCTACTTCCAGCGCGCCGAAGCCCAGGGTGAGCAGCGGCAGCAGCAGGCCCATGACCCGCACATCAATGGCCGCCGCGCAGGCCAGCGCGTGCACCAGCGCCCGGCCGGCCGTGGGCCGGCGCAGCAGCCGCCCCAGCGTCAGCACGGCCAGGGTGAACAGGCTCAGAAAAACCAGGTCTTTGTAATTGTAAAACGCCTCGGCGAAGATGCGGGGCGAGAGCACCAGCCCAGCCGCGCCCACCAGCCCCCAACGCCAGCTCGCCAGCCGCTGCGCGCCCAGCCGGTACACCGCCCAGCCGGCGGCCACAAACAGCAGGAACCCCAGGAAATGCCGAAAAAAAGCCCATTGGGCCGGATCGGAGCCTGGACTCAGGGCCTCCAGCACTACCAGCGGCAGCAGAAACAGCACACCGTGGTCGGCGTCATGGTAGTGGCGCAGCTCAGGAATATCGGCGAACCGGGCCTGGCGGCGGGCCAGCGCCGGCGCCAGTTGCAGGGCCACGTATTTGGCGCTGACGAAGGCATTGAGGCGCTCGGCGGGCTCATCCCAGCCCATGCCGTAGTCGCGGTGCACGGCGGCCCCGAGCAAAATCAGCAGGCCAAAAAAAAGGCCGACAACCCAGCGGCGCGAGCGAATGAGCAAAGAGAAAACTGGCACGGACGGGAAAGCGCGAAAGGAAGCAGCCGGATTACAAAGATGCTCCCGGCCCGCCACAAACCGGCGGCCTAGCGCCCGGACTCCGCCGCCGGGTAGTCACGCCGGGCCCGGTTCTCTTCAAACTGGCCCAGCACGTAGCAGAATGGGCATTCGTGCCGCCCCGCCCCGGTGCCCGCCACCTGAAAATCGATCGTGATCTGCTGAGCCACCCGGCATTTGGGGTGGGTGTGGTACACCGTGGCCCCCGCCGTTTCCGGTTGGCTGGTGTGAAAAGGAAACGGACTATTCATTACAAAGACAAGTTTTTTTATAAATATACTTTATTTATATATAAAAAATAAGTAATGTACTCTGCGGAGCGCAGGGTAACCGCGCCGGCTCAGACGGCGTGCAGAATGACGTAGAGCGAGCTGGTCGAAATAACCACCCACAGCAGAATCCCCAGCACGTAAGGCCGGATGCCTACCGACTTCACCACCCGGGCCGACAGCCCGGCGCCGATGAAAAACAGCGTGACCGTGAGGCCAACTTTAGCCAGACTGACCAGCACCGGTCCCAGGGGCCGGGCGGCCGGCACAAACGTATTGATCAGCATGGCCGCAATGAAGCCAAAGATGAAGTAGGGGATTTTCACCTTCACGCCTTTTTGCCGGAACAGCACGGCCGTGCCGATGGACACGGGAATAATCCACAGGGCGCGGGCCAGCTTGACGGTCGTGGCTACTTGCAGGGCCTGATCGCCGTAGGCCGCGGCCGCGCCCACCACCGACGAAGTATCGTGAATGGCAATGGCGCACCAGAGGCCGAACTGGTTCTGCGTCATGGCCAGCGCGTGGCCGATGGGGGGAAAGGCAAAAAGGGCCACGGCATTGAGCACGAACACCGTGCCCAGAGCCACCGACATTTCTTCGTCGCGGGCCCGCAAAACCGGCCCGACGGCCGCAATGGCGCTGCCCCCGCAAATGGCAGTGCCGCAGGAAATAAGGTGGACAACGTGCCGCCCCAGCCCCAGCCACTTGCCCACAAAGTACCCCAGCGTGAGCGTGCCGAAGATGGAGACGATGGTGAAGAGAAGGCCTTCCCGGCCGGCCTGCACCGCCGCGTGGGCATTCATGCCGAAGCCCAGGCCAATAACCGAAAATTGCAGCAGCTTAGCCGTGGCCTGCTTGGTCTGCGGCCCGAAGGGATTACCGAGCGTTTGGGCCAGCACGAGCCCGAGGGCCAGCGCCACGGGCGGCGAAGCCCAGGGCGTGAGGCAAAAGGTCAGCAGCAGCGTAAACACCACCTGCCGCAGCGTGATGCGCCGCCCCAGCACCACGTACGGCAGATGAAAAGCCCGGAACCAGCCCGTGCCTTCAGTGGGATCAATCGGCACGTTGGGCGGGGCCGGGGCTGACAATACGGGGACGGACATGGGGCCAGGGGTTATTTCCGGGTCAAATTTACGGAACCCTATTGCTTTTAGGTTATCTGAAATTGTTATCTGACATTACCAAAAGTTATGACAGCCCTTGCAATTGCTGCTGGGCAAAGTGGAGAAAACGTTGGGCAGGCGGGCTCAGCGACTGCCCTTGCACCCAGAGCGCCTCAAACTGCCGGGGCAGGTGCAGGCCGGCAATGGGTACAATCTCCAGGCGGCCCGTGGCCAGCTCCCGCGTCAGGGCCCGGCGCGAAACGAAGCCCAGCGCCCCCGGCGCGGCTTCGAGGTAGGCTTTGATGGCCTCGGTATTGTCGAAATAAAAAGCCACTGATAAGCTGCTAAGCTTAATTTTCAGGGTGCGCAGGGCAAATTCGAGGACTTCCAGCGTGCCCGAGCCGCGCTCGCGCAGCACCAGCGGACGGGCCAGGGCCTCGGCCAGCGGCAGGGGGCGCGGGGGCGGGCCGGCGCCGGTGACGCCGCGCACGGCCACCAGCTCGTCGGTCAGCAGCAGCTCGTAGTGCAGGTCGCGGCTTTTGGAGCGGCCTTCGACGAAACCCAGATCCAGCTCCCCGCGCAGCAGCGCCTCGGCCACCTGCTCCGAATTCGCATTGAGCAGCGTCAACCCCACTCTGGGGTGGCGCTGCTGAAAAGCGGGCAGCATGGGCGGCAGCAGGTATTGGGCCAGGGTGGTGCTGGCGCCCAGCCGCAGCCGACCGGCCGCCTCGCCGGGGTCGCGCAGGGCGTGGAGCTGATCTTCCAGCTGTTGCTGGGAGCCGGCCACGGCTTCGGCGTGCAGCAGAAGCAGGCGCCCGGCTTCAGTGAGGGCCACGCGGCTGCCGCGTCGTTCGAGCAGGCGCTGGCCGTACTGGCGCTCCAGCTCGTGAATGTGCTTGGTGACGGCCGGCTGCGTGATAAACAGCCCCTGGGCGGCTTTGGTAAAGCTCAGGTGCTGAGCCACGGCCTGGAAAACGCGGAGGCGGAAATCGGACATGGCCCCAAGGTAAAGGACTTCCCCGCAACCCTGACCCGTTCCCCAAGCCAATCCAAAAATTAAAACATTGTATTTAAATATACGGATTAATAATCTATACTTTTGCCAACTTAATGCTTGTCCAGCTGCTTTCTTAACTATGCGAATCGCCTCATTTTACTCCCCCCTGCGTGGCATTGGCCTGGAAGACGTCTGGCACGATCAGGAGCAATGCCCCATTGGGCGCAGCATTGCGCTCGCCGATCGCATTGCGGGCCGGGAACCCAGTGGCAAACGCTGCCCGTTCTGTACGATGCTCGACAAGCCGGGAACGAGCCCGAAACAGTAGCACCCGCACGGCGCACGGCGAAAATAGTAACCACCGTACCGGTTACGGGGTTACCCTGCGACACGGCCGTTTTCTTCCCGCTCACATGACCCCCACCCCTTACCACGCCGGCGAGCTGCTCGTTCAGCAGCAGCTCGGCGAGCGCGCCCGGGCCGACCACAACGCCCCAAGCATTCTCCCCGGCATTCCGGCGGAGGAAAACCATTTTCTGGCCCAGCAGACGCTGGTCACCATCAGCTCGCTCGATGCCGACGGGCAGGTCTGGACGTCGGTACTGTTCGGGCAGCCGGGGTTTGCCCACTCGCCCACGCCCGCCGTGCTGCACCTGGCCGCGGCCCGGCTGCGGCCGGCCGGGCCTGATATTGTGTGGGCCAACCTGGCGGCCCGGCCGGCGACGAGCCTACTGTTCATCGAGTTTCATTCCCGGCGGCGCTACCGCGTCAACGGCCGGGCCCACGCCGTGGCCGATGGCTGGCAGATTGCGATCGATCAGGCTTTTCTCAACTGTCCCCAGTACATTCAGCCGCAGCCCGATCCGCGCGCCGTGCCGGCCCGACCCGGGCTCGCGGCCCGCAGCGCGGGCACGGCCCTCACGCCCGGAGTCAGCGCGTGGATTGCGACGGCCGACACCTTTTTTCTGGGCAGCGGCGACGACCACGACGCCCTCGACACGGCGCACCGGGGCGGCCCGGCGGGCTTCGTGCGGGTAGAGGCGGACGGCACGCTGCTCGTACCCGACTACGTGGGCAACAGCATGTACAACTCCCTCGGCAACCTGGCCCTGAATGACGCCGCCGGGCTGCTGTTCATCGATTTTGCGGGCGCCCGCACCCTGCAGCTCACCGGCCGGGCCGAAGTCGTCTGGCACCTCCCCGGCGAGGAGGCCGCCACGGGCGGCACCGGCCGGTGGTGGCGCTTCACGCCGGCCGCCTGGGTTATTCTACCGCTACCAGCTTGATAAGCGACTGATTCCGAATTTTTCAGCCTTCGCAAACCAGCGCCGCGCTCCGGTTCAGACTTCATGATCCTGGATCATTTTGTAAATCGTGGACCGGCCCACGCCAAGTTTTTCGGCCACCAGCGGCACGTTGTCGTGGTGGCGGTCGAGGTAATGACGCACGATGGCGCGGGTGTACTCGCGCAGAGTTTTTTCGGAATTGAGAAAGCTGGTTTCGCGGCCGGCGGGGGCAAAAAGGATATCGGCCGGCAGGATTTCCGGGCCGTTGCTGAGCACGGCGGCCAGCTCGACGACGGTTTTCAGCTCGCGCACATTGCCGGGATAATCGTAGTGCTTGAGCTTATCGAGCGCGGCCGCCGAGAGCCGCAGCGGCGCCTTGCCGTACTCGCGGCAAAAGACATCCACGAAATAGTTGGCCAGAAATAGCACATCATCGCCGCGCTCGCGTAGGGGCGGCAGCACCAGCGGCAGGCCGCTGATGCGGTAGTAGAGATCTTCCCGGAAAGTCCCTTTTTTCACCTCTTCCGACAGGTTTTTGTTGGTCGCCGTGATCAGGCGCACGTCGAGGCGGATGCGCTCGTTACCACCCACCCGCTGCAGCTCGCGCTCCTGCAACACCCGCAGCAGCTTGGCCTGCATGGCCAGGTCCAGATCGCCGATTTCATCCAGAAATAACGTCCCGCCGTTGGCTTCCTCAAACTTGCCGATTTTGCGGCCAATGGCGCTCGTAAACGACCCTTTCTCGTGCCCAAAGAGCTCACTTTCGAGCAGTGCCGACGGAATGGCGGCCATGTTAACGGCCACGAACGGCTTTTTGTGCCGGCCC
>JAYWCH010000384.1:0-4966 GCA_043780755.1 Hymenobacter sp.
GAGCACGATTTACAACGCGGGCCAGCCCACCGGCTACGCCCTGAGCGTGAAGGAGTTTCAGCGCCCGCACCCGCTCGATTTTGTGTCGGTCAGCTACGGTGCGGCGGCGCGGGTCGTCACCCGGCTGGGCGGCCCGGTGCTTTATGATGGCATTATTCGCGACGTGACGTTTCAATTTAATCCCAACGGCATCGACAAAGCCGAGCAGCTTTTTGGCAAGCAATACCTGAGTTTTGACGTGCAGACCTTCAACAGCAAAGGCGAGCTGATCGAGCTGCGCACCGTCGAAAACATCGTCATCTGCCCCGGTGATAAGTCGCCCCGCGCCGCCTTCTACGCCGATAAGCAGTGCCGCACTGACCCACTCAGCCTGAATTCCCTGCTGACGCACAAAACCTACGACCTCGACGACTGGAGCCGCATCGTGGTCATGATCAAACACCAGACCAGCCAATACGCTGAGCCTGGCTACACCCAGGCGGTGGAGCTGGTGCTCAAGCGCCGCTATAAATTCGACATCGACGTGAGCTTCCCGGCGGGCCTGCTCACCCGCCGCCAGGGCCAAAGCGGCTACGGCGATTTTGGCGGCATCTCCCTGGCCACACTGGCGCAGATGAGTTTCTACAGCCCGGATAAAATCAACCGCCTGCGGCCGTATAAAATCGGCGCCGGCTTCGTGGCTCTCAACGCCTTCAACCTGGGCAGCAGCAGCACCGACGTGCGCGACCTGGGCGTGGTCATCCTCGGCTCGGTATATCCCACGCGCCGGGACGCCAAATTTACTTTTCCCCTCTACCTCGGTGGTGGGTATTTATTGTCGGCGGGCAAGTGGTTTTATCTGCTCGGGCCGGGCATTGGGGTGCGGCTCTGAGAGCGTGCCCGTTACGAGATAGTTAGAAATACCGGTCGCACAGCAAAACGAGTTTGGAGCCTGTTTAGAGACTTAAAACGTCCGTCATCCTGAGCAGAGCGAAGGACCTTATCACGGCTGAGTCGCCGGAATGCAGGGGATAGTGGGCGGCGTAATGAGGTCCTTCGCAAGCTCAGGATGACAGAACTTTTGAGTATATGAACAGCTTCATCACTGCCGCTTAATAAAGCAAATGATCCGGCATTTCTCGGCCGGGCTATTTGCTTTATTTCAACTATAAATCCAGCGATTATCGCAGCTTCATATCGGTAATAATGGCCGCAATTTTCTCCCGTCCCAGGCGCGTGGCCAGGTCAAAATCAACTACTGATTTTAGCGGTTGTTTTACGCTGAAATAGAATTTTATTTTGGGTTCGGTGCCGCTGGGGCGGGCCGATATTTTGCTGCCGTCTTCGGTTAGAAATTGCAGGACGTTGGAGCGTTCCAGGCCAGTGGCGGTGGTGAGGCCGGAGTGGATGTCGTGAATTTTACCGGTTTGGTAGTCGCGGATCTCCACCACTTTCAGGCCGGCGATGGTGGCGGGCGGATTGGCCCGCAGGCCGGCCATCATTTCCTGAATTTCTTCGGCCCCGCGCTGGCCCTGCTTGGTCAGGGAAATCAGATCTTCGACGTACAGGCCGTAGTGGGCGTACATCTGCACCATTTCCTGGTAGAGCGTGCGGCCCTGATCCTTGGCGACGGCGGCCATTTCGGCCACCAGGGCGCAGGCCGAAACGGCATCCTTGTCGCGGACAAAATCGCCGATGAGGAAGCCGTAGCTTTCTTCGCCGCCGCCGATGTAGTTTTCCCGGCCCTCCAATTCGCGGATGATGCCGGCAATGTACTTGAAGCCGGTGAGCGTCTGGTAGCTTTTTACGGCGTGCTGCCGGGCAATGTCGCCGAGAATCTCGCTCGTGACGATGGTGTAAACAATGTAATCCTGCGGCGTGGTCTGGCCCGCGCGGTGGCGGGCCGAGAGCAGGTAGTAGGTGAGCAGCGCGGCGGTCTGGTTGCCGTTGAGCAGCACCCATTCGCCCTCGTTGTTTTTTACGCCCACGCCCACGCGGTCGGCGTCGGGATCGGTGGCTAGCACGAGATCGGCGTTCGTGGCTTGGGCCTGGTCGAGGGCCAGCTGCATGGCGCTTTTTTCCTCGGGATTGGGCGATTGCACGGTGGGAAAATTACCGTCGGGCGTGGCCTGGGCGGCCACCACGTTCACATTGGTGAAGCCGAATTCGCGCAGCAAACCCGGTACCAGCGTGATGCCCGAACCGTGAATCGGCGTGTACACAATCGACAAATCGTGCTGGCGCTCAATAGCGGCGGGATCGATGCTGAGCTTTTTGGCTTCGGTAAAATACCGGGCGTCGATATTCGCGCCGACGCTGATAATTTTCGTGGTATCCGCCTCGAATTTTACTTCGCTGATACTGGCAATTTTAGTTACTTCGACGATGATATTTTTATCGTGCGGCGCTACCACCTGCGCGCCGTCGTTCCAGTACACTTTGTAGCCGTTGTACTCTTTGGGATTGTGAGAAGCCGTGATGACGCAGCCGCTCTGGCAGTCCAGGTGGCGGATGGCAAACGATAATTCCGGCGTGGGGCGCAGGGCGTCGAACAAGTAAACGGTAATGCCGTTGGCCGAGAAAATCCCGGCCGCTATTTGCGCGAATTCGGGGCTGTTATTGCGGCTGTCGTGAGCGATGGCGACTTTAATTTCCTGGTTCGGGAAGCTCTGAATTAAATAATTGCACAGGCCCTGCGTCGCCATGCCCAGCGTGTAGCGATTCATGCGGTTGGAGCCCGGGCCCATGATGCCGCGCAGGCCGCCGGTGCCGAATTCGAGGGTGCGGTAGAAGGCGTCGGTCAGGGCTTCGTCGTGGCCGCCGGCCACCATTTCGCGGATGGCTTGCTGGGTCTGGGCGTCGTAAGCCGGCGTGAGCCAGGTGTTGAGGGTAGCTTGAATTTCGGGAGCGAGGGGCATGGCGATAGCGCTGATTTGGAGAGTAAATGTAAAGCCGCATACGGACGGCGGGCAATCGGTCGGGATAATTCCTGCCGATCGACTGCCCGCCGCCCTGAATGCGGCTCCATAACCGGTATTTAGAGATTGCCGCGCAAGGCCTGCTCGCGCTCGATGCTTTCAAACAAGGCCTTGAAATTGCCTTTGCCGAAGCTCTTGGCGCCTTTGCGCTGAATGATTTCGTAAAAAACCGTGGGCCGGTCTTCGACGGGCTTGGTAAAAATCTGGAGCAGATAGCCTTCCTCGTCGCGGTCGACGAGCAGGTTCAGGGCTTGCAGCGAGGACAGGTCTTCGTCAATCTGGCCGATGCGCGGGAGTAAGTCTTCGTAATAAGTGGCAGGCACGGACAGGAATTCGACGCCGCGCCGGCGCAGCTCGGCCACGGTAGCGCGGATGTCGTTGGTGGCGATGGCGATGTGCTGCACGCCGGGCGAGTGGTAGTAGTCGAGGTATTCTTCAATCTGTGACTTCTTCTTGCCTGCGGCCGGCTCGTTGATGGGAAATTTCACGTAGCCGTTGCCATTGGCCACGACTTTGGACATGAGGGCCGAATATTCGGTGCTGATATCGTCGTCGTCGAAGGTGAGCAGGAGCTTGAAGCCCATGACCTCCTCGTAAAATTTCACCCACTGATTCATCTCGCCCCAACCCACGTTGCCCACGCAGTGATCGACGTGCAGCAGGCCCACGGGCGCGCCCGGCGGGACGCTGCTGGTTTTGGCCACGAAGCCCGGCAGGAACGGCCCGTTGTAGTTGGTTCGCTCCACGAAGGTGTGGATGGACTCGCCGTAAGTGTAGATGCCGGCCAGCGTAACCGTGCCAAACTCGTCTTCCAGCGTGTAGGGCTCGAACGCCACGCGGGCTCCGCGTCGGGTCGTTTCCTCAAACGATTTCCGGGCGTCGTCCACCCACAGGGCCATGACTTTCACACCGTCGCCGTGTTGGCGCACGTGCTCGGCGATGGCCGAATCGGCCAGCAGGGAAGTGGTGAGCACGAGGCGGATCTTGCCCTGTTGCAGCACGTAGCTGGCGCGGTCGCGCAGGCCGGTTTCGGGGCCGGCGTAGGCTACCAGCTCGTAGCCGAAGGCGGCCTGGTAGTAGTAGGCCGACTGTTTGGCGTTGCCGACGTAGAATTCGACGTGGTCGGTGCCTTTGAGGGGGAGGAAATCCTGGGCGGGCTGGGCCAGCGCGGCGGGTGAGGTCGTAGTTTGCATGGGTGGGAAGGGAAGAAGGGTGGGATTAGCTAAGTAAAACTACAGATTTTGGCAGAATCCGGCTAGTGGCCCCGGAGCGTGGCCGCGGCCGCGCTGGGCATTTGGTAATTCATCCCCATTTTTGTGATCAATTCTCCCGCCTTAGCGCTCCCATGAATACCGAAGAACTGAACCGCGCCCTCGTGGCCCTGATTGAAAAGAAGGCCGAGTTGCACACCCTCACGTACGACGACGCCCGCTACGACGACGTGGAAGAGGCCCTGCACGACCTGGAGGACGATTTCAACGACGAGTATGGCGACTACCTGGAAACGGCGCTCGATAAAGTCCACACCGAGCTGAAGTCGGATACCGACGTGCTGCTGCCCACTGCCTACCTGCCCAGCAACCCTACCGCCGCGCCCCAGCCCAAGGAAGGCGTCTGGGTCGATTCGGAGAAATATCCCGGTAAAGAAGCCCGCATTACCCTGGTGCCCAATCCTGTCCGCATCATGCTCACCGTGGGCAAGCAGGTGCAGCAGGAGCTGTGGAAGGCGTAAGCCACTCCCGTTTTCAGATCTGATTTAGCCGTTAGGGCGGTTTTCACGGCCGCTTCCGAAGACTCGGGAGCAGCCGTAAAAAATCGCCCTAACGGCTTTCGGCTACGTAACAATCACCTTTTTTTAAGCTATGCTTTATCGCATCACCGAGGCTGCCGACTGGCAGCGGGCCCAGCAAACCGGCTTTTTTGCCAGCGCCGACCTGGCGGCGGAAGGATTTATTCATTCGTCGGAACGGCCCCAGATTCTCGAAACAGCCCGGCAGTACTACGCCGGG
>JAYWCH010000385.1:0-2293 GCA_043780755.1 Hymenobacter sp.
CTCGCGTGGACGAGTAATTCAATCCTTGCAACGGTATTGATTACTCGTCCACGCGAGATGCTTCGCTGCGCTCTGCATGACGGACATTTTTACCCTCACTTTTTCTCTTTAGCTTCTATTTCCACTTCTGCTTCTGAAAAAGAAAGTTGTTATATTTTTTTTAGCGGCCCCTAATTACAAAAGACAGGTTTTTGCAAATAATCAGGTATTGAAGACCTTGGCAGGGAACAACGGCCGCATCTTTGCGCCCATGTCCGAACCCGCCACGCCCCTGCCCTACCTCGTTTTCGACTTCGATTCCACCTTCACCCAGGTTGAAGGGCTGGATGAGCTGGCCGATATCGCCCTGCAAGGCCACCCCGACCAGGCCACCGTCGTGGCCCAAATCCGGGCGCTTACGGACCAGGGCATGGCCGGAGAAATTGGTTTTCAGGAATCGCTGGCCCGCCGGCTGGCGCTGCTCAGCGCGCACCGCGACCACCTGGCGCCGCTCGTGGCCCGCCTGCAAACCAAAGTGAGCGAGAGCATCCGGCGCAACGGGGATTTCTTCCGGCGCTTTGCCGACCGGATTTACGTGGTCAGCAGCGGCTTCCGCGAGTTTATTGAGCCCGTGGTGGCCGAGTTTGGCATTGCCGCCGATCACGTCCTGGCCAACACGTTCACCTTTGATGCGACCGGCAACATCACCGGCTGCGACCCGGCCAACGTGCTCAGCCGCGACGGCGGCAAGATTCGCCAGCTCGTGCTGCTCGATCTGGAAGGCCCCGTGTACGTGCTCGGCGATGGCTACACCGACTACCAGATCCGCGAAGCCGGCCTCGCCCACCGCTTCTACGCCTACACCGAAAACGTGGCCCGCCCCACCGTCATCGCCCGCGCCGACGAAGTGCTGCCGACCTTCGATGAATTTCTATATCAGCTTAAACTCCCGATGACCCTTTCCTACCCCAAAAACCGCATCAAAGTTCTGCTCCTCGAAAGCCCCGACGCCCGCGCCGCCGAGCTCTTTACCCAGGAAGGCTATCAGGTGGAAAGCGTGGCCGGCAGCCTCGACGAAGAAGAGCTCATCCAGCGCATCGAGGGCGTGAGCATCCTCGGCATCCGCTCCAAAACCCAGGTCACCCAACGCGTGCTCGACGCCGGCAACCGGCTCATTGCCATCGGCGCCTTCTGCATCGGCACCAACCAGATTGATCTGGCGGCGGCTATGCGGCGCGGCGCGGCCGTATTCAACGCGCCCTTTTCCAACACCCGCTCGGTGGTGGAGCTGGCCTTGGGCGAAATCATCGTCCTGGCCCGCCGCATTCCCGAGAAAAACCCCAAGATGCACGCCGGCAACTGGGACAAGTCGGCCCACGGCTCGTTCGAGATCCGGGGTAAAAAGCTCGGCATCATTGGCTACGGCAATATTGGCAGCCAGTTATCGGTCGTGGCCGAGGCCGTGGGCATGCAGGTGCTGTACTTCGACGTGGCCGAAAAGCTACAGCTCGGCAACGCCGTAAAATGCCGCACGCTGGATGAATTGCTGCAACAGGCCGATATCGTCACGCTGCACATCGATGGCCGGCCCGACAACGAAAACTTCATCGGCGCCCGCGAATTTGCCCTCATGAAACCCGGCGCCCTGTTCCTCAACAATGCCCGGGGCCACGTCGTGGACGTGCCGGCCCTGGCCGCCGCCCTGCGCAGCGACCATCTCGGCGGTGCTGCCGTCGACGTGTTCCCCTACGAGCCCAAATCCAACCACGAAAGCTTCGAGAACGAGCTGCGCGGCCTGCCCAACGTGCTGCTCACGCCCCACATCGGCGGCAGCACGGCCGAGGCCCAGCGCAACATCGCGGAGTTTGTGCCCGAGCGCATCATGGCCTATATCAACACGGGTAACACCCAGCAGTCGGTCAACTTCCCCAACATTCAGCTGCCCACGCAGCAGGCCCACCGCCTCATTCACGTCCACGCCAACGTCCCCGGCGTGCTGGCCAAAATCAACAACGTGCTGGCCGCGCACCAGGTCAACATCCTCGGCCAATACCTGAAAACCAACGAGGCCATCGGCTACGTCATCACCGACATCAACCGCGAGTATGACAACGACGTGATCCAGGCCCTGCGCGAAGTGGAGCACACGATTAAATTCCGGATTCTGTATTAATCGCCGGATTTGCGCCAGCAGCGGGCCGCTTCACCCGCCATTCTGAAGCTGTTTAGAAAGACAGAATTTCTGTCATCCTGCGCTTGCGAAGGACCTTATCACGCCCGACTAATGACCGCCCAGCCGTGTTAAGGTCCTTCA
>JAYWCH010000386.1:0-8168 GCA_043780755.1 Hymenobacter sp.
CGAACGGCGTGAAGTCGAACAGGCGCTCGTACGTGATGTCGATAAGGTCGGCACCGGTAAAATCTTCCAGTACGCGCCAGGGCAGCACCTTGCGGTCGCCCTCGGCATAGCCTTCCAGCGGAGCAGCGGCACCCTTCTCGTTGAAGTAACGGCTCACCAACGCCTTGGCCAGCACCACGTGGATGGGCTCAAAGGTGTAGGGGTTGAAGGTGCGGATAAGCTGGTACGGGATATTCTTGCCCACAGCGAGGCCCGTGTTAGCGGGCAAAGTCCAAGGTGTGGTCGTCCACGCCAAGATAAACACCTTAGCGTCACCGCCAGCCAGGGCAAACAGCTTCTCAGCCACCGCGCCCGGCTTCACTTTGAACTGCGCCACCACGGTCGTGTCCATCACGTCGCGGTAGGTGCCGGGCTGGTTTAGCTCGTGCGAGCTGAGGCCAGTGCCGGCCGCCGGCGAGTAGGGCTGAATGGTGTAGCCTTTGTAGAGCAAGCCTTTGTCGTAAAGCTTCTTGAGCAGCGCCCAGCAGCTTTCGATATATTCCGGCTCGAAAGTCACGTACGGGTCGTCGAGGTCGACCCAGTAGCCCATCTTCTCGGTCAGATCGTCCCATTGCGCCTTGAAGCGCATGACGGTTTCCTTGCAGCGCTGATTGTAGTCTTCAATGCTGATCTTCTTGCCGATATCTTCCTTCGTGATGCCGAGCTCCTTCTCCACCTGCAACTCGATGGGCAGGCCGTGGGTATCCCAGCCGCCCTTGCGGGGCACCTGCTTGCCCAGCAGCGTCTGGTAGCGGCAGAAGATGTCCTTCACCGTGCGGGCCATCACGTGGTGAATGCCGGGCGCGCCGTTGGCCGAGGGCGGACCTTCGTAGAACACAAACGTGGGCTGCCCTTCGCGGCTGCTCACGCTCTTCTCAAAAATACCGTTCGCTTTCCACCAGGCGAGGATTTCCTCGCCCACCTGTCCGTAGTTGAGCGGCTGTTTATATTCGGGATATTTCATAAGCAACTCCAATTGTTGGTTGGAGAATCATTAAACAAGAGTCGTAAGTAATTGCGCCGGCCGGCCCGACCGGGCGCCCCCGCAACGGAGGCGCTACACCTTTTTCATTTGATCCAGATTCAGCTCCAGATCATCGTCTTCTTCGTGGTACGACTCATCGTAGTGCCGCACCAATGCTTTGTCATCAATGTAGTTATCCTTGCCGTGCTCGAAGGTGACCAGCAGGCAAGGCAGGAGAATGAGGTTGGAAAAATTCGTAATCAGCAACGAAGCCGACATCAGCAACCCCAACGCCTTGGTTCCGCCAAACTCGCTGAAGGCAAAGATGCTGAAGCCCACGAACAACACGATACTGGTGTAAATCATGCTCGTGCCCGCCTCGCTCAGCGTCACCGATACGGCTTCGCGCACCCGCTGCCCGTTCAGGGCCATCTCCTGCCGGAATTTGGCCAGCAAATGAATGGAGTTGTCGCCGTCGATGCCCAGAGCAATAACAAAGATCAGGGCCGTACCGGGCTTGAGCGGGATGTTGAAATAACCCATAATGCCGGCCGTAAGCACCAGGGTCACGGCGTTGGGAATCAGGGCAAAGAGCACCGTGCGGGCCGAGCGAAAGAGAATCAGCACCACCAGCCCCACTAGCCCGAAGGCCAGTAACAGGCTGTCGCGCAGCGTATGAATGATGTATTCGTTGCCTTTGGTGAACAGAATAGTGGTGCCGGTGGGCCGCACATCCATGCCCGTGCCGTTGAAGATCCGGCGCATCTCGGGCAGGATCTTGTTGTTCATCAGCGTGTCGAGATTGCGCGAGCCGATGTCGGCAATTTTCAGGCTGATGCGGGCGCGCTGGCCGGTGCTGTCAACGAAAGCGCGCAGGAGTTTGCTATCCAGACCCGTCCCCGCGCCCTTGGAATTGGCCAGGCCGCTGAAGATGAAGTTTTTCTCCGAATTATCGGGCAGCCGGAAAAACTTCGGGTCGCCGTTGTAGTACGCCTGGGTGGTGGCTTTCAGCAACGTAACGATGCTGATAGGCGCCGTAACCTCGGGCTGGGTGCGGAGAAAATTCTCGAACTGATTGATTTTTTCGAGGTTTCTCAGCTTCAGCAGCCCGCGCTTGCGGTGGGTATCCACCACGAATTCGAGCGGCATGACGCCGTTGAAATGGCGCTCAAAGAAGGTTAGGTCGGAATTGACGGAGCTGTTCTTAGGCAGATCATCCACCATGTACGACACCGATTCGATGCGCCGGATGCCCACGGCCGCGCCCAGCACGAGCACCAGCGCCAGCACGTACACGGTGGGCCGGCGGTCCATCACGAGGTGGTCGAAAAACTCCAGCAGCTTGGTGAGCGGCTTGGCGTCGAGGTGTTCCAGCTGCTTGGCCGTGGGCGGCGGCAGATAGGTAAACACGGCCGGAATGAGCAGGAAGCTGATGATGAAGGCCACGAAGATATTGATCGTCGCCACCAGCCCGAACTGAAACAGAATGGCAATATCGGTGAAGCAGAACACGAAGAAGCCGATGGCCGTGGTCGTGTTATTCATCAGCGTGACGAGGCCGATCTTGCGGATAACCCGCGTCATGGCCAGCATCTGATTGCCCGATTTGCGGTAGTCGTAATGGTAGCGCGAGAGCAGGTACGTGCAGTTCGGAATGCCGATGACGATGATCAGGCTGGGAATCAGACCGGTGAGCAGGTTGATTTTATAGCCCAGCAACACAATGGAGCCAATGGCCCACACGGCCGTGGTGCCCACCACCACCAATGGAAACACCACCGCCGCCCAGGTCCGAAAGAACGCCAGCAGCGTAACGCCGGTCACGAGCAGGGCCAGAATGGTGAAAAACGCCATTTCCGAGCCCACCTTGCTCGTCATGGTGTAGCGCACGTAGGGCAGGCCGGCGTAGTGCAGACGGATGCCGGTTTTATTCTCGAAGTTCCGGGCGTGGCCCAGCAGGTTTTTCATCACCCCCTGCCGCCGCGAAGAATTCAGGTATTTCGGATCGATGGTCAGGGCCAGCAGCGTGGCCCCGGTGCGCGGACTAATGAGCTGGCCCTTGTAGAACTCAACGCGGTTAACCTGCCGCATGAGGCTGTCGAGCTCGAGTTGGGTGTGCGGAAAGGTCTTAAAGATGGGCGTGGCCCGAAACTGATTGGTGGCAGTGTCGCGGCGCAGGGCCGGCAGCTTGGTTACGCTCAGCACGCCGCTCACGCCGCGGACTTTGGCGAGCGTATCGGTCAGAATTCGCAGCTCGTTGAAATTACCCAGCTTGTACACGGCGCTGTCCTGCAAGCCCAGCACCAACACGTTAGCATCTTCGCCGAAAGTCTTTTTGAATTGCTGGAAGTAGACCATATCCGGGTCCTGCGGGCTCACCACCTGAGCAAAGTCGTAGGTCATCTCCACGTCCTTGGCTTTCCAGGCCATGAACACGGTAATGACCGCCAGCACCGTGATGAGCGAACGACGAAACCGAATGATGAATAACGCGATGTGAGTCCACATAAAACCCTCCAAAAAGCCAAAGTTACGTAAACGCGGCGCGGGCGCCAGTCGGGCCCGCGCCCCCGACGCGCAATCGCCAGCCACGAAAACGAATACCGTCCTCGTGGCTGGCGATTGATCGGGCCCGGCTTGACCTAGAGCTGCTCAAAAATCCGGCGGAAGCTCACCGCCGCGCCGATGTATTCGCGCAAATCGGCAATGGGCATGCGCGTCTGCTCGCGGGAGTCGCGGTGGCGGACGGTCACGGTGTTGTCTTCCAGCGTCTGGTGGTCGACGGCGATGCAAAAGGGCGTGCCAATTAGATCCTGCCGGGTGTAGCGTTTGCCGATGGCATCGCGCTCCTCGAGCACGAGGCGGAAGTCGAAACGCAGCTCGTCAAAAATTTCCTGCGCTTTCTCGGGCAAGCCATCTTTGCGGATCAGCGGGAAAATGGCCGCCTTGATCGGCGCCACGGCCGGGTGCAGCCGCAGCACGGTGCGGGTTTTGGTTTGCTGGGCGTCGCCCTCGCCTTCCGTAATGGTTTCCTCGGCGTAGGCGTTGCAGAGCGTGGCCAGAAACAGCCGGTCGGCGCCCACCGACGTTTCTACCACGAACGGCACGTAGTTGCCGTAGGCCTTACCGGTGGCGGGGTCGATATCGGCGTCAAAATACTGCTGCTTCTTTTTCGAGAGCAGCTGGTGCTGGGTCAGGTCGAAGTCGGTACGGGAGTGAATGCCCTCCATTTCCTTAAAGCCGAAGGGGAATTCGTACTCAATGTCCACAGCGGCGTTGGCGTAGTGGGCCAGCTTGTCGTGGTCGTGGTAACGGAGCTTGGCCGCCGGCAGGCCCAGGGCCTCGTGCCAGCGGCGGCGGGCCACTTTCCAGGTTTCATACCACTGCATCTCGGTGCCGGGGCGAATAAAAAACTGCATCTCCATCTGCTCAAACTCCCGCATCCGAAAGATGAACTGGCGGGCCACAATCTCGTTCCGGAATGCTTTGCCAATCTGGGCAATGCCGAACGGAATCTTCATCCGGGCCGACTTCTGCACGTTCAGGAAATTCACGAAAATCCCCTGGGCCGTTTCGGGCCGCAGGTAAATCTGGGTCGATTCGCCCTCCACCGAACCCACCTGCGTGGAAAACATGAGGTTGAACTGGCGCACGTCGGTCCAGTTCGCGGTGCCCGAGACGGCGCATTTGATGTTTTCGTCGAGGATGAGCTGGCGCACGCCGGAGAGGTCGGCGGCGGTGAGGCGACGGCCCATTTCAGCGGTGAGGGCGGCGCCGCGGGCGGGATCGCCGGCATTTTCGTACTCGGCGGCTTTTTCTTCCAGCAGCACGTCGGCGCGGTAGCGCTTCTTGCTGTCGAGGTTATCGATCATCGGATCGTTGAAACCGTCGATGTGGCCCGAGGCTTTCCAGGTGCGGGGCTCCATGAAAATGGCGGCGTCGAGGCCCACCACGTTATCATGGAGTTGGGTCATGGCTTCCCACCACAGGCGCTTGAGGTTATTTTTCAGCTCCACGCCGTTGGGACCGTAATCGTACACGGCTTGCAGGCCGTCGTAGATTTCCGAGGACTGAAATACGAAGCCGTATTCCTTGGCGTGGGCCACGATATCCTTGAGCTGAGTAGTTGCGGGGGCTGGGTTCATAGCCGTAAAAGTAGGCCGGGAAGGCAAAAGCAGAAACGGCCGGAGAGAAAGTTGGTATTTTCCGGCTCCAGTCCCGCAACGGCATCAGGTCACAATTCGGTAACATACCGGGGCCGTTCCCTCACCCTACCTTTGAACTTGCATTTAGTTTAAGTCACTACTAACTCCTTGTTTATGTTTGGTTTAGAACCTCACGTGCTGCTGCTACTCGGCGTGTGTCTGCTGGCCGCCTGCGCGTTCGAGTTCGTCAACGGCTTCCACGACACGGCCAACGCCGTGGCAACGGTTATCTATACCAACACCTTGCGGCCCTGGGTGGCGGTGGTCTGGTCGGCGTTCTGGAATTTTATCGGCGTGTTTGCCGGCGGTATTGGCGTGGCCATGGGCATTGTGTACCTGCTGCCGGTCGAAAGCCTGGTCGATGCCAACGTTTACCACGGCATTGCCATGGTGGGCGCGCTCATCCTGGCGGCCATTATCTGGAACGTGGGCACGTGGTACTACGGTATTCCGGCGTCGAGCTCGCACGCGCTGATCGGCTCCATTCTGGGCGTGGGCATCGCCTTTTCGCTGCTGCCCGAGTCGCGCGGGGCGGCCGTCAACTGGAGCAAGGCCGGCGAGACCGGCATTGCGCTACTCGTAGGACCGCTGCTGGGCTTCGCGCTCACCATCGGCATGATGTTTTTATTCAAGCGCTTCGTGCCCAGCAAAGCCATTTTCAAGGAGCCGCACAAGCGCAAGCCCCCGCCCCTGTGGATCCGTTTGCTGCTCATCGTTACCTGCACACTGGTGAGCTTTTTCCACGGCTCGAACGACGGCCAGAAGGGCGTGGGCCTCATTATGCTGATTCTCATCGGTATCGTGCCCAGCTTTTTCGCCCTCGACCAGAATAAAAACCCCATGGATTTGCGGAACTCCCTGGCGAAAGTAGAGTACGTAATGACCCGCGTGAACCGCGCCGAGCTCAGCCCCGCCGACCAGAAAAACCTGACCGACGTGCAAACCCAAAGCGCCGATCTGGACCGGATTTTTGCCGGGGCCACCAAAGTCAAAGATCTCCCCCAGGCCACGCGCTTCACCATTCGTCGCGACGTGCTGTTGCTGGCTAACCGGGCCAAAAAACTACTCGGCTCCGACAAAGTCAGCCTGAGCACCGCCGACCGCAAGACCTACGACACCGCCGTGAAGGAAATGAAGACTTTCACCGATTACGCCCCGTGGTGGGTGCTGCTCATGGTCAGCCTCTCGCTGGCCTGCGGCACTATGATTGGCTGGCAGCGCATCGTGAAAACCATCGGTGAGCGCATCGGTAAGGAGCACCTGAGCTACGCCCAGGGTGCCAGCTCGGAGCTGGTAGCCGCCGCCATGATTGGGGTCAGTACCCAGTTTGGGCTGCCCGCTTCCACCACCCACGTGCTCACCTCATCCATCGCCGGCAGCATGGTGGCCAGCCGCGGCGTAAAGAACATCAATCCCGGCATGGTCCGCAATATTGCCCTGGCCTGGGTGCTCACCCTGCCCGTGACGATGGTGCTTGCCGGACTACTGTTTCTGCTCTTCCGCGCCATTCTCGGCTAGGGAGCCCGGCTTGCTAAAATACAAAAAGGCTGCCCTTAACCGGGCAGCCTTTTTTCGTGATCAGGGGCAACGACCGGGGCCGCAGATACATTGTAAATCCCTAATATTCGGGGGATAACTCCCCTGCTTTCATGGGCTTATCCACTTATCCACAGCAAAAAAGGCCGGGAATGTGGATAAACCCGCTTTACTTGGGCCACTGCACTTCCATGTCGTCATTGATAAAGACGCCGAAGTTGACGAACTGCAGCTCGCCCTCTTCAAAATATAAGTCAATCATCGACTTTTCGTAGGAGAGCCGCACTGCGCCTTCTTCCATGGTTTCAATCTCGGGCACGGCCTGGTTGTGGCGCTGCATCAGGGCCTTAACCTGGTCGAGGCTCTGGCCAAAAATGGCTTCGCCGAAAAGGCGCATGGCGGGGTTGTCGGTTTCGATGCAGCTCAGGCGGAAGTCGTCTTCGCGGTCGAAATAGAGCGACAGCAGGTAGTCGTCTTCGTGGTAGTTCCAGGCCTGGTGCTCGAAGTCATCATCGTCTTCCGACTCGTCGATTTCTTCGGGTTCCCCGACCAGGGTGCGGACCTCGTCCATGGTAGCCCCGAAGCGCAGGGGGCCCATGCCGGTGCCCAGAATAATTTCGTTTTCCTCGATGCTGGAGGGTTGGGTGGTGCTCATGGGGTTGGGGTGAAGGGTAGTAGGGCAAAGGTAGGAAGTAACGTTAAGCCGCCGCCGGCCATCAGCTTCCGTGCTGGGCGAGGAAGGCGGCTTTCTGCCGCTGGTACTCCGGGTAGTTCTGGGCGGCGTCCCACTGCTGCTTGAACATGGCGGCGGCGGCTACTTTATCCCCATCGGGCTGGTCGGTGCGGGGGAGCTCGGGCCGGCCGTGGGCGCCGCTCTGACCTTTTTTGTCGGCCGGCACGGGGCCGTCGTACTTGCGGCCACCCCGGTGGTTGGCGTAGCGCCGGGCCCGGGTGAAACCCATCTGGAGAAACTTGCGGGCCATGTCGGCCCCCACAAAATCGTGGGCCCACAAATAAGCCTCAAACAAGCCGTAGATGACCGTAGACGACTTCTGGGCCGTCACCGCGTCTTTGAAGCGCCAGTGGGGCAGGATTTCGCCCTTGTAGGGCTGAACCAGCAGGACGCCCTGCTCGCCCCGCCCCACGCGGTACAGCTCGGGGTGGCGGCGGAAATCAACGGTGGAAAAATCGAGCGTGTAGTCGAATGGCATGGCGGGCTATACGCAAACCGCCCGGCCCGTTGCTTGCCCGCGCACTTATCCACACTGGCAAAAATGCGCGGCGGCCAACCGTTGGGCTGAGGTCGGCAGCTAAAGGCACTGCAGACTTCGATCCGGGACCAAACCCTTGATCCGGGACCAAACCCTTGATCCGGGACCAAACCCTTGATCCGGGACCAAACCCTTGATCCGGGACCAAACCCT
>JAYWCH010000387.1:0-5221 GCA_043780755.1 Hymenobacter sp.
TCGCTGGTGGAGATGTACGATATCCTGCGCGAGGAAGCCGGCTCGGAGCTGGCGCCCGTGTTCGGTCCCGACCGCGCGGGCGACATCCGCGATTCGCTGGCCGACATTTCCAAGGCGAAAAACCTGCTCGGCTACCAGCCCGAAATCCGCATTCGCGAAGGCTTGCGCCAGACCCTGGCCTGGTTCAAAGCGCACCAGGAATTTATTCAGGAACGCAATTAAATCAGGTCTTGCTGACCAGGGAAGCACCTTATCACGGCTGCTTTGGTCAGGATTAACAACTCATTGCAGCCCGGAGGTGATAAGGTCCCTCGCTGCGTTCAGGCTGACAGAAATACTATGAAAGGCATCATTCTCGCCGGGGGCTCCGGCACCCGCCTGCACCCGCTCACGCTGGCTGTCTCGAAGCAGCTCATGCCCGTGTACGACAAGCCGATGATCTACTACCCGCTGTCGATTCTGCTCATGGCCGGAATACGGGAAGTGCTCATTATCACCACGCCCCACGATCAGGCGCAGTTTCAGAAGCTGCTCGGCGACGGCCAGAAGCTGGGCTGTAATTTCCAGTACGCGGCCCAGGAAGTCCCCAACGGGCTGGCTCAGGCGTTCGTTATCGGGGCCGATTTTATCGGGGATGACAAGGTGGCGCTGGTCCTCGGCGACAATATTTTCTACGGCGCCGGGCTCGAAGAGCTGCTCAAATCCAACAGCGACCCGACCGGCGGCGTGGTGTTCGCCTACCACGTACTCGACCCCGAGCGCTACGGTGTGGTCGAGTTCGATGCTAATAAAAAAGCCCTCAGCATCGAGGAGAAGCCCGCCCACCCCAAGAGCAACTACGCCGTGCCCGGCCTGTATTTCTACGACAATGACGTAATTGAAATCGCCCGGAACCTGCAACCCAGCCCGCGCGGCGAATACGAAATAACCGACGTGAACCGCGAATACCTCAAGCGCGGCACGCTGAAAGTCGGCATCCTGGGTCGCGGCACGGCCTGGCTCGATACGGGCACGTTCGAGAGCCTGATGCAGGCCGGCGAATTCGTTAAAGTAATTGAGCAGCGCCAGGGCCTGAAGGTGGGCGCCATTGAAGAAATCGCTTATCGTCAGGGCTTTATCGATGCCGATCAGCTCCGGGCGCTGGCCGCCCCGCTGCGCAAAAGTGGCTACGGCGACTACCTGATGAACCTGCCCGAGCAGCTGGTCATGACCGAGTAACGGGTCCTGATTTCAAAAAGTAATGCCTCGCAACCCGGTTGCGGAGCCTTCTTTTTTTGGAGGCCCGTTGGTGGGGGCGGCGCGTACCTTGCGCCCCGGGCCCGGCGAGGGCGGGCCCGCCAAATGAAGCGCCGGGCGGGCAACTTTTTTGCCGCCCCGGGCCTTATAAAATTCCGTAATTCAGCAACGACGCCTTTTCATGGCCAAAGCAAGAACTGTATTTTTCTGCCAGAGCTGCGGCGCGCAGTCGGCCAAGTGGATTGGCCGCTGCCCCCTGTGCGGCGAGTGGAACACCTACGTGGAGGAAGTTGTGCAGAAAGAAACTGTGGCCACCACCACCGGGCAGTGGAAGCCCGCCAACACCGTCCCCGGCGGCAACCTCACCAAAGCCGCCAAGTCGGTGGCGCTGGGCGATATTCTGGCCGAAGACGAGCCCCGCATCATTACCCCCGACGGGGAGCTGAACCGCGTGCTCGGCGGCGGGCTGGTGCCGGGCTCCATTGTGCTCATTGGCGGCGAGCCGGGCATCGGCAAAAGTACGCTCATGCTCCAGATTGCCCTTAGTCTGCGCCAGATGAAGGTATTGTACGTGAGTGGTGAGGAAAGTGAGGCCCAGATAAAGATGCGCGCCGAGCGCCTGGCCGACGGTCAGCACCCCGGCTGCTTCATCCTCACCGAAACCAATACCCAGAATATCTTCCGCCAGATTGACCAGGTGCAGCCCAATATTCTGGTCATCGATTCCATTCAGACCATGCACTCCACGCTGGTGGAGAGCGGGGCGGGCAGCGTGAGTCAGGTGCGCGAATGCACCGCCGAGTTCCTGAAATTCGCCAAGGAATCCGGCACGCCGGTGCTGCTCATCGGCCATATTACCAAAGATGGCAGTATTGCCGGTCCCAAAATTCTGGAGCACATGGTCGATACCGTGCTGCAGTTCGAAGGCGACCGCCACCTGAGCTACCGGATTCTGCGGACGACCAAAAACCGGTTCGGAAGCACCTCGGAGCTCGGAATTTACGAAATGCAGGGCGACGGCCTGCGGCAGGTGAGCAACCCGTCCGAAATCCTGCTCTCGCAGCGGGCCGAGAGCCTAAGCGGCATGGCCATCGGCGCCACGCTGGAGGGCAACCGCCCGTTGCTGGTCGAAGTCCAGGCCCTCGTGACGCCCGCCACCTACGGCACGCCGCAGCGCAGCAGCACGGGTTTCGACAGCAAGCGCCTACAAATGCTGCTGGCCGTACTGGAGAAGCGCGCCGGCCTGCGCCTGGGCCAGCACGACGTCTTCCTCAACATCGCCGGGGGCCTGCGCCTCGACGATCCCGCCCTCGACGTGGCCGTGTGCGCGGCCGTGGTATCCTCCCTCCACGACCTGCCCATCCCCGGCGATGTTTGTCTGGCGGCCGAAGTCGGCCTGAGCGGCGAAGTCCGGGCTGTGTCGCGACTCGACCAGCGTTTGGCGGAAGCCGAGAAGTTAGGTTTTCGTGAAATGTATGTTTCCCAATTTAACGGCAAGGGCCTGGATCTGGCCCGCTTCGGGTTGAAAGTGCGACCCGTGAGCCGGCTCGATGAAGTACTGAACGGCTTGTTTGGCTGATAAAAATGGGGCTTGAACCGATGTTCGTCCCCGCCGGGTCGGAGGCCGACCGGGCCGCGTTACGGGGAGGATGCTTGTGCTACAGTGGAGTATAGATTGTACTTTATAAACCAAAAACCCTTATCTTCGAACCGCAGGTAGGCTTTTCCCGCGAATTAATACATAGTTAAAGCTAATTGTTTTCATTGTTCGTCCTATCGCTTGTTCGCGGTCGTTGACTGTTAGTTTCTTTGTGCTATGAAATCACCCTTTACTACTTGCGCAGCCCGGCTATTGGGCGCGGTGCTGCTGCTGGCTCCGTTGCTGAGCCCGGGGCAAAGCAAGACGGGGCCCGCGCCAGGCGCGAGCCCGAGCAAAACCACGGCCGACGCGCCGGAATCGGCGGGCACGGCCACGCTTTCCGGCCGCGTGAGCGGGGTCACGAATGACTCGGTGGCAGTTTCGCTCCGGGAAAATCCTCTCGATCCCAAGGAAAAGCTTTTTCGTGTTCGTCTCAACGACAAGGGCGAATTCAAGGTGTCGGTGCCGGTGAAAGGTCCGACCAAAGCCGATCTGGTGTACGGCGATGACGTGACGCCGCTCTTCCTCGATGCGGGCACGGATCTGGACGTCCGTTTTAAGGGCAATGATATGTCGGCCACGATTAAATTCAAGGCCAACGACGTGCCCACGGGCTTCGCCACCAAGCTGCGCAGCGGCCAGAACCTGACCACCGAGCAACGCCACCGCCAGCAAGCCGCCAACGCCAATAATTACCTGGCTGAAGTCGACGCCCAATTCGTGGAAAACGACGGCTTTCAGGTCCTGCCGGATAACATTCAGCTCTACGAAGCCCCTTTTCTCTCGTTTCTGGAGTATCGTCGCAAGCACGAGCTGGAGTTTCTGGAAGACCACGCCGCCCGGCAGTCGTTCACGCAGAACTTCTACAACTACGCCCACGCTGAGGTCATGTACTCGTACGCCAACGACCGCCTGACCTTCCAGGATTTGCGCGAGCAGGTCGTAAACACCGAAGGCCGCCTGAAAATGGCCGACGACTACTATAATTTCCTGCGCGAGCCGGGCCTGCTCAACGAGCCCAACGCCGCTCAGAGCGAACTCTACCACGAATTTTTGATCAACTACGTCCACTTTGCCGTGGCGCAGGAAAAGCACCAGCGCACCGACCCCGATTTCTATCCTGCTTCTTATGCCCTGGCCAGCAAGAAGCTAACGGGCGCTAACCGGGCCATTATCCTGGGCCGGATTCTGCAGGAATCCTTTCGGTTTGGGCACGTGCGGCAGTCGGCGGCCATGCTGGCGGACTTCCGCAACTATGATCCGAAGAACCAGTACACATCCATTTTGCAGGCTGATTTTGAGCGGCATAAGGACTTTGCCATCGGCTCGCCGGCGCCTGATTTCAAGCTGACTTCGGCCGCGGGTGATACGGTGCATCTGCACGATTACCGGGGCAAGCTGGTGTACATCAACTTCTGGAAAACCACCAACGGGTTGTGCCTGCGGGATCTGGCCTACGCTCAGGAGCTGATCCGCAAGTTTGAAGGCAAGAACATCGTTTTTGTCAACATCGCCCTGGACGAGAACGAGCTGGCCTGGAAGCAGCTGGTAACGATCAAGAAGCTGCCCGGCGTGCAGGTGCGGGTACCCGGCGGCGGCCTGCGTTCCAGCGTGGCCCACGACTACGCCGTGCAGGAAGTGCCGGCCTATTTCTTGGTCGGGGAAGACGGTACCTTCCTCAATACCAAGCCTAAGCGCCTGAGCAGCCGCGCCGCCATCGACGAAATCAACCAGTCGTTCGGCAAGGCCAGCACCTACAGCAGCGCCATCGAATTTTCGCCCGCCAAGAAGTAGCGCGGCCGACGCGACTGTCAATTCACCTCGAAAACATCCGACGCGACGATCCCCAATCGCTTGTGCCATTGGAGAAAGTTGGTATCAACCTCACTTACCTCTGTCAACGCCTCTGTCATTAGAAAAGCTGAAGCCAGTAGGCGGGTTATGGAATTTGATGGGCGCAATCGGGTCAAAGTCGAGAATTGACTAACTATCTATTCAGTTTCTTACTTGCTGAATAATGGACGTAAAATTGCGATCACTAATAGAATACATGAAAACTATCGGTATGATCGGCGGCATGAGTTGGGAATCAACCGTGCCGTACTATCGGATTATAAATGAGACGGTTAAAGAGCAACTGGGTGGCCTGCACTCCGCAAAGCTTGTCCTGATTAGCGTCAATTTTCAGGAAGTAGAGTATCTGCAACAGATCGGCGCCTGGGATGAAGCCGGACGAATGATGGCTGAAGCGGCTAAGTCACTACAGGCAGCGGGGGCCGATTTTCTGGTGCTGTGTACCAATACAATGCATAAAGTGGCCTTTGCCATTGAAAGTGCGGTGACTAT
>JAYWCH010000388.1:0-34034 GCA_043780755.1 Hymenobacter sp.
CATGGTATCGAAGAGCGGCCCCGCGATATTGACCCGGTAGTGCTTGAGAATGGTCAGGTCGTACTTGATGTTCTGGCCGATCTTCAGAATTTCTTTCGCCTCGAAAAACGGGCAGAACTCATCCACAATCGCCTGGGTAGCGGCCTGGTCGTCGGCCGGCACGGGCACGTAATAGGCCTCACCCGGCAGCCAGCTGAAGCTCAGGCCCACCAGCCGCGCCGTCATGGTATCGAGCCCGGTCGTTTCGGTGTCGAAGCTGACTTCGGCCTGCTGCAAGAGAAACTCCAGCAGCGACTTGCGCAGTGCCGGCGTGTCCATGAGGTGGTATTGGTAGGCAACGTCCTCCAGCCGGCGGTGCGGGCCGCGGGGGGCGCCGTCATGGCCGGTATCGCCCTCTTCGGCCCCGAGGGCTACGGCCGCGTCGGCGCTGCTGCCGAAGAGCGAGCCCTGGTCGCCGGCCACCATTTTGGGGCGGCGCGTGGGCGGGCTGCCGGGTTGGGCCACGCCGGCCGGCGTGCGCGCCGGGCCGCCGCTCAGCACGCGGGCGGCCAGCTGCCGGAACTCCAGCTCGTCGAACAGCTCGCGGAGGCGGGCTTCGTCGGGCGCATCAAGGACCAGCTTATCGGCCTCGAACTCCAGCGGCACGTTGACGTGGATGGTGGCCAGCTCCTTGCTCAGCAGGCCCTGCTCGGCGAAGTTGCGCACGTTCTCCTGCTGCTTGCCCTTGAGCTCGTCCACGTGGGCCAGCAGGTTTTCGACCGAGCCGTACTTCTGAATCAGGGTTTTGGCCGTTTTCTCGCCAATGCCGGGGATGCCGGGGATGTTATCTGAGGCGTCGCCCTGCAAGCCCAGAATGTCAATGACCTGCTCCACGCGCTCAATCTCGAAGCGGGCCAGCACGTGGGCCACGTCCAGAATCTCGGCCGCGTTGCCCATGAAAGCGGGCCGGTAGATCTTGATGTTTTCCGTCACCAGCTGGCAGTAGTCTTTGTCGGGCGTCATCATAAACACCTCAAAGCCTTCCTTTTCCGCCTTCTGGGCCAGGGTTCCGATCACGTCATCGGCTTCAAAGCCATCCATCATCAGAATGGGAATGTGGAAGCCTTCGATGATCTGCTTGATGTAGGGCAGGGCAATGCCGATGTCCTCGGGCATGGCCTGGCGCTGGGCCTTATAAGCGGGAAACTGCTCGTGCCGGAAAGTCTTTTTAGGTCCGTCGAAGCACACGCCGATGTGCGTCGGCTTCTCCTTTTGCAGCACTTCCACCAGCGTATTGGTGAAGCCCAGCACGGCGCCCGTGTTCATGCCCTTGGAATTGATGCGCGGATTTTTGCTGAACGCGAAGTGCGAGCGGTAAATCAGGGCGAAGGCATCGAGCAAAAAGAGCTTCCGGGGAGCGAGCGGGGCGGCAGAGTCAGTCATAATAGACGAAAGTACGGCAGCGCTCAACTCGCCCGCCGCGGCCGGGACCGACCGGCGGCTTTTGCGCGTTACAGCAAGGGGCCGCGGGTGTAATGACGGGCGCCTTTTACGTATTACAAATTTGTATATATTTATATATAAAACTATTGTATGAAAATAGCGATGTAATGGTCACGCAGAACATTATGTGAATGCTGTTTAGAAAGCTGTTCTTTAAAGTGTCTGTCATCCTGAGCTTGCGAAGGACCTTATCACGCCCGATTACGCTCAATAACGCCCGACTACGCCCAGCCGTGATAAGGTCCTTCGCAAGCTCAGGATGACAGACGTTTTGAACAGTTTCGCTACGCTCAGCATGAAGAGCATAATCCGGGGTATTCGCCGCACCCAAACTCGTTCACTACCGCCGTTTACTTTACAAACCCCCGGTTTACAAACCCGGCAACCAGCGGTCAGATTCGCTGCAAGCCTCGGTAAAAGGCTTCCTGGTACGATTTGCCAATGGGCACAAAGTGGCCGTCGTGCAGGTGTACGGTGTTGTCTTCGATGGACTCGATGTGGTGGATATTGAGCAGGTAGCTGCGGTGCACCCGCATGAAATTGGGCAGGGTAAGGAGCCGGTTTTCCAGGGCTTTGAGGGTCGTGTAGACGATGTACTTATGCTTGACAGTGACGATGTTGACGTAATCGGACAGGGCTTCGACGTAGAGCACTTCATCGAAATTGATGCGCACCATGCGGCTGTTTACCTTCACGAAAAGGTCGGCGTTGGTTGGGCGGGCGGGCACCGGGGCTTCGGCGGGGGCCGGCGCCGCCGTGGGGCGGGGCTGCACCCGCTGCACGGCCTGGGTGAAACGGGCAAAATCGAACGGCTTGACCAGGTAATCGGTCACGCGCAGGGCGAAAGCGTCGACGGCAAAATCGTGGCGGGCGGTGGTGATGATGACCTCGGGCGGATCGGTGAGTACCCGCAGCAGCTCCAGGCCGCTGAGGTGGGGCATCTCAATGTCCAGAAACAGCACGTCGACGTGGTTGCCTTCGCGGAAAAACGTCAGCCCGGCCAGCCCATCGGCCAGGGAGCTGATCAGCTTCAGATCGGGCGTGAGGGCGACGTAGTGTTCGAGGGTCAGACGGTTAATCTCATCGTCGTCGATGATGGCACAGGTTAACATAGCGGGAGAAGAGAAGGAAAAGAGCGAGGACGGCCGACACGTTCAACGTTAGGCAATACCTGTTCAACGGGTGAAACGTAGGGACTGCCTGAATGGAGGGAAATTGACCGTAAGTAGTATATAATTTTATAATATCAAAAATATTAAACAAACGATAAACGTCCACTTTAACTCCTCCCTGTATATGTTTACTTCCCTGAAATCTAGCTTGTTGGTCATCGCATTATTTATCGCCGGTACTTCGGCCGCGCATGCCGGTTCCGCTCCTAAAGCACCGACGGCTGGCGCCACCGAAGCCCGCAACGAAACGGCCGCTCCCGGCTATTCCAGCCAGGTACGCGAAGCCCGCCGCGTCAGCACCTATCTGGCCGACGCGCTCCAGCTCAACAATACCCAGCTCCGCATCATTCAGGGACTCATCCTGGCCGAGCAGCAGTCGCTGGCCCTGGCCGTGACGCCTACCGATATCAGCCAGGCCCGGCAGCACTTTTTGCTGAAAGTACGGCGGACGCTGACATTCAACCAAATGGCTAGCTACACGGCCTTTTGCCAGGACGCCCGCCACGAGATCCAGCCGCTTGGCAGCCCGCAGCTACTCACCGTCCGGTAGTACCCGGGCGGTAAACGACGGGCCGAACGCGGGCCGCATTACTGCCCCGCGCCCGCCATTTCCCGGGCTACCAGGGCCTGCACGTCCGGCCGCTCAAAATCGGCCTCGGTCTGAATGTGGGGCATGAGTCGGGCCATGATCGCGTCCTGGCGCTGGCCGGCGGCCCAGGCTTCGGCGTAGGGCGTGTGCGAGAATGTGACCTGCGCGTAGAGCGGCGTCCATCGGCCGGGGAACTGGCCGGCAATGCGGCCTTCAATCTTTTTTTGCAGCAGAAAGCGCGGGTCGGCCACGCGGTCGCGCATCTCGGTAAAATTATACAGCGCCAGGTCGGCCATGGCGTCGGCATTGGGCTTGCGCTGGGTCTGAAATTCGGTGAAGATGGCGGGCCAGGCCGCGTCGCCGTGCTGGTCGAGCAGCTCGTTGAGCACGCTGCAATCCTCGAAGCCCGCATTCATGCCCTGCCCGTAAAATGGCACGATGGCGTGAGAGGCATCGCCCAGCAGCAGCACATCGTCATTATACTTCCACGGGAAGCAGCGTACGGTGACCAGCGAGCCAGTGGGATGAGCAAAAAACTCGTGGGTAAGCGCCGGCATCAGCGGCTCGGCATCGGGGAAAACACGGGTGAAAAAGGCCGTGACCTCGGCCGGGGTTTGCAGGGCGGCGAAGCTCTCGGCGCCTTCGTAGGGAAAAAACAGGGTGCAGTTGAACGAGCCGTCGAGGTTGGGCAGGGCAATCATCAGGTACTGGCCGCGGGGCCAGATGTGCAGGGCGTTTTTTTCCAGCTGCCAGGTGCCCGCCGGGCCGGCGGCGATGGTCAGCTCCTTGTAGCCGTACTCGAGATAATCCTGCGAATAATCGTAGCGGTCGGTCTTTTGCAGGGCGCCCCGCACGGCGGAAAAAGCGCCGTCGGTGCCAAAAAGGCGGGTGTAGGGCGCCAGGTGCGCCTGCTGGGTGGCCGTGTCGAAAAGATGTAGCTGCCGCTGCTTGAGGTCAATCTGCTGGCACTGCTGGCCGAAGCGCAGGCACACGTTGGGCTGGGCCTCGGCCAGATCGAGCAGGCGGCGGTTGAGGTGGCCGCGATTGACGGAGTAAATGGCCTGGCCGTCCTGACCGTAGGGCTGGCGGGTGAGCTGGCTCTGGGCATCGTGCATCACCCGTCCGTACATCGGAATGCCCACCTGCCGAATGTCGTCGGCCACGCCCACGCCTTCGAGCGCACGCCAGCCCCGGTCCGACAAGGCCAGATTGATGGAGCGCCCTTCCTGAAAACCGGCCCGGCGTGGGTCGGCCCGCCGCTCAAAAACCTGCACCGCGTGCCCGCGCCTGGCCAGGTAGAGCGAGAGCAGGGAACCAACCAAACCGGCGCCCATCACGGTGAGTGACTCGGGAACGGGCAACGACGAAACGGGGGCAGACATGGTAATTATGAAAACAGGGTGAGGCCGCGAAGCTACTCCGGGCGGTAGACTTGGCCCGGCTTAATCGGGTCGGGGAGTGAGCCGGACCGGAATTAAGCCGCGTTAGTCGGAAATATTACGGAAAAAGCAGTGGCGGTCGCATATTTGACAAATTATGACTAAAGCTATTTTATTTATAATCACATCACAATATTTATGAACTCCTCCCGGATTCACTACAAGCAGATGGGCTGCCTGCGGTGGCGGGCCGTCCTGGCCCGTCGCCGGTCCTGCCCGCTCCTCTGGCTGCGGATGCCCGCCCCGAATCAGCTGGGCGGGCGCTACCCGGCGGTGATGTTCGTGTACCCGGGGCCGGCCGGCCCCGTGTTGCGGGTGGGCGATTACGTGGTGAGCGAGGAAGGCGACCCCCGGCTCTGGGGTCATCCCGACATCCGCTACTAGCCGGTTGGAGCCCAAATAGTTTTCCGGCTGTGCCCGCGGCAGCAGCCTTCCCGGACTCAATACCCATAAACCCCAAAAAAGACCTCCGGCGCAAGCCCGAGGTCTTTTTTGGGTCAGCCGAAAACGCCGGCGATTTAGTCGAAAATGTAGCGCAGGCCAATCTGCCCGCGCCAGCGGCTGTTCAGGTCGGTGTTATTGACGAACGTCTGGGTGCCGCCGGTGAACTTGTACACCGGGGTATCGGGCGCCGACGGCAGGTAGGATGCCTCGATGAAGCGGTTGTTGGCGTACACGCGCCGCACGCCCCAGTTCGAATCAATCAGATTGCCCAGGTTCTGGACGTCGAAGCTGAGCTGGAACGTCTGCTTGCGCTTGCCGATCAGCAGGGAGAAATCCTGGAGGATTTTGGCATCGAGCTGGGTGTACCACGGACTGATGGCGCCGTTGCGCTCCGTGTACTGCCCGCGCCGCTTGGACAGGTAATCATCCTGGCTGATGTAGGCGTTGAGCTGCTCCCACTGCTGGGCGGCCGTCACGAGCACCTTATTATTTTGGTCCTTGATGTCTACCAGGTTGATCTGGTTGCTGGTGGCCGGCACAAACAGCAGGTCGTTGCCCGCCACGCCGTCGCGGTTGAGGTCGCCGGCGTAGGTGTAGGAGAAGCGGTTACCCTGGGCGGCTTCGAAGAAGAAGCTGATCGTGGTCGCCATCTTGCCGCCGGCGTAGGAGAAGCGCTTGCCGCCCGCCCCGAAGAGGCGGTGCTGCAACCCAAAATCGCTGTAGGACAGCTGCGGGTTATTGGTGTTGCCCACCACCGGGTTGCGCTGGTACGCGTCGGCGGCGATTTCCCCGGGGTTCGAAGTCACGTCCTTGGCCTGCGAGTAGGTGTAAGCTGCCTGCACGTAGAAGCCATTGGCGAAGTCCTTCTTGAGCTGCCCCGTGAGCGAGTACTGATAGCCCTGGTTGGTGTTTTCCAGCACAATGACGCCGGCATCGAGAAAGCTGAACTTGCTATCCGGCCCGGTGAAGCCGGGCGTGATGCGCGGCCCGGAAGCGGGGTAAATCACCCGGTTGTCGGCACCCGCGAGCTGCTGGGTGGGCGTCACGAAATTGTAGTTGCGGTGAATGGCCGCGTTGATATCCTTGGAATAAATGCCTTCCACCGTGGCGATAATGCCGCCCGGCAGCTGCTGATCCACGGCCAGGTTGGTGCGCCACACCTGCGGAAACTTAAAGTTGCGGGCCGTGCCGTTGATCTGGAACGTGTAGCCGGCATCAAACTGGGCGTTCGATGCCTGGTTGCTGATCCACACGAAGGGAATGCGACCCGTGAAGATGCCCGTGCCGCCGCGCACCTGCGTGGCGGAGCTGCCGCTGCCCAGGGTGTAGTTGAAGCCCACGCGGGGCGACCAGAGAGGCGTGGCCTTCGGGAAGCGCGACACATCAACCTGGGCCGGCTGGCCGTTGGAATCGAGCAGGGGCGCGGCGGCGATCTGCGCGTTGGGCGCCACTGTGGTGTTGTAGATCGGCATATCGGCCCGCAGGCCCACCGTGAGCTTGAAGGCCGGGTTTACCGTCCACTCGTCCTGCACGTAGAGGCCGAGCTGGGCCACGTTCACATCCACCGACTTGATGGGTTTCAGGGCTCCGGCGGCGGCGATGCCGTTCAGGTCCAGCAAGGGGTGGTTGGGATCGTTGGCATCGCGCCTGTACAGGGCGTCTTTGGGGTCGAGCGTCCGCAGGAACTGCCCAACCTCTACTCCGCCGAAGTACGGATAGCCGTAGCGCTGCAGGTTGAAGCCGTTCACGAAGCTGAAGCGCTCGTAGCTCAGGCCGCCCGTCAGCACGTGGGCGCCGGCGAAGTAGCTCAGGTTGTCGGTGAATTGCAGGATGTTCTGATTCAGCGTGTTATTAGCCGAAAACTGCTCCGTGCCCACGCTGGCGTAGGTCGTGCCGTTTTTGGTGATGTCGATCTGCGGAAACAGCGGCGCGCTGGGCAGGTCGCGGAAGTCGCGGAAAGCCGAGAAACTCAGCTGCGCCTTGTTGCTCAGCTTCGCGCCGAAGCGCGAGTTGAGCTCACCTACCACCGAGTTCAGGTTGTTATTAATCGTGTAGCCCGAGTTGGAATACTGCAGCGTGTTCACGCTCTGCACCCGCGACGAAGGCGCGATGGCGATCGGGTGCGGACCCTGCTCACGGGAGCTTTTCAGGTAGTTGTAGCGCAGCGAGAACGTGTTGTTGGCGTTCACATTCCAGTCGAATTTGAGCAAGAACTTGTCGCTCGACGTCTTGTAAATAAAGTCCTTGTAAGAACCCGGGTCGTAGCCGTACACGCTCATCAGGCCCTGGCGGATCTTGAGCAGGTCGCTTTCCAGCACGCGGCTCACGCCGGGCGCCTGGCCGTTGAGGGCGGCGGCGGCTTCGGCATCGCTGGTGGCCGGGCGAAAGGTCAGGGCCGGGTCATCGCGGCGCGTCACTTCGGCGTTGGTGAAGAAGAACAGCTTGTTCTTGATGATCGGTCCGCCCAGGGCAAAGCCCGACTGGTTGAATTTCAACGTCGGGTTGGTGATGGTGGCGTCGCCCACTTTCTGACCGATCAGCTTCTCATTGCGCAGGTAGGAGTAGATCGTACCCTTAAAATCGTTGGTGCCGCTCTTGGTCACGGCGTTGATGCCGGCCCCGGTGAAACCACCCTGGCGGACGTCATACGGCGCCAGGCTCACTTCCAGCTGCTCAATGGCGTCGAGGCTCACGGGCTGGGAGTTGGTCTGCCCGCCTGGCGTGGGCGAGTCGAGCCCGAAGGAGTTGTTGAAGATCGAGCCGTCGAGGGAGAAGTTGTTGTAGAGCGGATTGCGCGAGCCAAAGCTCAGCCCGCTGCTCTGGGGCGTGAGGCGGGTGAAATCCTCCTGCGAGCGGCTGATGCTGGGCAGGGTGCGAATTGCGGCGTTGTTGATGTTGGTCGAAGCGCCCGTGCGGTCCTTGTTGATCTGGCCGTCGCGGTTGCCGCGCACCACTACTTCGTCCAGCGACTGCGCGTTGTCCGTCAGCGCAATGCGGCTCTCGTAGGTTTTGCCCAGCACGAGCTGAATGTTGGTCGCCGTGTACGTCTGCGCGCCCACGAACGAGACTTTCAGCTCGTACGGACCGCCCACCCGCATATTCAGCAGGTCGTACTGACCGTTTTCGCGGGTCGCCGCGCCGTATGTTGTGCCCGTGGGCAGGTGAGTAGCCACTACGGTAGCCCCGGGCAGGGGCTGGCCTTTGGCGTCCACCACCAGCCCTTTCATGGCCGAGGTCGTTACGCCCTGCGCCCCAAGCTGCCGGCCCACGCCCAAAAACAGGAATCCCAGCAACAGAAAAAGTACGTGTTTGATTTTCATATGGAAATTTATATATTCAAAACAAGGCACATCCCTGAATTCTGCTGCAAAGCTACTTTACCGAATTGTGACGTCAGCGTGCGTAACAATTTGGCAACCTTACGGAAACACGGCCCTACGGCACTCGTTCATAAGATTATACTAAATATAGAAATTTATACTAAATATAGAAATAACCAAAACAACATCCGCCACCTTACTGCCGGCCGACTAAATTCGGGCTGAATAAAAAAAGTCTGCGGACCCGCCCCGGTAATTGCCAGGGCGGGTCCGCAGACCAGACAGGTAGTTTCTGACGGCGGTGGCCGGGTTTATTGCCCGATTTGCACCTGCCGCGTCCCCGTTTTTTCGTAAGCCGTGCAGCGCACGACGTACGAGCCGGCCGGTAGCTGGCTCACGTTGAGCACCGCCGGGGTGGTTCCCTTGAGCATGGTGTAGGTGAGTACGGGCCGGCCGCTGCCGTCGGTCAGCTCCACGCGGGTGGGGCCGGCGTTGTCGGTTTTCACGGTGAGGCGGCCGGTAGCGGGATTAGCTTCGGCCTTAATTTTAATGGCATTGGGATTGGCCGCCGGCGTGACCGGCGCCGGCGCAATGAGCCCCGGCGCGGGCGCGACCCCCGCAGCGGGCACCACCGCAACCGCCCCCGGGGCGGGGGCGACCACGCCGGTGGGCAAAATCGCGTCCTGGGCCCGCGCCACGGCGGGTAGCAGGGTGATCGTCAAGACCAGCAGTAATAAGTTTTTCATGGGATCGGGGGAGAATGCGACAGCCGAAAAGCGTCTGGGTAAAGTTACGACCTTCTGCGCCGGACCACGGGCGGACCGTAAATATTTATTCCCCCGCTCCTTGCACCAGATCCAAATAATCCCTTACCTTTGTCCCTCCAATTAGTAACCGGGGTGTAGCGTAGCCTGGTATCGCGCCAGCATGGGGTGCTGGAGGTCGTAGGTTCGAATCCTGCCACTCCGACGAAAGAGCAGCCGCTCTGAAAGCCTCCGAACCGAAACGTTCGGAGGCTTTTTTCGGCCGGGCTGATTGGAAACAGAAACAGGTCGCCCCATCGACCTGAGATTCGGGGTGTAGCGTAGCCCGGTATCGCGCCTGCTTTGGGAGCAGGAGGCCGTAGGTTCGAATCCTGCCACCCCGACGCAATCAACAAAAAGCCCTTTCCAGCGATGGAAAGGGCTTTTTTGCGCGCAATAGGTAGTCCGGTTCAGGCAGCTTCAATGATCGGCTTTCCGGCGGCAGCGGTGAGCCGCTACTTCACCCCGATCCACACCTCGGAGGTTTCTTTGGCGCCGAAGCGTTCGAGGTAGAAGTCGCCGCGCTGGGTGAGCTTCTGGGTTTTCACGGCGTCGAGGGCGGCGGGGTAGAGTTTGTTGGGGGCCAGCAGGTAGCTCACGCCGGTGAGGCGGGCGGTCATCACGCGCTGGCCGGCGGGCACGAGGCGGTAGCGGAAACCGGCCGGCAGGGGCTGCGCCGTATCGGCCACGGCCAGGCCGATGAAGGCGCTGATGGTATCGTGCGCCGTTTCGGGCTCGTTGAGGTAGAGATTGGCCAGGTCGCCGGTGAGGCGGCGCTGGGTCTGCACGTCCTTGGCCCGGCGGAAAAGCTGCCCGAACTCATCGCCCCGCACGGAGCCGTGGTAGGCCTGGCCCATGAGAAAGAGCGGCGCCGCCGTGGTTTCGAGCGCCACCCGGGGCTCCCGCCGGCCCCCCAGATACACGTAAAAAACCGCCGCAAAGACGGTGAGCCCAATGATGGCCAGGAACAGATAACGGGTCATAAGCTAGGTAAAAAGCGGGGAGTCCTTACACCTCATTGGTGCCGGCTACCACGTACTGCATGCGGTAAAGCTGGGCGTAGTAGCCGCCCTCGATGCGCAGCAGTTCGTCGTGGGTGCCGGTTTCTTTGATTTCGCCCTTGTCCAGGACGATGATTTTGTCGGCTTTCTGAATCGTGCTCAGGCGGTGGGCGATGACGAGCGAGGTGCGCCCCTGCATCAGCTTTTCGATGGCGGCCTGAATCAACTCTTCGGTTTCCGAATCGACGGACGAAGTGGCCTCGTCGAGCACGATGACGCGGGGCTGGTACACCATGGCCCGCACGAAGCTAATAAGCTGACGCTGACCCACGGAGAGCGTGGCGCCGCGCTCCATTACCGGGTAGTTGAGGGCGCCGGGCAGGCGCTCGATGAAGCGGCGGGCGCCCACCAGATCGGCCGCTTCCCAGATCTGGGCGTCGGTGATCGTGCGGTTGCCCAGGGTAATGTTGTCGCGGATGCTGCCGGCGAATAGGAACACGTCCTGCAATACCACGCCGATCTGGCGGCGCAGCAGGCTCAGGTCGTAGTCGCGCAGGTCGCGGCCGTCGATGCAGATGCTACCCTCCTGGATATCGTAGAAGCGGCTGAGCAGGTTGATGATGCTCGTTTTGCCCGCGCCCGTGGCGCCCACGAAGGCAATGGTCTGGCCGGCCTTCACGTGGAAGCTGATGTCTTTGAGCACCCAGTTGGGCTCGTTGGCCTCGCCGACCTCGCTGTTGTAGGCGAATCGGACGTGCTTAAACTCAACTTCGCCCTGCAGCTCGGCCGGGGCGTAGGTGCCGGTGGTCGCCACCAGGTCGTCGCTGTCGAGGAGCTTGAGCAGGCGCTCGGTGCTTACCAGCCCGAGCTGGAGGGTGTTGAAACGGTCGGCAATCTGCCGGATGGGGCGGAAAAACAGCGCGTTATACATGATAAAGGCGATGAGCGCACCCTTGGAAATCGAGCCCTCAATCTGCCCCTGCGCCGCGTACCACACCAGCAGGCCCACGCCGATGGCGCCCAGTACCTCGGCCACCGGAAAGTAGATGCTGTAGTAGAGCACCGAGCGGATATTGGCATCGGTGTGCTCTTTGTTGATGGCTTCGAACTTGCGAAATTCCCGCTCCTCGTTGTTGAAAATCTGCACCACGTTCATGCCCGTCAGGTGTTCCTGCACGAAGGAGTTAAGCCGGGCCACGGCGTTGCGCACGTCCTGAAACGAGGTTTTTATCTTCTCCTTGAAGACATAAGTCGAAAAGATCAGCGGCGGAATCACCGACAGGCTCACTAGCGTGAGCCGCCAGTCGATGTAAAACATGAAGCCCATGATGAAGAGCAGCTGCAGAATATCGCCCACCATGGCCGCCAGTCCTTCACTAAAAACATCGGACAATGTCTCGACGTCGGAGATATTCCGGGTGACGAGCACGCCCAGCGGCGTCCGGTCGAAGAAGCTCAGCTTGAGGTTCAGCAGGTGGCGGTAGAGGTCGGTCCGAATGTCCCGCACGATGTACTGCCCCAGCCAGCCGCCGTAGTACGTTTGCAGATAGCTAACGCCCGCATGGCCCACCAGCAGCACCAGCAGCAGCAGAAACATGCTGTTGAGCCCCTTCATATCGCCCTGCTCGATGCTGACATCGACCATGCGCTGAATGAGAAATGGCCGGAGCGTACCCAGCACGGCCGTGGCAATGGTGAGCACAATCAGGCCGATAAACACGCGGCGGTAGGGCCGCACGTAGCTGAGCAAACGACGCAGCACGGCCCAGTCGAAGACCTGGCCGGTAGCGGGGGGAGAAGGTTGGGGCTGCATAGAGAGGGCAAAGGTCGGGGGTAAACAGCGCCGGGGCCCGAAAGGTGTGCGCCCGGCGGCCGTTCCCCGATCGGTTATTCCGGAATAATGCCCGGCCCGTACTCCACCCGGCTCAGAAACAGGCCGCGCGCCGGGGCCGCGCCGCTGGCATCGACCCGGCGCTGGGCCCAGAGCAGCGCCTGAAACTGGCGCGGCGTGAGCTTGCCCCGGCCCACGTCGAGCAGTGTGCCCACCACCAGCCGCACCATGCCCCGCACAAACCGGTTGGCCCGGATGCGGAATACGAAGCCGCCCGGCGCGGAGTGCCAGCCGGCTTCGGTGCAGTAGCAGATGTAGTGGCTTTCGGCGCCTTTCACTTTAGAAAAGGACGTAAAATCGAACTGTCCGACCAGGTAGCCGGCCGCTTCGTTCATGGCCGCCACGTCGAGCGGGCGATCGACCAGCAGGGCCTGATCGCGCCGGAACGGATTGGGCTGGGTCACCACGAAATACTCGTAGGTGCGGCGCTCGGCGTCGAAACGGGCATTGGCCGCCGGGGGCACCGGGTGCAGGCGCAGGGCGCCGATGTCGGCCGGCAGGGCCCGGCGCAGGCGGTAAAGCAGCAGGGCTTCGTCCATGCCGACGGGCAAATCGGCCTCGAAGTGCGCAATCTGGTGGCTGGCGTGGACGCCCGTATCGGTGCGGCCGCTGCCCAGACTGGCAATGGGCTGGCGCAGGACCTGCGACAAACAGCGGTTGACCTCCGCTTGCACGGTGGCCGTGTTGAGTTGCACCTGCCAGCCGTGGTAGGCCGTGCCGTCGTAGGCGAGGTGAAGAAAATAACGCATTTTAATGGGTAGGAATGAGAAATGAGGGAGGAAGAATTACGTAGGAAGCAATTCTTCATCCCTCATTCTTCGTCCTGCACCAGGCGCCGGGTGCCGCGTTAGAGCTTTTCGTAAATCACGGCCGCGCCCTGGCCCACGCCCACGCACATCGTGACCAGCCCGTAGCGGACGTTTTCCCGCCGGTGCATCTCATGCAGCAGCGTGGCCGTGATGCGCGCGCCGGAGCTGCCCAGCGGGTGGCCCAGGGCAATAGCGCCCCCGTTCACGTTCACTTTGTCCGGATCAAGCTGCAGCTCGCGCATGCAGGCGATGCTCTGGGCGGCGAAAGCCTCATTCAGCTCAATCAGGTCCATGTCGGCCAGGGTCAGGCCGGCGCGTTGCAGCACTTTGTGGGTGGCCGAAATCGGGCCCAGGCCCATTACCGACGGATCAACCCCGACCACTGCCGACGAGACCACCCGCGCCAGCGGCGTCAGATTAAAGCGCTTCAGGGCTTCTTCGTTCACGAGCATGACGGCCGAAGCGCCGTCGTTGATGCCGGCCGAATTACCGGCTGTCACCGTCCCGCCCTCGGGCTGGAACGCGGGCTTGAGGGAAGCAAGCTTTTCGAGGGACGAAAAACGGGGCTGCTCATCGGCGTCAAATAAGGCCGTGTCGCCCTTGGGCTGGGGAATGAATACGGGCACTATTTCCTTGCGGAAACGGCCTTTCTCGAACGCCCGGGCGTATTTGCGCTGGCTTTCGAAGGCAAACACATCCTGCTCCTCGCGGCTGATATTGAACTGCTTGGCCACGTTCTCGGCCGTCTGGCCCATAGCAAACGGGTAATGCAGCTTGGACAGGCGGGGGTTGATGAAGCGCCAGCCCAGGGTGGTATCGTGGGCCGTGAGCTCGCGGCCGAAAGCCGATTCGGATTTGGCCATCACGAACGGGGCGCGGGTCATACTCTCGGCTCCGCCCGCCAGGTAGACCTCGCCCTCGCCGGCCTTGATGGCCCGGGCGGCGTCCATAATGCTTTGCAGGCCGGAAGCACAGAGGCGGTTCACCGTCACGCCGGGCACCGTGATGGGCAGGCCGGCCAGCAGCGCGGCCATACGGGCCACGTTGCGGTTGTCTTCGCCGGCCTGGTTGGCGGCGCCCATTATCACGTCTTCAACCGCGCTTTTATCAACGGAAGGATTGCGGCGAAACAGCTCCCGCAGGACGTGAGCGGCCAAATCATCGGGGCGAACGCTGCTGAGCGCGCCGCCAAATTTTCCAATCGGGGTACGCACCGCGTCCACGATATATGCAGTTGGCATTCGAAGGTATCAATAGCGGCAAAAGGGCCGGATGGGACTAAATTTGCAGCCCCGGCACCAGCCCGGGCTCCTTTCCATAACACAACAAAGATGATACAAAGAATCCAAAGCGTGTTTCTACTGTTGCTGGCTCTGGCCATGCTCAGTGTATTAGTGCTGCCGCTGTGGCATAAAATCGATCCCCTCACCGGGCAGACCCTCACCCTGACAGCCTTCGGTTTCGGGGCCAAAGGGCTGATTCTGCCGGCCACCCTGGGGCCCATCTGGCTGATCGGGGTGCTGGCCGGCGCCTCGGCAGTAGTCGCAATTATCGAGATATTTCAGTTTCGCAACCGCAACAAGCAGCTCATGCTCGGCGCCATCAACCTGCTGCTGATCACGGCGACCATCGGGGCGGTTTTCTTTTCTTCCAACAAGGGCGAGCAGCTCCTCAATATCAAGCTGGAAGGGCAGTTTCTGGCCGGCTTTTACCTGCCCACGCTGGCCCTGCTGCTCAACCTGCTGGCTAACCGCTTCATCCGCCGCGACGAGCAGCTGGTGCGCAGCGCCGACCGGCTGCGCTAATCAGCCCAAAAAGTCACTAAAAAAGCCACCGGGACTGTCCCGGTGGCTTTTTTGATTTTTCAGGGGCGGCTACCGGCCGGCGCCCACGGCCTGCTGCACCTCGCGCACGCTGGTATCGAAATCGAACGCTTCGTACACTTGGTAGAAATTCTGCGGATCGGCCACGTGCGGGTAGGCAAACTTGGCCAGCTCCACTCGGGAGGCTTCCAGCCGCAGGCTGCGCAACAAGCGCTTCAGATCGGTGGCCGGAATGCTGTTCTGATTCAGGGCCTCTTTCGCCAGCCGCAGCCGGCTGTCATCGAACGGGCGCTGCTGCATGGCCTGGCTCAGGGCTTCGGCGTCCAGCGATGGCCGGGGGCGGCTCGCGGCCGGGCCGGCGTAGTTGCCCGCGTCGCCGGACGCATTGCCGTAGGAGTTCGGGTTATTGGAATTGTTGGCGTACGGGTTGGGGTTGGGCACGGCGCGGTAGCCGTCGTTGCCATTGTTCTGGTTGCTGCCGTTGTCGGGATAACGGTTGTTGCCGTAGCCGTTCTGGTCGTCGGAGCGCCGCTCGTAGCGATCGTTGTCGCGGTCGCAGTCCTCGTCGTCACGATCGTAGCGGTCACGGTCGTAGAGCGCCACGGCGTTTACCTGCCGCAGGGCGAGCGGCCGGCCGGGCCGGGCAATCAGCACGAAAGACGTTTCCACGCCCGGCTCCAGCCACACCCGGCTCTGGAAGCGCACGACTCCGCCGTAGGCCGCGGGCAGCGTGAAATCGGCCCAGTGCAGGCCCGGCCGCAGCTGCCCGACGTGCAGCTGCCGGGCCAAACCCCGGGTGAGCAGCCGGCCATCGAGTGCGAGCCCAAACGGCACCCCGCGCTCCGACGAAAAATTGACGTTGGCCGGCGCGGGCGAATGAGCAAGCGCGGGCGCCACGGCGGCCAATAAACCAGCCAGGGCAAAAAGTAGAGCCTTTTTCATGGGCTGAAGGGAAAAGTGCGGCCGAAGAATCCGGCCTGTCCGCCCGTTTTCAAATGCTATGCCACGATGAAATCCTGGGCGCGGGTCGGGCTGGCGCGGCTATCATTAATAGCGAATTAATTAATCCTAATGATTTATTAGTTTGATATTAAGTACCGATTCTGTGGGCGTAAGCCGTTTGTTATTAAAGCGTTGTCCGGTCGGCGCGGTGGAAGGCAAAGCCATTGGCCGTGGTCAGATTCATTTCAAACAACACCCGCTTCGACGGATAATCGACTTCGATAATTTTGCCTCCGACTCCCCCGGCGGTGGGCACCTGGTAGCCGGGGCAAACCATCATATGGTTGGTTTCGGGCAAATACTGCACCCGCGAGACGATGGTGGAAAACGTTTCCAGGCCCCGCTCCTTGCCGTATTCCCAGACCTGCTGCACGGTCAGGTGCACCGGGTCGATGCGGAATTCCACGGCCCGGCTGTAGGTGCCGGGCGCCCGGTTGAAATTGCGGTGGGTGCCGTTGTCGAACATCAGCCAGTCGCCGTTGGGCATGCGGGTGGGGGAATGCTGGTACCAGTTCCACTCGAAGCTGGGGTGGTTGGCGCTGCCCAGCACCACGGTGGTATCGGCGATGGGCTGACCGGCGGCATCGAGCGGGGCCAGCAAAAAGGCGTTCAGGTCCTGCCCGAGCCGGTTGCGGCCCCAACCTTTGTGGGGCGCCAGGATCCAGACGATGCGGTCGTCGTACGTCAGCTTCACCAGCCCCTGAAAGCGCCCCGAAACGACGATGGTATTATCGCTCGGGTCGTAGAGCACGGCGTTGACGTGCACCCAGTCCTGGGAGTTAGCTTCGAGCGCGGTGCGGCCCTCGTCGAGCAGGGCCAGCAGGTTCCACTCGTGCACGATGGCGCCGGAATGGCGGTCGATTTCAAGCACAAAATCCTCCACGGTGGGCGCGCCATTCGGGTGCGTGCTGCCGGTTTTATTCACCGTGACCAGAAAATTGCCATCCGGTTTTTCGTACGCTTCGTGGTGAAACGTGTAGCCGGGCAGCCTCCACGTGGCCACGGTTTGCCCCAAGGCATCGACTTCGTAAAGCTGGCTGGAGGTTTTGTCGCCGAAAAAATAGTCGCCATTCTTCAGCCGGGAAATGCCGCAGTCGTAGGCCAGGTGCTTGAGCAGGGGATGGGTTGAGAAATCCAGCAGCCAGCGGATGTCGCCGTAATTATCCACTACCAGCGGAATCTGCGGGTCGGCGGCGCTGAAATTGCTGATTAACATCAGCCCGCCGGCCAGCGGGGCGGCGGGCGGCGTGGTCACCGTGATGGCGGTGGGCAGGTTGGGCGGCAGGGCGCCAGTCTGCACGACCTGCGTCGTGGAGAGGATCAGCCGGCCATTATCGGCCGCGAAGATGATGTTGACCGAGTTGGCCCAGTCGGCGTACAGCCCCAGCACGGGCACGGTGTGCGTCGTGCCCGCGTCGTGAAACTGGCGCACGACGTCGGAATCCGTTCCGTGTTTGCCGTGGACGACCACGGTCGTCGTACCGGGCTCGGTCGTGGTGTAAGTGAGCTGGGCCGAAAGCGGAGCGTAGCCCGAGGGATTGAGCACCAGCGCCCCGGCCGCCAGCACCAATGGCTCAACGGTGGCGGCCGGAACGGCAATATCCGTTTGCCGGCAGCTACTCAGACCCATTGCAATGACACTAATAACCAGGAAATAAGATCGCATAAGTCGGGATGGAGGGTTCAGCAGCCCGCCCCGCTCAGAGCACGGCGGCGGACTGGCTAGACTCCGGTCTACCGTCGAGGTTTATTCACTCCCCAGCCACTGTCGGGTGAAAAAGTATTCCGTAAATCATAAATATCTGAACAGAAGATTTTTATCGAATAAAGAATTTTTCCACCCAACAAAAAGCCCCCGCAGCGGGGGCTACGGGGGCACTTCGTTGGACGAAAGGATCAGGCGGCGACGCTAGTCGTTTATTTTCGTCACCTTGAACTCGGTGCGGCGGTTGCGCTGGTATTCCGCCTCGGTTTTAGCGTTCACCACGATGGGCCGGGTTTTGCCGTAGCCTTTGGCCGTGATGCGGCTCTTGGCAATGCCCTTGCTCACGATGTAGTCCACGGCGGCTTCGGCGCGCTGCTGCGAGAGCTTCAGGTTGTAGGCGTCCTTGCCGCGCTGGTCGGTGTGCGAGCTCAGCTCGATGTCGATCTTGGGGTTGTCGGCCAGCGTCTGCACCAGGGTGTCGAGGCGAATAGCGGCGTCGGGCCGGATATTATACTTGTTGTAGTCGTAGAAAATATCTTTGACTTCGATGGCCTTGTTCTTGACGATCTTGTTCAGCGTCAGCGTCACCGGCAGCCGGATCTCGTTGGTCAGGTTGGGGAGCTGATCCTGGCTGGGCTTGCGGCCCGCCGTGCTCAGGCCCACGCGGGCGGTGAAGTCGCCGGCCCGCTCAGCCATCAGAATATAGCTGGAAACCGAGTCGAGCTTGAAAGCGAATTTGCCATCGGCGCCGCTCGTCGCCTGCTGGCGCTGGCCGTTGGGACTGACCATCGACACCTGCGCGCCGGCCACCGGCAGGGTGGTATTGGCTTTGGCGTCGTGCTCCACCACGGTGCCGTCGGCGGAGAAAGTCACCAGCTTGAGCGGCTTTCTCTTGAATAAATACTCGTCGTCGGAGCCCTTGCCGCCGGCCCGGTTCGAGCTGAACAGGCCCATATCGGCGCCCAGCAGTACGGGGGCGAAGTCGTCGCCGGTGCTGTTCACATCCGCGCCCAGGTTCACGACCTGGCCGTTTTTCACCATGAACAGATCGAGCTTGCCCAGGCCGGGCCGCCCGTCGGAGGCGAAGTACAGGGTGCCATCGGGCGCCACGCCGGGGAAGTTGTCGTTGCCCGCCGTGTTGATGGTTTCACCCAGATTCTCGGCCGGCGAAAACCGGCCATTCGGCCCCAGCGTGGCCTTGTACAGGTCGTTGCCGCCCTGCCCGCCCTTGCGGCTGGAGGCGAAGTAGAGCGTCGTGCCATCGGGCGCGAAGGCCGGCGAAAAGTCATCGGCCGTGCGGTCGTTGATATTGGCGAGTACGGGCTCACTCCACACCCCGCCCTTGTTGTAGGAAATCCAGAGGTCGACGCTCAGGTAGCCTTTTTTGCTGCCGTCATTCGAGCGGGCGAAGACCATCGTCTTGCCGTCGGGGGTGTAGGTGGCGCTGGCTTCGTGCTTGTTGTCGGAGTTGAAGGGCCCTTCCAGCTTGCGGACGGTGCCGCCGGTCAGGGCCGTCGCATCGTCAAACTTGATGGTGTACAGGTGGTTAAAGTTTTCCCCGTTGCCCAGGTACTTCTTGCCGTCGCGGCCCGAAGTAAACACAAAGTCGCCGGCGCTGCCCATTTTCGTCCCGCCAAAATCCGAGGCCGGCGAGTTGAGCGCGTCCACCGGCAGCACGTCGTACTTGTTTTTGATGGTGGCCACGGCCTTGCTGGCCAGGGCATTTTTACCTTCGATTTCGGCGCGGGCGGCCAGGGTGCGGTTGGCGCCGCTGGAGGCGTAAGTGGCAAACTGCGCAGCTGCTTCGTCGTACTTGCCATTGGCGCGCAGGGCTTCGGCGTAGCGGAAACCCACGTCGGCGTTGCGGACGTTGCCGGCCACGGCGGCCTTGTAATAAGGCTCGCTCTGCTCCACCCGATTGGATAGCCGGTAGGCTTCACCGATGCGCAGATTGGCAACGGCGGCGTTCTTGGCCTTGGCTACGTCGGCTTTGTAGAGCGGAATGGCCAGCTCGTACTGACCACGGGCAAACTGCTTGTCGCCCTTACTCACGCTGCCCGTGGTGGCGCATCCGCTCAGCAGAGCGGCCGAGCCGACCGTGGTGCAGATGACGATTAATTTCCTCATGGGTGAAGGGACGAGATGGCGGGGTAAAAAGCAACCGGAAAATATTTCCGACCGCCTATTTTTAGGTTAGCAATAATACTAGATTCAGGCAGGATTCTCGCCGGCCGCCCCTACTTTTTTGCGTGGCTCAAAATAACGGGCCAGCCAGGTCTGCCCGGCCGCGCCGGGCCACTGCCGGTCCAGCTCCCCCTTGGTAGCAACGGTATTATCGAAGTAGAACGTGGCGGGCGTCAGCGTATTAGCGGCCACGGCGGCGGCCAGTTCCCCGCGCTTGAGCAAGTGCACCCGCCCGTCCTGCCAGAAGGCCAGCCGGGATTTTTCCAGCAGCTCCACGCCCAGTTGCTGCTCGAGCTGGGCCACAAACCGCACCGAGGTATCAATGGAACAGCCGCTGGCGCCGGCAATGCCTTCATCGAGGCCAATAACCAAGAACTGCTGATGCCGGAACTCGGCCGAGGCGTGCAGGCTCCGGCCGTGGCTGGTCCACTCCGCGCTGAAACGGGCGAGCTGGGGCAGCGCGGCCGTTATTTCCAGCGCCGTGAGCGGGCGGCTGGCCTGGTAAATCCACACCCGGGCCTCGGGGGGAAGCTGATCGAAAGCACAATACATAAATCGCTGGTTTTTCGGATTTTGCCCGGACTACCCGGGTTCGGAACCCGGCGGCGCTCCCGACAACTCCGCAGCCGGCCCGGTTAGTGCCCCAAAGATCACGCTTTCAACCGAAAAAAGTCCGGCCCATCAACCCCCGGCAAGCCCGGCCCCGGCCCGTCGAGGCGGATTATCAGGCATTGATGCCTTCGGCCGAAGCCACCAGCTCCGCAATGTCGAAGACCTGCACGCGACTTTCCTGCTCTTTGTTTTTCACGCCATCGCTCATCATGGTCATGCAAAACGGGCAGCTGACGGCGATAATGCTGCCCTGCAAATCGTGCGGGCCGGGCGCGCCGGTTTCGGTTTCGACTCCATTCAGATTGGCGAGGGCTTCGGCCGCGCCGCTCAGGGTGGCCAGGGCTTCTTCGGTGCGCTCGATGTTGATTTCCTTGCGGCCCGGCTCGGCTTCTTTCCACATCTGGGCGCCGCCGGCGCCGCAGCATAGGCCGTTGGCGCGGCTGCGCTTCATCTCCACCAGGTCGGCGTCGAGGGCGGCCAGCACGTCGCGCGGGGCTTCGTAAATGTTGTTGGCCCGGCCCAGGTAGCAGGAATCGTGGAAAGTGATGCGCCGGCCCTTGAAGCTCTCGCCGCCAGTCACACCCACCTTACCTTCATTGATAAGCTGCTGCAGGTACGTGCTGTGGTGAATGACCTCATAATCACCGCCCAGGGCGGGATATTCATTCTTAATGGTATTGAAGCAGTGCGGGCAGGCGGTCACGATTTTCTTGATGCCGTAGCCGTTCATCGTCGTGATGTTCTGCATGGCCTGCATCTGAAACAGGAACTCATTGCCGGCGCGCTTGGCCGGGTCGCCGGTGCAGGATTCTTCCAGCCCCAGCACGGCATACTTAGTGCCCACGTGGTCGAGAATGCGCACGAAAGCCCGGGTCACGCGCTTGTAGCGATCATCGAAAGCCCCGGCGCAGCCCACCCAAAACAGGATTTCGGGCGACTCATTGCGGGCCGCCAGATCGGCCATGACGGGAACGGTGATTTGTTTTTTGGTGGGAGCTTCGGAGGACGTGGGGGACATAAGAGCTGGAAATGACACGGTTGTCATCCTGAGCGGAGCAAAGGACCTTAGCACGTCCTGCGCCGCAGTGAATGAGTGAATTTGACGAAAGCAGCGGTGATAAGCTGCTGCCTGCGTCAGCCTGACAGACGATTTAGGCGAGGACGGGAGCTACTGATTTTTCCGCCACGAACAGCTCATCGGCCCAGTTGAACCGGTCCGAAGGCGAAAAGGCCCAGGGCGCGCCATTGTTTTCGATGTTGGAGAACATTACGTTGAGCGAGTTCGGGGCGGCCGATTCTTCCAGCACCAGGAAGCGGCGCATCTCGATAATGCTTTCCAGCGGGTTGATGTTGACCGGGCAGCTTTCGACGCAGGCGTTACAGGTGGTGCAGGCCCAGAGCTCCTCGGGCGTCACTTTGCCGCGCAGCAGCGTCGCGTTGGAGAGGTCCGTAATGGGTTCGTGCCTGGCTTCGGAACCGTAGACGTTGGGCCGGAAAATCAGGGGCGAGTTGTACTTCTCCTCCATCCGGTCGCGGGTGTCCATAATGATTTTGCGCGGCGAGAGCAGCTTGCCGGTGAGGTTGGCCGGGCACACCGAGGTGCAGCGGCCACACTCGGTGCAGGAGTAGGCGTTGAGCAGGTTGGTCCACGGCAGATCATCCACGTCCTTGGCGCCGAAGGACGCGGGCGGCAGCGCCGAGCCGTCGGCCGCCGTGGGTGCGGGCGGCACTACGTAGCTCGGATCCATCATGGCCTTCACCTCGTGGGTGATGCTTTCCACGTTGCTGAATTGTCCCTGCGGCACCAGACGCGAGTACCACACATTGGGGAACGCCATGATGATGTGGAAGTGCTTGGAGCTCGGCAAGTAGTTCAAAAACAGCAGAATACCCGTAATGTGCGCCCACCAGCCAATGCGCTCGAGCAGGTGCAGGCCGGCTTCGGTGGTCGGCATCAGGCCGGTGAGCAGGCTGCTGATGGGGTAGGCGCCGGGCAGGGTTTCGCCCCGCATCTGGTGCAGGCGCAGGTCCGACGTATTCATCGTGAACAGCGCCGCCATCAAAATCACCTCCACATAAAGGATGATGTTGGCGTCCATCTTCGGCCAGGCGCGCAGCTCGGGACCGGTGAAGCGCTGGAGCGGCGGCTTGCGGTTGCGGCGCCACCAGAACGCGACCACGGCCACAATGACCAGCGCCCCGAGGACTTCATTGGTCGCCATCAGCACGCTGTAGACCGGGCCGAGGAAGCTCAGGAAACGGTGGGTGCCGAAGAGGCCATCGACCACGATTTCCAGTACTTCAATGTTAATGACCAGAAAACCGACGTACACAATCAGGTGCAACAGGGCCGGGGTGAGGCGCTTAAACATCTTCTGCTGGCCGAAAGCGACGAGCACGGTTTTTTGAAACCGCTCGGCGGCGTTGCCGCTCATGTCGCGCTCGCGCCCGACGAGCACGTTGGCCCGGATCTTCCGGACCTGCCACGCAAAAAAACCGAAGGCTGCTACCAACAGCAGCAGAAAGATGAGGTGCTCCAACATGCGGGTAAAGATAAGGAGACGGAAAGTTTTACAACTGCGAATATACTCGGCATGCCGAATACTTTTTCGCCCCGCTCACGGATTTAAATACTTTTTTTACTCGGTTTCTTGCGTCGTGGTTTTGCTTTCGTACATTTGTGGCCCCGGAAGCAGCTTGCTACGGCCGGGAAACGGCAACATAGCTCAGTTGGTAGAGCACAGCACTGAAAATGCTGGTGTCGTTGGTTCGATTCCAACTGTTGCCACCCAAAACCTCATTTGCAACCTGCAAATGAGGTTTTTGTTTTTCAGGCCGATTCCTCCCCGCCCCACCCGGAATCCGGCCGGTGGGCGTCGGCGGATGGATTGACGACTGACTGCCAACGACAAAGGCAGTGGGGGTGTCTGCCTGTCAATCCCGCCAACGCAGTCATTCGTCCGGCGCGGCCCGACTCTTCCGAAGCGATGAAACCATTTGGAAAATCACACCTACAGCACGTTTGTCCTCCTTCGTGAGCGGACGCCAGATATAAGGATGATAAACTTTGAGCGTACGGGCGTTCTGACCTGCTAAACAGCTTCGATTAAGATTACCCCGGGCAAAATCAAAGACTGAAAATCAGTTTTCGACCTAAAACTCTACAATAAAGCCGACGGTGGGCACCACAATGGCCGCGCCCGCCGAGAGCAGAACGGGAATGCCATTGCGGCCATCGGGGCGCAGGGCCTGGCCGTCGGTGGTGAGGTAGCCGGCGTTGTCGGCCGTGCGCTCGAAGGTGTAGGTGGGCGGCGCCACAGGCGGCGTGAGCAGGGCATTCTGCACGTCGATGTAGAAATCAAAGCTGAACCGGCGCAGGCTGACCTTCTTGTCCAGCCGCAGGTCGAGCTGCTGGAAGGCGGGGAGGCGGCGGGTGTTGAGTTGGCTGTAATCGAGGATGCCGTGGCCTACGGCCTGGTAGCTGGCGCGACTGGCGTCCTCGTCATAGGGCGTGTAGGGCGAACCGCCACCGACCCGGTATTTGGCCCCCAGCTCCCACTGCCGGCCCAGCTTGTAGCCCAGCAGGGCCGAGCCCAGAAAGCGCGTATCCCAGGCCGAGGGCCGGTAAACGCCGTCCCGACCGGTGAACTCGGAGCGGAAAGCGGTGAGGGAAATAATGGCGAAAACCTTGCCGCTGAGCTTCTGCTGGAAGAATAATTCGGTGCCGTAGGCGTGGCCCCGGCCGGTGCTGGTCACGGCCTCGTTGCCGATGGCGTTGAAATCGCCGCCCAGGTTGGCCAGGCTGATGCCGTCTCGGACGGACACGGGGTAGTTGGCGTAGTTCTTATAAAAGCCTTCGAGCGTGAGCCGCGTGCTCATGCCCGGCAGCAGTTCCAGCCCGGCCACGTAATGATCGGCCCGGATGTAGCGGTTGTCGGCGTTCACGCGGTTGCCGGCCTCGTCGCGGAAGCCCAGGATGGTGCTCGGCGGAATCTTGTAGTAGCGGCCCACCGAGGCGTTCAGGTTCAGGGTGGGGAGCAGGGCGTAGCTCAGCGACACCCGGGGCGAGAGGGTGCGGTCGAGCCGGGCGCCCGCGATGAGGGCGCTGGTGCCGTCGGTGCGGACGCCGGCCGAGAGGGTGAGGCGGTTTTCCTCGCCGAAAGTGCGCGTGGCCTGCGCAAACGCGCCGTAGCGCACGAAGTCCAGCGCCGACTGCAGCCGCACGGTGACGGCCGGACTAACCAGCGCCCCGCTGGCGTCGCGCACTTCCGAGCGCAGGCGGTTCACTAAGTTATTGTCGTAGTGCACGACCTGGCCCACCAAGCCGTAGCTGTACTGCCAGCGCCCGACGCGCTTGTTCACGTCGGCCCGCAGCTTGTTTTCGATTTCGTGACTGCGGGCGCCCAGCTTGCGGTACGCCTCGTTGCCCTTGAAACCATACTCGAACTGGTCGGCTGCGTTGTATTGCTGCGTGCGGCTGAGGGCCACGTTGATAAAGCCATTTTCGATCAGCCGGCGCAGGTTCAGGCCCAGGGTATAGTTCCACTGGTCGTTGGTCGGATTCGAGCGCAGGACGAATTCCTTGGCCGGCGTGCTGTTTTTGGGAGCCGCAATCTCGAAGTGATCGATGGCGCCCAGCCCCAGCGTGGTGAGCGTGGTTTTGGGGGAGATTTTGGTCGTTGTCTTAAACTGAAAATCGTAGAAATCCGGGCGAATGGGCAGGTCAATCAGCTTGAATAACACCTGTAAATAGCTGCGCCGGGCCGAAACCAGGAAGGTGGTATTCTTCGTCAGCGGGCCTTCCAGCGTGGCGGCGATCTCGGTGCCGGACGTCCGCAGGTTGCCCTGAATGCGCTCGGCATTGCCATCGCGCTGCCGGAATTGCAGCACCGAGCTCAGGGCGTTGTCGTAGCGGGCGTGGAAGGCCGAGCTGCTCAGCGTCACGTCTTCAATGAAGCTGACGTTGAGAATACCGGCCGGACCGCCCGCGCTGCCCTGAGTGGCGAAGTGGTTGATAACCGGCACCTCAATGCCGTCGAGGTAGTACACATTCTCGTTGGGCGCCCCGCCCCGGATGATGATGTCGTTGCGGAAGCCGGCCGTGCCGCCGCTGCCCCCGCCGCCCACGCCGGGCAGGCTTTGCACCACCCGCGAGATGTCGAAGTTGCCGCCGGGATTGCTCTTGATTTCCTCCGTGGTGAGGCGCTGCACGCTGAGTGGTGTCTCGGCCGTAGCCACGCGGATGGCGCGGTTGGCCGTCACGGTTACTTCCTGCAGGGCCTGCGGGGAGGTATTGAGCTCTAGGTTGAGGGTATTCAGGTTGCCGCTGCTCAGGCTGATGTTGGCGCGGATGAGGGGGTCGTAGCCCACGAAAGTGGCGCGCAGATTATAGGAGCCGGCCGGCACGCCGGGGAGGCGGTAGCGCCCTTCGGCATCGGTGGCGGTGCCAAACGTAGTGCCTTCCAGCGTGATGCTGACGCCCGGCAGGACTTCCTGCGTGGCCCGGTCGCGCACGGTGCCGGCCACGGTACCGGGATTCTGCGCGCGGCTGACAATTGCAATCAGCAGAAAGCCCAGTAAGGTAGAGATTCTCATACAGCACCAAGTTTCAGCTTGGACAAATGTTTCAGCCGGTTCTGTCCGGTCGGGGGGCGCCGTTGGTCCCGGGTATTTTGTCGGGGGCAACGGCGCTGCCGCCCACCGGCCGGAAAACTTTACGGTTGGGGCAATCCGGTTTTGGAACCAACCGCGTAGGTGGTTCACAATTCTTCAATACCCAAACATTTCACTATTCTGATGAAAAAGACCTTTTTTTCCCTCGCCATTGCCACGCTGTTGAGCGCCGCCGCCATTTCCACGGCTTCGGCCCAGGCTAAAATGACAGCCGGCACCGTAATGGTGGGCGGCGAAGCCATGTACCCCAGCAAGAATATCGTGGCCAACGCCGTGAATTCGAAAGATCACACCACCCTGGTGGCCGCTGTGAAAGCCGCTGGCCTGGTCGAGACGCTCCAGAGCAAAGGACCCTTCACCGTATTCGCCCCCACCAACGAGGCGTTCAACGCCCTGCCCGCCGGCACGGTAGGCACCCTGGTGAAGCCCGAAAACAAAGCCACGCTGACCAAAATCCTGACCTACCACGTGGTAGCCGGCACCATGACGTCGGCCAAGATCAAGTCGGCCATCAAAGCCGGCAAAGGCAAAGCAACCCTCAAAACGGTGAGCGGCGGCACCCTGACGGCCATGATGAATGGCCCGGAGAACATCGTGCTCAAGGATGAGAAAGGCGGCGTTTCGACCATCTCGACCTACGACGTGATCCAGAGCAACGGCGTTATCCACGTCATCGACAGCGTGTTGATGCCGAAGTAATCGCGATCCGAATATCTGTTCGGTCTGAACTGACAACCGCCGCCGGCCTTGTGCCAGCGGCGGTTGTTTGCGTTCGGGCCTTGCCGTTCAGGAGTTAGGCGGAAGGCGAACCGCTGGTCGGTGGGGCGATTATTTGATCATATCGACCTCGGCCTTGATCATGGCGTTGTAGTGCAGGCCCTGGCTGTTGGCCAGCGTCAGCAGGCTCCAGCCCTTGCCAATGGAGTAGTGCCAGGTGCGGCTTTCTTTAAATTCGAAAGTCGGGCGCATGATCTGGCCGTAGGGCGTGTAGTCGTCCATGAAGTTGGTGGCAAAGAACTTATCGCCGCTCACCACCCATTCCATGGCCACGAAAAAGCCTTCCTCCGGCGCGACTATATTATAAGGGGTCAGATCGACCGTGTACCACTGGCCGCCCTGGGGCGCCGAAACCACCACGTTTTCGGTGAGCAGATCGGTGTTGGGGGCGTTGTAATTGCCGTCGGCCTTGTAGAGCCGGACGCGGAAGGGCTCGCGGGGAAAGCCGTTTTCGCCGATGTAGAACGACACCGTGCGCACGTTGCCCAGGCGCTTATTCTTGGGATTCTTGACAAAAAATGCGTACTGGCTGCCCGGCAACCCCTGAATCATGCCCTCCCCCGGGTTTTTGGCGCGGGCGCCGAGGCCCAGGTTCTTGATCTTGCCGGCCTTAACCGTGACGTTGCTCAGCTCTACGGCCCGCTTGGGCACTTCAATGGTGAGGTTGGGCACGGCCACGCCGCGCCGCACCAGCACCGCCCGTCGGGCATAGCCCAGGGCCACGACGATGAGCGAATCGGTCGCGTTCTGGGTGGGCGCGGGCACGATGAACAGGCCGTGCTCGTTGCTGAGGGCGCCAATTTGCTCCGTTTTCAGCCCAACCGAAGAAAAAGGGAGCGGTTCCTTGGTTTCTTTATCAATGATAACTCCTTTGATCTGCACCTGCTGCGCCCAGCCGGAAATGGTAGTAATGGCTAAGAATAATGCTATGATGACGGGCCGGATATCCATAGGAAGCGCTATTAAGCAGATAAGATTGCAAATTTCGGACCAGCAAGGTATTGGAAATAATTGACAGGTCCGGCCCGGGCAGCGGCGGCCCGTTCCAGACCGCCTTCGCCGGATAGTTGAGAAAAAAATGGCGGCGCCCGAAAGCTTTTGACGGTGTACCTTTGTTTATATTCTTTCTAAATAAGCTTTCCCCCATCTCCCGCCCGTGTCTTTCTTTCATCGTACTCCGCAATTGGTTGCTTCTGAGGTTGCCGTCCGTCGTTCGGCCCGGGATCTGCGGGTGGGCGAAACGGGCACCATCTGCTGCCTGGAAGACCCCGAAATGGCGCTCAAACTCCTGGACATGGGTTGCGTGCCGGGCGTGCAGGTACGGCTCAGCGGCCGGGCGCCCCTGGGCGATCCGCTCATGCTCGTGCTCGGCGACCAGGAGTACACGCTCTCGGTGCGGGCCAGCGAGGCGGCGACCATTTTGCTGAAAGAGTAGCGCACAAAGCATGGCGGTAACTGGGAATAATTCGGCGCTGCTGGCTGCGCCGGTAGCACAAACTGGCCCGGTCGCCAGTACACAGCCGCTGCGCATTGCCCTGATTGGCAATCCTAACAGTGGCAAAACCTCTTTATTCAATCAGCTCACCGGGCTCAACCAGAAGGTAGGGAATTTTCCGGGGGTAACGGTTGATCGCAAGTCGGGCTTCGCGCAGCTCACCCCCGGGCAGCGGGCCGAAATCGTGGACCTGCCCGGCACCTACTCGCTCTACCCCAAGAGCCTGGACGAGAAGGTGATCACCGACATGCTCTACGACCGGGCCGCCCCCGGCTACCCCGATTTTGTGGTCGTGACGGTGGACGCCAGCAACCTGCGCCGCAGCCTGCTGCTCTTCACCCAGCTCGGCGACCTGGGCCTGCCCGCCGTGCTGGCCCTCAACATGATCGACGTGGCCGAGCGCCACGGCGTCCACATCGACCTGCCGGCGCTGGCCCGGGAGCTGGGCGTGCCCATCATCCCCATGAATGCCCGCAACGGCATCGGCGTGGCGGCCCTCAAGATCGTGATGGCGCAGCGGCTCGACGCGCCGCCCGTGCGCTTCTGGGCGCTCGATGAGGCGCTGTTCCCGCTGGTGCGCCAAATTCGCTACTACTTCAACCTGCACAACGACTACCTGGCCCTGCACTACGCCCAGCAGTTCCGCCACATCGGGTTTCTGAAAGCCGATGAAAAAGTGTATTTGCAGGAGCTAACCCAGCAGTACGGGTTCGATCCCACGGCGCAGCAGGCGGCCGAAACCATTGCCCGCTACGCCCGCATCAACGAAATTCTGCTCGAAACCGTGACGGTGACGCGTACTGAAATCCGCGAGCCGATCAGCAACCGCATTGATAAGGTGCTGACCCATCGCGTGGGCGGCTACCTGATTTTCATGGCCATTCTGTTCATGCTCTTTCAGGCGATTTTTGCCTGGGCAAAGTACCCGATGGACGGGATCGACAAGAGCATTTCCGCGCTCAGCGCGCTCATTCAGGCCAACTTTCACGGGCCGCTGGTGCGGCTGCTCACCGAGGGCGTGCTGGCCGGGCTGAGCGGGGTGCTGGTGTTTATTCCGCAGATTGCCCTGCTCTTTGGCTTCCTGGCGGTGCTGGAGGAAACCGGCTACATGGCCCGCGTTACCTTCCTGATGGACAAGCTCATGCGGCCTTTTGGCCTGAGCGGCAAAAGTGTGGTACCCATGATTTCGGGGCTGGCCTGCGCCGTGCCGGCCATCATGGGCGCCCGCACAATTGAGAGCTGGAAGGATAGGATGATCACCATCTTCGTCACGCCGCTCATGTCCTGCTCGGCGCGCATTCCGGTCTACACCGTGCTCGTGGCGCTGGTGGTGCCGGATCGCGCCGTGGCCGGCCTGTTCAACCTGCGCGGAGTGGCGCTGATGAGCCTCTACCTGCTGGGGCTGTTTTCGGCCCTGGGCTCCGCCTGGGTGCTGAAGAAAGTCCTCAAGGCGCGGGAGCGGAGCTATTTCATCATGGAATTCCCCGTTTACCAGTGGCCGCGCTGGAAGAATGTGGGCCTGACCATTTACCAGAAAGTGCAGGCCTTTGTGTGGCAGGCGGGGCGGGTCATCATCGCGATTTCGGTGCTGCTTTGGGTGCTGGCCAGCTACGGCCCGGGCCAGCGGCAGGCCACGGCCGAAGCGCAGGTGCGCCGACAGGCCGCCGTCCAGGGTTGGGCGGCGCCCGAAGTCAACCGGCAGGTAGCCTCGGCCCGGCTCGAAAACTCCTACGCGGGCTCTTTCGGGCGCGCCATGGAGCCGGCCATCCGGCCGTTGGGCTACGACTGGAAGATCGGCATTGCCCTGCTCACTTCGTTTGCGGCCCGGGAAGTATTTGTAGGTACTATTTCCACCATCTACAGCGTGGGGCAGGATGCGGATATGGGCACGCTCCAACAAAAGCTGCGCGCCGAAAAAGACGCCAACGGGCAGCCCTTCTTTACCCCGGCGCGGTCGTTCTCGCTGCTGATCTTCTATGTGTTCGCCATGCAGTGCATGAGCACGCTGGCCGTGACTTACCGCGAAACCAAAAGCTGGAAATGGCCGCTCGGCCAGTTCGTGTACATGACCGGCCTGGCTTACGTCGCTGCCCTGTTCGTGTACCAGCTGCTGGCGTAAGGGATTTCGGTTTTGGCCGGGCTAACTTTTTGGGATTGTTCTGGTTAGCTAGCCAAAAGCCATGGCCAAGCGCAACTCCCCCAACGACTTCAAAGTCCTCGACGATCTCAATCGGCTCGCCGAAATCGTCGTGGATAAGCGCCTGGGCAAGCGCGCCGACGCCAAGAAGAACCGCCGCAACCGGCACTACGAAAAGCAGTTCATCAAGAACGCGCTAAAGGACGACCTGCCCGATTAAACAGTCCTCAGCCGGGCTGATTTTAGTTGGGTCAGGTAGTGGGTGCGGCGGGCAAGCTGCTATTCCAGATATCCTGATGAAGTTTCATCTGGCCCTGCTGCGCCTTCCACACCACGAGGTATTTGCCCTGGTCCACGGGCTGCGCATTCGCGCCCAACAGGGTATAGTTGCCGAGCTCAATGGCCGTATCGGCTAATTCCTCCACTTCCCGGGTAGTCAGCTTCAGCTGCTTGATGCCCATGTCCATCGCCCCCTGCCAAAACGCCTGAATGCCGCTCGTGCCCTGAATGGATTCCATTCCCGTGGGGAGTAGTTCGCCATTGCTGGTATACAGTCGGGCCATTGCGGCGGCATCACCCTGCTCAAAATAGGATTCAAAGACATCGTTGGTGCGCTCGATTTCGCTGCGAATACTTGTGTTGGCAGTAAGCATTGTCAGGAGGGGGTTAGGTGAAGAAATACTTTATTATGTAATATAATAACTTCTTATGGTATTAACAAATGGGACGTTGCGGGTTAGTAGTGTCGTTTTCATCCGGAACCAGCTGAATGATCAAAAAATGATTGTAAAACTATTCTTCGGAAGGGCGCATAAAAATGAAGGTGTTTTTTGATAAAAAGACCACTCACAAGATCATTTACTGTTAAAAAATAGGGGGTAATTCAAAAAACATGTACTTTAGTGGTCTAATGACTGCTAAATCAATACCCCCGATGAACCGCAAACAGTATCTCGCCGCCGCCTGTCTGGGCTTATTTCTGGTGCTGGCCCTCGTGGCGGCCCTTCTGCCCCAGGATCACCCGGAAGCCAAGCCCAACGCTTTCGCTGCCGGCGATCTGGCCTGGATGCTCACTTCGGCCGCGCTGGTGCTGGTGATGGTGCCGGGGCTGGCCTTTTTTTACGGCGGCATGGTGAGCAAGCGCAGCGTTATTTCCACCATGCTGCAAAGCTTCATTGCCCTGGGCGTCATTTCGGTGCTGTGGTACGTGGTGGGCTTTTCGCTGGCTTTCGGCGATAGCATCGGCGGCGTGATCGGCAATCCGCTCACGTTTCTTCTGTTCAACCACGTGGGCACGGCGCCGCACCCGCGGCTGGCGCCCACGCTGCCCCTGCTGCTGTTCGCCGCTTACCAGATGAAATTCGCCATCATCACGCCCGCTCTCATCAGCGGCGCGCTGGCCGAGCGGATTCGGTTCTGGGGTTACCTGCTCTTTATCAGCCTGTTCAGCCTGCTCATCTACTGCCCGCTGGCCCACTGGACCTGGCACCCCGATGGCTTCCTGGCCAAGTGGGGCGTGCTGGACTTTGCGGGGGGTACGGTGGTGCACATCTCGGCGGGTTTCGCGGCCCTGGCGGGCGCCATGGCGCTGGGTCGGCGCGAGTCGCACAAAGCTGGTCATCAGCATATTCCGGTTAATATTCCCTTCGTGCTGCTGGGTACGGGCTTATTGTGGTTCGGCTGGTTTGGTTTTAATGCGGGCTCGGCGCTGGGCGCCAATACGCTGGCGGTGCAGTCATTCTTTAATACTCATTTGGCTGCCGCGGCGGCCATGATTACCTGGATACTGATTGAAACCGTGCGCGGACAGCGGCCCACGGCGGTAGGCGCGGCAGTGGGCGCGGTGGTCGGGCTGGTGGCTATTACGCCGGCGGCGGGCTACGTCAGCTACGGGCCGGCGCTGTTTATTGGCGCCAGCGCGGCGGCCGTCAGCGCCTGGGCCGTGGCCCTAAAAAACCGTACGACACTGGACGATACGCTCGACGTTTTTCCCTGCCACGGTGTGGGCGGCATCGTCGGGATGCTGCTCACGGCCGTTTTCGCCCAGCAGGGCGGCCTCATTACTGGTTCGCCCACGCTGCTCTGGCACCACATTGCCGCGCTCCTGTTCATCTCCGCGTTCACTTTCGGCGGCTCGTTTCTGCTCTATAAGCTGACTAATCTGCTGATTCCGATCCGGGTGAACGTCCACCACGAAGCCCTCGGACTCGACGTCAGTCAGCACGGCGAAACGGTGCTGGCCATGGCCAGCTAAGCCCAACGCCGGGGAACCCGGGCTCACTATTCGGCTTCCCCGGCTACCTTTAGCAACGTGGCGGCCCGGTTGGCGGGCGGCCAGCCGCCGCGCCGATTCAATGGCGCGGCGCTTTTAACATACTAATCAAGATGATTTTAGAAGCCGCTTCGCTAGATATTAAACCGGGCACCGAAGCCGAGTTTGAGCAGCAATTTGAACTGGCCCAGCTGGTGATCAGTCAGGCGCACGGCTACATCGGCCACCAGCTGCACCACGGCCTCGAAACGCCCGGCAAATATTTGCTGCTCGTGCGCTGGCAAACCCTGGCCGATCACACCGAAGGCTTTCGCGGCTCGCCCGCCTTCGTGGAGTGGCGCCGGCTGCTGGGTCCGTACTTCAATACGCCCCCCGCCGTGGAGCATCTGGTGCTGAAATACGAGTTGTAAGTCCTTGGTAAAGAGGGTGAACAAGGCCGGGGCCGGGCTGTCTGTCCGCTAGCTTCCAAGGACGAATACCGTCGGAATCTTGTGCAGCTCCGGGGCCGGCAGACGGCGCCAGTCGGCCACGATCAGGGTCTTGATGAACTCCCCGGCGCCGGTTACATCGGCGGCCACGCACAGGCGCGTGCCGGGTTGCAGGTGCGCCACTAGGTCAGCAAACAGCGCGCCGTTGCGGTAGGGCGTTTCAATAAACAGCTGCGACTGCTGCCGTTGCTGGGCCTCGCGCTCCAGTGTTTTGATGGCCGCTACGCGCGGGGCTTTCTCAATGGGCAAATACCCGTGGAAGGCAAATTGCTGCCCGTTCAGCCCCGAGGCCATCAGCGCCAGCAGCAGCGACGACGGTCCCACCAGCGGCACCACGCGCAGGCCCAGCCGGTGGGCTTCGCGCACCAGCGCCGCCCCCGGATCGGCAATGCCGGGGCAGCCGGCTTCACTCAGAATGCCGCCATCCACGCCTTCCTGCACCAACGGCACTAGGGCGGCGCGCACCTCGGCATCGGTGCTGTCTTTGTCGATGACAGTGAAGCGGATATCTTCAATCACGCGCTGCGGGGCCACGCTTTTTACGAAGCGGCGGGCCGTGCGGGCGTTCTCCACCAGAAAATAGGGGAGGGCGGCCACGGCGGCCACCACCTGCGGGGGCAGCACCTGCGGGGCCGTATCGTCGGCCAGGGGCGTGGGGAGGAGGTATAAGGTATTCAAGCCGAAGGAAAGAAGAATGGGAAAACGGATTGAGACGGCCCGGGCCGATCTACGCCAGGGCGAACGCCCGCACCAGCCCGAAGACTTCCTCCGGCTTCTCGGCGTGGACCCAGTGGCCGGCGTCGAGGACGGTGGCCACCTCCGAGTTGGGAAACAGCGCCGGAATCAGGTGCAGCTTATCCTCGGTCGTAATGTAGTCAGAGCTGCCGCCCCGGATGAACAGGGCCGGCTTCAGAAA
>JAYWCH010000389.1:0-3657 GCA_043780755.1 Hymenobacter sp.
ACTGTTTTCGGCAACATTATCCCGGCTTCCGGTCAGTGCCAGCAGGACCGATGCAGATGGCCGCCTAACCCTATTGCCCCACACTTTTTGATGCTCTCCCCATTCACCGGTTAGTCCGCAGATCGCCCGGAACACCAGTCTGGCTCTGAGCACCAATGAAATCATCCTCTTTCCCAACCCGGCGACCGCCCGCTTCACGGTGTTGGTCCCGGCCGTTGCCGGGACTGCACAGTTCCAGGGCGAACTGCTGAACACCCTCGGGCAGGTGGTTCGGCAGCAATCGGCCGCCCTGCCCGCCGACGGGGGAATCCTCACGGTGGAAACCGCCGGGTTGGCCGAGGGCGTCTACACCCTACGCCTGTACGTCGGCCCGACGACCTTAACCAAGCGTGTGGTACTTCGCTAAGGAGTGCTGTTAACTGGTGTCACGCACCAAACTGTCTGAACAGCCTGGCAACGACAGTTTCTGACCTGACTTAAGCTGCTTTCCGGCATCCTCAGCAGTTTGTTGCGTGACATCAGTTAACAACCTTAATCAGCGGGCGGCCGGCTCAGGCCGCGTTGCAGGCGCGTAGCCAGCGGCCCGACCGTCAGCCCCTGACCCAGAATGGACCACACCACCACCACGTAGGTGATGCCCACCAGCAGCTCGCGCGGCATGGTGGGCGGCAGGCTCAGGGCCAGGGCCACCGAGATTCCCCCGCGCAGTCCGCCCCAGGTAAGCATGGCCAGGCTGAACTCGGAAAAAGCGCGCCGTCGCCGCAAAAAACTAAGCGGAATACTGACCGATACGAGGCGCGCCACCAGCACCAGCACCACCACGGTCAGTCCCGCCGCCACGTACCGTCCGCTGATGCGAAGCACCAGCACCTCGAGCCCCATCAGCACAAAGAGCAGGGCGTTGAGAACCGTATCGATCAGCTCCCAGAACTTGTCAACGTATTCTTCCGTCTCGGCCGACATGGCCTGGCGGCCCTGCTGGCTGCCTACAATCAGGCCGGCCACCACCATTGCCAGCGGCCCCGACGTGTGTAACTGCGCCGCCAGCGCCGAGCCGCCCATGACCAGGGCCAGGGTGAGCAGCACCTCCACACGGTAATTATCAACATTGCGCAGCAGGCGGAAGCCCGCGTAACCCAGTCCCGCTCCCAGCACCAGCCCGCCCACGGCTTCGCGCAGCAACAAGCTCAGGATCTGAGTAGGGTCGAAGGCGGTGGTCCCGCTCGCGGCCACCGAGAGCACCGTGGCGAACAGCACCACGCCCACTCCGTCGTTGAATAAGGACTCGCCCACGATCTCCGTTTCCAGCTCCCGGGGCAGGCCGGCTTTGGTAAGAATGCCCAGTACGGCCACCGGATCAGTGGGCGAAATCAAACTCCCAAACAGCAGGCAGTAGATAAAATCGAGGGGCAGGCGGAACAGCGGCAGGATCAGGTACAGGCCGCAGGCCACCATGACGGTTGAAATCAGTGTGCCCAGCGTGGCTAGCAGCAGCACCGGTACCCGCTGCCGGCCGAGGCTGGGCGTATCGAGCTGCATAGCCCCGGCAAAAAGTAGAAAGCTCAGCATGTACTGCATCAGCACGGTGTGGAAGTCGATGGTTCGAACCACTTCCACCACCCGCAGCACCATGGGTACGCCCAGCCGCCCCAACCCCACCAGCACCAGCGACGAGAGCATTGTCAGGGCCATCAGGCCGATGGTGGGTGGCAGGCGCAGGTAGCGGTGGTTGATATAAGAAAAAAACGCTGCCACCACCAGCAGCAGGGAAAACGTCGAGTATAATTCCATCTGATAATTGATTTTGGGCCGGGAGCCAATGGTTCGCCGGCATTTATTTGGTTCCCCAGACCGAATATCCGGTTTGTTGAGTCAGCCTTGCGCGAGACTTACGGCGAGGCGCCTCATCGCGCCGTACTATGGGAAACCCCGGACGCGTCGGGCGGGCCGCGTGGCCTTTGTCGCGTGCGTCCAGCTCCTGTCTCATGCAATCATCCTCCAAGCAATCTACTTCTAAGCGCGTACTGGTCACCGGCGGTACCGGTAAACTGGGCAAGGTCTGCGTGGCCGACCTGCTCGCGCACGGCTACGACGTATTTGTGGTCGATACCGTAGCACCCGCCAAAGGTATTCCGCACATCATTGCCGACCTGGCTGATTTTGGGCAGACGCTCGACGCCTTTTCATCGGTGGGGATGGAAATCCACGCCGGCGTGGCCCCGCACGCTTTCGACGCCATCGTGCACCTGGCGGCCATCCCCACTCCGAGGCAGTACCCCGACGCGCAGTTGTTCCAAAATAACATCATGGGCACGTTCAACGTGTTTGAGGTGGCGCGGCGCCTGGGCATCCACAACGTGATCTGGGCTTCGAGCGAAACCACGCTGGGCGAACCCTTCGACGAGGCTGCGCCCTACGCGCCCGTGGACGAGGACTACCCGCTGCGGGCTAAGAGCGCCTACGCCCTGGCCAAGGTGCTGATGGAGGAAATGGCCCGACAGTTTTGCTACCAGACGCCGGCGCTCAAGCTCATCGGCCTGCGCTTTTCCAATGTGATGGAACCCGCCGATTACGCTAAATTTCCGGCCTACGACGCCGATCCCGAGGAGCGTAAGTGGAATATGTGGGGTTACATCGACGCCCGCGACGGCGCCCAGGCCATCCGCAAAGCCGTGGAGTTGCCGATCACCGGCATGCACGCCTTCATTATCGCCAATGCTGATACGGTGATGTCGAAATCTTCGGCTGAGCTCATGGCCAGCGTGTTTCCCGGCGTGCCCGTGAAAAAGGAGCTGGTGGAAAATGAAACGCTGCTTTCCATTGACAAAGCCCGTCGGGTGCTGGGCTACGAGCCTTTGTTCAGCTGGCGCGAGGAGAAATCGCGGTGAGCCGTCACGCTTCCTACCATCATCTTCCGTCCCTGCAATTGCCCGATTCCAGATAGTTGAGTCATTCTGGTGTTCAACATGCTGTTACTCTAAGTAATCCTGGATTAGGGCGCAAACCATGTGCAGCGGCGAGTCAAGCAGAAATAAGTATATAATCGAGTCAGTTTTATACTTATTTGTACGACAATTAATTGAGAGGTGGGGCGGTCTGTGTATCCTTAGCATTGAGCTTGGTTAGACGCTTGGTACAAATATCGCATCTGCTACTTCCTTGGAATAGCTCACCAGTCAGGTGTGGGGGTGCCCACTCGCAGAATTTTATCAAGTGAAGTTGTGTTAAAAATAGGACAAAAATTACAGCAAGGCCTTGGCGGCAAGCACTGTGGACGTTGAGTTAATCTGGCAGCTGGCGAAGCGCAGGATTTTGTAGAGCGTGCAGCAGGGGTCAATTTGGAAATAGGCCATCAGCTCGCGGGTGGATTACTGGCCGGACTCGTAGGGTTCCTTGACGGCGGGTGCGATTTTTTGGTAGCGCAGGGCCAAGCCCGGGGGTCGGCCGCCTTGCCGGCCCCGCGCCCGCGCCAATTGCAACCCGGCGTCCTGGCCGAGCACGTTGCGCTCGTGCTCGGCCAGGACGCAGAAAATCAGGAGTGAACCGGGGTTGCCGGCGCGGGGCGTAATTTTGCAGTAATTCTTTCGCATGGTGTCGCATTCCGAATTTCTCCCGGCCGTGGTCCCGGCCCCTGGTTTCCCGGCAACCGGGCTGACG
>JAYWCH010000390.1:0-17853 GCA_043780755.1 Hymenobacter sp.
CGGAAATAGCATTAGCAACTTCCTGGAGAAGAACGGTTTTACCAGTCTTAGGCTGGGCCACGATCAGGCCCCGCTGGCCCTTGCCGATGGGCGCAAACAGATCCAGCACACGGGTGCTGATCTGGCTGGACTTGGTGCTCAGCTTCATCCGCTGATCGGCGAAAAGCGGGGTGAGGTGGCTGAATGGCACCCGGTCGCGGACTTCCTCCACGGTCCGACCGTTCATGCTGTCCACGCCTACCAGGGCGAAGTATTTCTCGCCTTCGCGGGGCGGGCGCAGGGTACAGACCACCGTGTCGCCGGGCTTCATGGCGAACTGCTTCACCTGCTGGGGCGACACGTAAATATCGTCCGGCGAGGCCAGGTAGTTGTAATAAGGCGAACGCAGGAAACCGTAGCCGCCGTCGGGCATGAGCTCAAACGTGCCGCCGCCAGGCACCACCAGATCGAGATCCTGCCGGGCCGGGCGCTGGGGCTCGCGGGCGGGCTGCTGGTCGGCGCGGGGCGAGCCATCGGGGTTCTGGGCGCGCTGCTGGCGCTGCTGATCGCGCTGGGCAAAGCGGTCGTCGCGGCGCTGCTGGTCGCGGCCGGCGTCGCGCTCGGGGCGCTCCTGGTCGTTGCGGGGCTGATCATTCCGCGGCTGATCGTTGCGGGGCTGATCCTGCCGGGGCTCGCGGTTTTCCCGGGGCTGGTCGTTGCGGGGTTCACGGTTGTCGCGTTTGTCGCGGCCCTGGTCCTGCCGGGCGGGGCGCTGCTGATCGCGGGCGTCGCGCCCTTCGCGGTTGTCGCGCTCGAAGCGGTCGGCGCGGTTCTCACGGCGGTCGCCAAAAGCGTTACCGCCGGGTTCCCGACGGCGGTTATCGGGGTTGGAATCGCGGTTGTCGGCGCCATTTTCGGCGGGCACGGCAGCGGCGGCTTCGGCGGCGGCCACTTCGGCGGCTACTTTTTCAGCGGCCATTTCGGCGGCGCGCTGCTCCGTGATGGGGCGGCCGGCGCGGTCTACGCGCTCGCGGCGCTCCCGGCGCTCGGGCCGGCCGGCATTATCGGCTTGGTCGGCAGCGGGAGTAAATTCGGGGCTCGGCACTTCAGCGGCGGGCTCGTTGGCCAGGGCCGCGCCGGTTGCCTCGCCGGCCGGCACCAGGGCCAGTCCTTCGATAGAGTCCAGTATTTCGACGCTGGGCGCGGGGGGCGCTACGGCCAGGGCCACTTCCCGGCGCGGCTCGCGCGGCGGGCGCTGGGCCGGCGCCTTAACGGCGGGCGGCGCCACATCCGAAAAAGGCTGCTCGGCGGTGCTGGGTGCGGGGCGCCGACCCGCGTTTTTTACCGGGTTGCGCGTCGCGGCAGCGGGCGCAGCCGCCACCACTACGGGAGCAGGCGCCACAACGACCGCGGCTGGCGATGGAACCGGAGCGGCGGGCGCGGCAGAACCCGGCGTAACAGCTTGCTGATCAAGGATTTTATAAATCAGATCCTGCTTGCTGAGCCGCTTAAAGTTACCCACATTCAGGTTCTCGGCAATTTCTTTGAGGTCGGACAACAGGCGGTCCTTCAACTCGTTAATAGTGTGCATAAAGGGAATAAGGGGAGAACAGTCGGCTTAAAACGAGGGGCGGGCGGCGCACACAGACCCGCTGGGAGCCTGGGAAACCAGCGAAGACACGAAAGCGGCAGGGCCGCAGAATAGCATTGGCAGGGGACGCGGGCTACAAAATAGCAGCGCGCGGCGCGCAATGAATAAGCAGGAAAGATGGTGCAGAAAGGGCCGCTGGGGAGGTGACAAAAGCTGGACCGGGGGCGGGCACTGGGGCCTGCCGACCCAGCCACGGCGGCCGGTTGCTAGCGCAATGTTAGCGCATTACGGGCGAACTGCCAAATCGGATGCCCGCCAGATTGCATTCTTTTCGATCTGGTCGCGAAAAAAAATGACCTCTCCGTTTTACTTGCGACCTTTGGGCGCATTCCATTTTCGTCCTATGCTGCAAATTTCCGTTCTCCGCGACCAGACCGACCTTGTGCTGGCCGGTCTGACCAAAAAAAACTACCCCACTGGCCCGGCCGACGTGGCCGCCATTCTCGACCTCGACCAGCGCCGCCGCCAGCTCCAGACCAGTCACGACGCCGCCCAGGCTGAAGCCAACGAGCTAGCCCGACAGATCGGCGGCCTGATGAAAGCCGGGGACAAAGCCGGAGTCGAGACCCTAAAAATCCGCACCAGCGAGCTCAAGCAGCACACCCAGGCCGCCAGCGGCGAGCTGATTCGGGTGGAGGAAGAGCAGAAACAGCTACTCTACAAACTCCCCAATCTGCCCCACGCTAGCGTCCCCGCCGGCCGTCAGCCCGCCGACAACGAGATAGTGCGCGAGTACGGCGCCAAACCCGAGCTCGGCTCCGGCGCCCAGCCCCACTGGGAGCTGATTAAGAAGTACGATATCATTGATTTTGAGCTGGGCAATAAGATTACCGGCGCCGGCTTTCCGGTTTATAAAAACCAGGGTGCCCGACTCCAGCGTGGCCTCATCAACTTCTTTCTGGATGAAGCGCGGGCGGCCGGCTACGCCGAGATGCAGCCGCCGATCCTGGTGAACGAGGCCAGCGCCTACGGCACCGGCCAGCTCCCCGATAAGGACGGCCAGATGTACCACGACGCCAAGGATGACCTTTACCTCATTCCCACGGCCGAAGTGCCGTTGACTAATCTCTACCGCGACGAGATTATTCCCGCCGAAAAGCTACCCGTGCGCATGGCCGGCTACACGCCCTGCTTCCGCCGCGAAGCAGGGTCCTGGGGCGCCGACGTGCGCGGGCTGAACCGGCTGCACCAGTTCGACAAAATCGAAATTGTGCAAATCACGGAACCCGACCAGAGCTATCCCGCCCTGGAAGCCATGCTGGCGCACGTCGAGAACCTGCTGCAAAAGCTGGACCTCCCCTACCGCGTGCTGCGCCTCTGCGGCGGCGATATGAGCTTCGCCAGCGCCCTCACCTACGATCTGGAAGTGTGGAGCGCCGCCCAAGGCCGCTGGCTGGAAGTCAGCTCGGTGTCGAACTTCGAGACCTTCCAGGCCAATCGCCTCAAGTGCCGCTACCGGGCGGAGGGCGGCAAAATGCAATTACTGCACACCCTCAACGGTTCGGCCCTGGCCCTGCCCCGCATCGTAGCCGCGCTGCTGGAGAACAACCAGACGCCGGAAGGCATTCGCCTGCCGGCGGCGCTACACAGCTACTGCGGGTTTGCGGTGATTGAGTAAAGTCAGTGCGGAATCCCTCTATACAGACCTTTCCGAACCAACATTTGTAGTGCATGACGGGCTTAAATGAGGAACGACTTCTATCAATTGTGACTGAAGATGATTTTTGTAGCTGAGTGCCTGTAGTCATCTGGTTAATGAACGCTACCCAAGCCGCCCCAACCATCAGCGGCCGTCGCGGGCGGGCGGCAGATTCAGATCCAGAGTTTGCTCGCGCATGCACTTGAAATGACCTTGCGGGCATTTATCAAACCCGATTTTGGAGCACGGGCGGCAGCTCAGGGCTGGGACTTCCAGCACCCGAAACTCCGTTTTGTACGGGTACATGCCGAAGGCCGGCACGGTGTTGCCCCAGACGCTGAAAATCGGCCGGCCGAAGGCGGCGGCGATGTGCATCAGGCCCGTATCGTGGCTGACGACGAGCTGCGCCTGCCGCAGCAGCGAGGCCGATTGGTGCAGGGAATAACGCCCGCAGCCGTTGACGATCAGCACTGAAGACGTTGACTGATTGCCCGTTGGGAAATAATAGGGACTGTCGGGAACGGTGGCCGGGGGCGGCGCGGCCGCATTCCCGGCAAAAGCCTGCTCGATGATGTGGGCAATGCTCTCATCCTCCGGCCCGCCGAGCAGCACGATGGGCCGGGCCAGCCGGGCGCACAGCTCAATGAGCTTATCGACGGGCAGGCGCTTGGTCGCGTGCTGCGCGCCGATGGCCACGGCCGCGTAGCCCCGCCGAAACGGGGCGGGCAGCGTAGCCAGGTCCACTTCCTGACTTTCGGGAATGAAATAATCCAGCCCCCGGCCGTCGTTTTTCACGCCCAGCGGCGCGGCGGCGGCCAGGTAGCGATCCACGATGTGAACGCGCGGCAAAAGGTCAATCTTGCAATTAACCAGCAGCCATTTCTGCCAGTTGAGCTTGTCGAAGCTGCTGGCCGGTACACCCAGCCGCAGCTTGAGCAGGCGGGTACGTAAGTTATTGTGCAGGTCGATGATGTAGTCGAACTGTTCCGCTTGCAAGGTCCGCACCAGCTCGTCCAGGCTACCAGTCAGACAATGGACTTTGCGCACGTAGGGGTTGGCTTCGAGCAGGCTGCGGTAGGCGGGCTTGGTGGCGAAATGCACCACCGCGTCCGGCACCTGCTGGGCCAGCGCCCGCAGTACGGGCGTGGTCAGCACGATGTCGCCGATGGACGAAAAGCGGAGAACGAGGATTTTCATGAACGTCTGGTCAGCGATCCGCGCGGCCCTACCCGAACAGGGATTTCTTGTATTCCAGCGGCGGCTTGATGGTCGCTTTGCGCGCTGCGAAGTAGGCGGCGGCTTCGGCTCCCGACTTCGAATTGAACGTCATCTCCTTCGTCAGCAAGCCCTTGCGACCCATGAGCACCCCGTAGCGCATGTCGGCGTAGCCGTCGGTGTGGTGGGCGTCGGGATTGATGCTGAGCATCACGCCCTGATCGAGCGCGTAGCGGACCCAGCGCCAGTCGAGGTCGAGGCGCCAGGGGTTGGCGTTGATTTCGATCATGACCTGGTGTTTGGCACAGGCATCAATTACAGCCTTGTAATCAATAGGATAGCCCTGACGGCGCAACAGGAGGCGGCCGGTGGGGTGGCCCAGCATGGTGCAATACGGGTTTTCGATGGCGCGCAACAGCCGGTCGGTGGCCTTGCGCTCGTCCATTTTCAGGTTGGAATGGATGGAGGCCACGATGAAGTCGAAGCTGGCCAGCACATCGGGCGCGTAATCGAGCGAACCGTCGCTAAGAATGTCGCTTTCGATGCCTTTGAAGATGCGGAACGGCGCCAGCTCGACATTGAGAAGATCGATTTCCTGTTGCTGCTGGCGGACCCGCTCCACGTTGAGGCCGTTGGCGTAGTGGGCGGCCTGGCTGTGGTCGCAGATGCCAAGGTACTCATAGCCGTGGTCGCGTAGCCAGATGGCCATTTCGCGCAGCGTGTGGTTGCCGTCCGAATAAATACTGTGGTTGTGCAGGGAGCCACGCAGGTCGCCGTCTTCGAGCAGGCGGGGAAGCTTTTTTTCGGCGGCCAGGGCAATTTCACCCAGTCCTTCGCGCAGCTCGGGCACGATAAATTGCAGGCCCGCCCGTTCGTAGAGCGCTTCTTCCTGCTGAAATTTCTCGCTGCGCGCCCACTGCCGGAGCGTAGTCGGGGCGCTGAGCGACGGCGAGCCCACGGTGGGCAGCTGCTCGCTCAGGTGATTTTCGGCGGCGGAGTTGAGGAATAATTCCGCGGCAAAATCCTCGGCGGCAGTCAGCAACACTTCCACCCGCACGCCCGATTCAGTGGCCGTGCCCCGCCACGCAAACGGCCCCGAGCGGCGCGGATCGGCCGTGAGGCCGGGCAGGTTGTTGAGCACTGCGTGGGCGTGCGCCGGCTGGTCGGTGGCCGCTACCAGGTTCACCGTGTCCACGGTTTCGAGGCGCCGGCGAATTTCGCCCGCCACGGCTACCTGACTAATTTTCAATGCTTCGCGCAGCTGCCGGGCGAGGTCGTCGGCCAGCTTTTCGGCCTGGGGGTACAGCAGCTTACCCTTACTCTGGCCGGCAAACTCCAGCGATTCGAGAATGCCTTCCTGGGTTTTCAGGCCGAAGCCTTTGAGCTTGGCCACCCGGCCTTCCTCGGCGGCTTCGCGAAGCTGCTCGGCGGTTTCGATCCCGAGCTCACGCCACAGGCTCCGGATTTTTTTGGGGCCGATGCCTTTGATACCAAGCAGCTCGACCACGCCGGGCGGCGTGATTTCGAGCAGGCGCTGCAAGTCGGCGAAAGTGCCCGTATCGAGCAGCTCGGCGACTTTGGCGGCGGCGGTTTTACTCAGGCCGGTGCGATCGGGCAGGCCGGCGCGCTCCACTTCCGCGACGGGAAAGTTCAGGGCGTCGAGCGCGTTGGCCGTGCCTTCGATGGCGCGGATTTTAAACGGGTTTTCGTCGTGCAGCTCCATGAGCTGCGCGGCCAGCTTGAAGGCTCGGATCAGGTCGCGATTATCCACGGGCAAGGGGTTTGGGGAGGCCGAAGGTAACGCCGACGGGTGCTTGCCCCGGCCCATCGCCCGCCCGCCGGCGCCACCAAAAAACCCCACCAGCCCGATTCGTCCTACCTTTCCACCCTTCGCCACTCAGCAAAGTCCCCTGCTCATGCCGTCCTTCATCACCCGCCTGCTGTCCCTCGCGCTCCTGACTGCCGGCTGCCAGCCACAGCGCACGACGACCGAGGCGCCCTCCCCCCAACAGCTCGAAGGTACCTGGCTCAGCTCACAGGAGGAAAATACCGGCGACACCCTGGTCTTCCGGCCCAACACCCACAAATTTCCGCCCGCCCGGGGCCGCACCGGGTTCGCCATCAAGTCCTACGGGCGTTTCGAGCAGTTCGACCTCGCGCCCACCGATGGCCTGACCGGCCGGCCCGGCACCTGGACTGCCAAAGGCCCCACCCGCCTGCGCATCCACCTCACCGCCGGGCAGGAACACGATTACACCCTGGAAATTATCTCCCTCGAAAAACAAGTGTTGAAGCTGCGCCGCCGACCTTAGCCGGGCGGCCGTTCATCGTATTTTCATTTAATAATTAGAGCTTTATGAGAGAAACTTCCTTTTTGCTTTAATAATCCAGAAGGGTAGTTTCTGAGTGCTAAACAGCCACCGGCGAGCGCCGGCCGACTGCGGAAAGCGCGCCGTTTTATCCTTGCTGACTTATGTTATTCGCAACTTTCCGGGGTTCTGTGCGGGCCTTGATTACCGGTATTGTAATGCTTGGCGCGGGCGCGGCGCGGGCGCAGCAAGCTCCGCAGCCGGCTTCGCCGCTGACCTCGGCGCCCCAGCTTGTTCCGACGGCCCCAGCCACCGGCTGGCTGACGGATCTGGGCGCGGCCCAGGCGCAGGCCAGGGCGACCCACCGGCCCGTTGTGGCCGTTTTTTCGGGCTCCGACTGGTGCAAGCCCTGCATCATGTACGAGCAGGAGGTTTTCTCCAAACCAGAATTTTCGGCCTACGCCAAAGACCGGCTGGTGCTTGCGCACTTCGATTTTCCGCGTCAGAAGCGTAACCAGCCCACTGCCGCGCAGCTCAAGCTCAACGAAGCCGCCGCCGCCCAGCTCAACCACGAGGGCGATTTTCCGCTGGCCGTTATTATTTCGCCCGAAGGGAAAATCTTGGCCAAAACCGGGTTTATCGCCGGCGGCCCGGCGGCCTTCGAGGCTTATTTGAAAAAAGTAGTGCCCACGCTCTAGCGGATTGGGAAGGGCGATTGTTGCAGTAAAGAGCGCGGCTTTCGGGCTTTTAAAAGTGAGGGAAATGAACTGGAAGGCCGGACCGGGCATTTGGGCGCTGCTGATTCTGCTTGGCTTCGGCGGGCGGGCGGCGCGGGCGCAGGCGGCCGGGCCGGGCCGGCACACCTTCACGCGCAGCGAACACCTCATGGGCTCGCACTTCACCTTCACCGTGGTGGCGCCCGACGACTCGACCGGGGCGCGGGCGCTGCGGGCGGGCCTGGGCGAAGTGCGGCGCATCGACCGCCTCATGTCGTTCTGGGATTCCACTTCCGAAGTCGTGCGCATCAACCGCCTGGCGGGCGTGCGGCCGGTGGCCGTTTCGCCCGAAACCTTCGAGCTGCTCAACCGCACGCTGCACCTTTCGAAGCTCAGCGACGGCGCCTTCGACATTACCTTCGCCAGCGCCGACAAGCTCTACAAGTTCGACCGCCAGCCCCACCCCAGCCTGCCCGATTCGGCGCGGGTGCGGCAGTCGGTGCAGCGGATTGGCTGGCAGAAGATCAAGCTTGATGCCGCCCGGCACACCGTTTTCCTGCCCGAAAAGGGCATGCGCATCAATATGGCGGGTATTCTGCAGGGCTACGGCATCCGCCGGGCCAAGCAGGTGCTGGAGGATATGGGCATCAAAGGCGGGCTGCTGAATGGCTCGGGCGACATCTACTGCTGGGGCCGGCAGGCCGACGGCTCGCTCTGGCGCGTGGCCATCGGCGACCCCGACCACCCACGCACCGTGGCCGCCTGGATCGACGTGACCGATATGGCTGTGGTAACGGCCGGCAACTACGAACAGTTTTTCACGGTTGGCGGCCAGGTTTACGGCCATATTATCAATCCGCACACCGGCTACCCGTCGGTGGGGCTGCGCTCGGTGACCATCATTTGCCGCGATGTGGAGCTGGCCGACGGTCTGGATGATATCGTCTTCGTGAAAGGTCCGGAGGCCGGACTGGCCTTCATCAACGGACTGAAAGGCGTGGACTGCACCCTGATTACCGACGACAACCGCACGCTCGTGTCGCGGGGGATGAAATTAAATTATTATCACGGCGCTACCGCCACCCAACCCTGATTGCTTGTGCTGAAGGTTATGAAGAACTCCTTTTTTTACGCCCATTCCCGCCTGCTGCTGGGGCTGCTGCTGCTGCCCCTGGGGGCGGCGCTGCCCGGCTGCGTGTCGGTGAAAGCTTACCAGAAAATCTACCTCAACGACGAGGACATGAAGCTGAGCGGACGGATCGTGGAATCGCCCGAAACCAACTTCGAGAGCTACCGCGAAGGCGCAGGTGGCGCCAACGGCGGTAAAGTAGGCGGCGGCTGCGGCTGTAATTAATCATGACAACGTCTTCTCTGGTGACCAAAAATTTCCTCGTCCTCACGGCGGCAGTGCTGCTCTCCCTTCCGGCCCTGGCGCAAACCCAGTCCGGCGGCTCGCCCCTCAACTCCAATCCCAACCGCGTAGACGACTACGCCGCCCCGACGGGCGCGCCCGTCCACCGCGCCGCCGATGAGGCGACCGTTGACATCGTGGGCAGCTACTATCAGCAGGAAGGCACTCACGGCGCCGTGGAAGGGGGCCGCGGCACCGAGCACCTGACGGACGTGACGCCGAGCATCATCGTCAACATTCCGCTCGACACGGTGAGCCGGCTCACGGCCAACATCGGGGCCGACTTCTACGCCTCGGCCTCCACCGACCGGATCGACTTCGTGCTCTCCACCCCCTCAAGCCACGACGTGCGCGTACACGGCGACTTCGGCTACACCCGCGAGCAGAAAGCCCAGGGCACGCTCTGGGGCGTGGGCGCGGGGGTTTCGAAGGAATATGACTATGTTTCTTTTAATATGTCGGCCTCCTTTGCCAAAACCTCGAAGGACGGCAACCGCCAATTGGGCCTGACCGGACAGATTTTTCTGGACCAGGTCACGCTCATTAATCCGATTGAGCTGCGCGATACCTACGTGAGCGGCGGCACCGGCCGGGGCAAAAAATCGGAGTACGGCACCGCCAGCCGCCAGAGCTATAATTTCAGCGCGACTTACTCGCAGGTGATTTCCAAGCGTTTGCAGGTGGCCGTCAGCACCGAGTTGGTGGAGCAGAACGGCTTGCTGAGCACGCCGTTTCACCGGGTTTATTTCTACGACAACACCACGCCCAACCCGGTGCTGGCCGTGGGCAGCGGCTTTGCGCCGGTGGCGCCCTCAGCCCCGATGCAGGAGAAGCTCCCCGGCGCGCGCTTCAAGTATCCGGTGGGCCTGCGGGTGAGCTACTACGCTTCGGACCTGGTCCAGATCCGGAGCTATTACCGTTTTTACAACGACAACTTCGGCATTCAGGCCCACACCTTCGAGGTGGAGCTGCCGGTGAAAGTGACGCAGTTTTTCGTCGTCTATCCCTTCTACCGCTACCATCAGCAGACGGCCTCGCGCTACTTCGCGCCCTACCTGGCGCACTCGGTGGCCGATGAATACTACACGTCGGACTACGATCTGTCGGGCTTTACGGCGCAGAAAGTGGGCCTGGGCGTGCGCTACTCGCCGGTGTACGGCATCGGCCGGTTCCACGTGCCGGGGCACGACGGCCTGGGCCGGCCGCACATCATGCGGTTCAAATCCATCGATCTGCGCTACGCTCACTACGAGCGCAGCACCGACCTCACGGCCAATATCGTGAGCTTCGACATGGGCTTTAGTCTGTAATTGAGCCCGCCGGAAAAATATAAATAGCGCTATGCCCCCGCGAGCGGTTCGCGGGGGCGTTCTTTGCAGCGGGGGCGCGCCGGGCCGGTGCCCTATTTGTCCGCTTGCCCCTGCTTCACTCACTTTCTGCAATGAAACACTGGCTTGTTAAATCGGAACCCGAAGCCTACTCCTGGGCCACGTTCGTGCTGGAAGACGGCACGGCCTGGACCGGCGTGCGCAACTACCAGGCCCGCAACAACCTCAACCTGATGCAACCCGGCGACCTGGTGCTGTTTTACCACAGCGTGAGCGAGAAAGCCGTGGTGGGCATCGCCGAAGTGGCCGCCCTGGCCGCGCCCGACACCACGGCCGAAGCCGGCTCGCCCTGGGTGGCCGTGGGCCTGCGCCCGGTGCAACCCCTGGACCGCCCGGTGAGCCTGGCGCAGATCAAGGCCGAAGGGCGGCTGGGCGAGCTGGCCCTGCTGCGGCAGTCGCGCCTATCGGTGCTGCCCGTGCGGCCCGAGGAATTCGATGTTATTGTGGCGCTGAGTGCCCATTAAATCGGCACAGTAGCCCAAAAATGGACGTTCCCGGTGTAACTATTTAGTGGGAAGAGTACGTTGAGATAGTTATTTTCAGTTGCCCTACGGCAAACGAATATCACTATGCGCTATTTTTCTATTTTATTACTGCTATTGCTCGTCCTGGGCGGTTCAACGGGGGTCCACGCCCAACGGCGTGCGCCGGCCCTCCCGCCCCCGGCCGACGCCCCCCAGCAAACGGCCCGCACCGAGCTGCCGCTGGAGCAGTCCAGCAGCGAAGTCCACGTGCAGCCCTTGCCCGCCGACAGCACCGTGGTCCTGCTCGTGGGCCACGACCGGGCGCTGTTCAACAAAGCTACTTTTGCTTTTCAGCAGTACGACCAGGCGCTGCACCTGCGCCACGAGGCGGTGGTGGAAGTGCCGCAGGAGTTTGAATTCACGCGCATGTGCGCCGAAGGCACCACGGTGTACGCCCTGTTTTCGTCGCAGAGCACCGCCGGCCGGCTGTGGGTGGCGGCCTATAACGGCCGCCTCGGCCAGGTCAAAACCCAGCAGTACGAAACCCGCCTGAGCCGGGAAATTGTGGAGCTGAAAGCCCTCGATGGCCGCCTGTTCGCCACCGTGCTGCTCAACGACCAGCAGCACATTACAGCGCTGCTGCTTGATGTAGCTACCGGGCAGATGCAGTATTTATCGTCCATCTACGAGCCGCTGCCCACCCAGCTCACCTTCGTGGCCGACGCCGCCAGCCGCCGCGCCGAGTACGTGATGAGCCAGACCAACGGCCGCAAAACCCGCCTCCAGCTCAAGCAGCTCACCGACCGGGGCCAGCTGGTCAGCTCCGAATTTGTGCAGGCCGAGAGCGAACGCAGCCTCATCACGGCCCAGCTCACTCCGCCCCAGGACACCAGCACCCGGCTGCTCATGGGCACTTATTCGCTGCGCGATCCGCAGTATGCCCAGGGGCTGTTTGCCACCGACCTGCGCTCCACCACCCGAGCGGCGGGGGCCAAGCCGGCGCTACGGTTCTATGATTTCCTGAAGCTGAAGCACTTTTTCGACTACCTCAAACCCTCGCGCCAGGCTCGCCTGCGGCAGCAGACCGAGCGCCGCCTGGCCCGCGCCGAGCCGCCCCGTCGCTGGCACTTCCGCCTGCTGCTCCACGAGCTGCGGCCCCAGCCCGACGGCGGCTACGTGCTGGTGGCCGAAGTTTATTATCCGCATTATCGCTATAATAGCTATAATAACTACTCCGCGCCGTTCAACAACGCGGGCAACCAGTACAGCCCCGCCTACGGCAACCCCCGCGCCTTCGACGGCTACCAGACGACTCACGCCCTTGTTTGCGGTTTTGACCGCGCCGGCACCCTGCTCTGGGATAATACTTTCGTCGTGGAAAATCTGCGGCGCAACGATCTGGAAGAAGCCATTCGCCTGCAAACCCTCCCCGACGGCCGCCTCGTCATGGCTTACCTCAGCGAGGAAAAACTGCGCTACAAGCTCATTGACCGCGCCGAGTCATCACCCAACGACCAGCATGTACTCATCAAGACCGGTGCGGGCGCCCTGCCCGGCGCCAGGGAATACCCCACGGAAACGTCGCAGGCGGATCTGTTGCCGTGGTTTGGCAGCCGGTTTGTGGCCAGCGGCTACCAGCGGGTGCGGGTGGAAAACGGGCCTTCGCGGGACGTGTTCTTCCTGAATGCCGTCGTTTTTTAAGCCCTCCATCGTTCTTCGCCGGCCCGGGACGCCCGCTGCACCCATCTTTTTACCACCTTTGCAGCATGATTCTAAAACTTCGTTTTCCCGTCCTCTGCCTGTTGCTGTTGCTGATGGGCTGCCGCGCCGGCGGCCCCGACACCCCGGCCCGCACCGTGGCCTCGTTTTTCACCAAGTACCAGGGCCGCGAAGGCTTTAAAACCACCGAGTGGTCGGCCGATCTACTCCAGCGGCTGGCCCTGGTGAAAGCCGCCAAGCTGCTCGGCGGCTCCGAAATCACCAATGCCATCACCGGCATTCGCTCGGCCCGCGTCATCAGCTTCGCCCCGACGACGGAGGCGGCCCGGGCGCTGGCCCGCGAAGGGCTGCGCCAGGAGGCCGCCGGGATCTTGCAGAGCAATAAGTACACGCCCATTTCGACGGGCGCGGCCCTGGGCAATGGCTACCAGGTATCGGTGCGTGCCGCGGGCGAGAAGGTTTCGGAATTCGCCGCCACCGGCCAACTGCCCGACGTGGCCGATTCGTTCGTGCTGGTCGCCGTCGATGGCAACTTCACCCGCTCCCAGGTCGAAGCCCTGACCAAATACCTGCCCCAGCTCGTGCAGGCCACCAGCCGGTAAGCGTTCACAGCAAGCCCAAAAAAGCGCGGTACGGCGCGCCCGGTATTGCCAGGCGCGCCGTACCGCGCTTTTTTGGTGGCGCCGGCGCCGTTATTTGCGCATCAGCGCCTCAATCTCGTCCGCTTGCAGCGGAATACCAGCCATCAGGTCCTCGTTGCCAGTGGCCGTGAGCAGGATATCATTCTCCAGGCGAATGCCCAGTCCTTCTTCGGGAATGTAAATCCCCGGCTCCACGGTGTAGACCATACCGGCTTCGAAGGTGCGGTATTTGTAGCCCACATCGTGCACGTCGAGGCCCAGGTAGTGGCTGGTGCCGTGCATAAAGTACTTCTTGTAGAGCGGCGCGGCGGGGTCCTGATTCTTCACATCGGCGGCGTTCAGCAGGTCGAGTTTGATGAGCTCCTGCTCCATGCTGACGCCCACGGCCTGGTGGTAGGCTTCGATTTCGGTGCCGGGCACGAGCCGGGTTTTGGCAAAATCCATCACCGTGAGCACGGCATCGTACACCTGGCGCTGGCGCGGGCTGAACTTCCCGTTGACCGGAATGCTGCGCGAGAGGTCGGCGGCGTAGTTGGCGTATTCGGCGCCGAAATCCATCAGGATGACGTCGCCGTCCCGGCACTGGTTGTCGTTGGTGGTGTAGTGCAGCACGCAGGCGTTTTTGCCGCTGGCCACGATGCTGCCGTAAGCCGGCCCGCGGCTGCGGTTGCGCATGAACTCGTGCACGATTTCCGCCTCAATCTCGAACTCCCACACGCCCGGCTGCACGAAACCCAGCAGACGCCGGAACGCCTTGCCGGTAATCTCGCAGGCCTCACGCATCACCCGGATTTCCTCCGGGCTCTTAATGGCGCGCAGGCGGTGCAGCAGCGGCGCGGCCCGCCGGTAGGTGTGCAGCGGGTACTGACCTTGCAGGGCTTTGATGAACCGGGCATCGCGGGTTTCGACTTCCACTACGGCCCTAATGTGCTCGTTGGCGTTCAGATAGACGTTTTCGGCCTCGTTCATGAGCGCGGGCAGCACGGCTTTGAAGCTCTCGAGCCACATAATCGTGGGGATGCCCGAGTTGGTCCGCGCCTCGGCCTTGGTCAGCTTGTAGCCTTCCCAGATGAGAATATGCTCGGAGGTTTCCTTCAGAAACAGGATTTCGCGGTGCTGCGGCAGGCGCGCATCCGGAAAGATAACCAGGACGCTTTCTTCCTGATCGACCCCGCTGAGGTAGAACAAGTCGTTATTTTGCCGGAAAGCCATCGTGCCGTCGGCATTGGTCGGCATGAAGTCGTTGGATTGAAAAATGGCCAGCGAAGCCGGCGGCAGCAGCTCGCGGAAGCGGCGGCGGTTCTCAACAAAAAGCTCGGGAGCCAGGGGGGCGTAGCGCATGGGTGGGACGAGAAATGAATAGCAACGGTTAACCGCCGCAAGTTAACCGGCCGGCCGCGCTCCCAGCCCCCAATGCAACCGGCGCCCTCGCTCCCAAGAGCAAAGGCGCCGGCTTTTCAAACCAACAACTGCCTGATGCTTAAACGACCGCCACCAGCGGCCGCACCGCCGGCCAGTCGATGGCCACCTCGGCAATGTGCTGCACGTAGTTGTTAAACGTATTAACGGCCACAAAACCAATGAGTTCCACCAGCGCCGCTTTGTTGTAGCCGGCCACAAAAAACTGGTCGAGCAGATGCGCGGCGGGCCGGCCTTTGGTTTCGACTACGCTGATGGTCAGAGCCGCCAGCGCGTTAAGATTTGGATTATTGCTGTTGGCCGTGCGCAGGGCGAAGGCTTCTTCGTCGGTCAGGCCCTGCAGCTTGCCCACTGTTGTGTGCGCGGCGATGCAGTAATCGCAATTATTGGCCTCGGAGGCCGCGAGGTAGATGGTTTCAATCTCCCGACCGCTGAACTGGCCCTGCGCCAGCGCCGCGCCGAAACCGATGGAGCCGTTGAGGGCCGGGGCCGAGTGGGCGAACGTGGCGTACAGGTTCGGCACGAAGCCGAGCTTACCGCGCAGGCCGTCAAACGTGGGTTGGGCGGCGGCCGGGGCCTGCTCGCGGGTTAACACTTCCAGAATAGTACTCATGGATATTGAGAGTAAGAGAAAAATGGGAAATAAGAGAATATGAGTGCGCTTCCCGCTCCGTCCGGCCCGACTCTTTTTCTCCTGGATTTTCTTACTCCCGACAACCACCCGCAGCCCCGCCCACACTGGACCCGACCGGCAGTTGCCCGTAGCTGGTACCCGCCACTCCCACGAGGAAGTCACAGCCCAGCCGGAAAAAACCCGCAAAAAAAGGAAGTCGCCGCCAGACCGGACGGGGAAAGTTAGGCTCACCGGCCGGGCTGCTTAACGCAACCGCACCGGGACCAGGATCGATGAACTATCCGTTAGTCTGCTGCGAAAATACCGGAAACTGTGAATCTGCTTCAACAGCCCCGGCCGGGCATGCAACAACCCGACCGCAACGGGTCGAGGTTAACAAGGGAAGCGGTGCCGGAAAGGGAGAAGGAGGAATGCATGGCAACTTGTTTTTATATGGTCAGGAGTTGGCACCGTGCCAGCCTAAGCTGGGTGGTTGCCGGCGTTTCGTCGAGCCTGTCTCTCCGCGCCTCTGTATAAAAACAATCCTTTAGTCTGAAAGAATTGAGATACGAAGATAGGTCCGGCTTTTTGAAATTCCCAACCGCGCGCGCGCTGGTTTCCCCAGCGGGCCCAAAAAAGCCCTTATCCGGCGGGATAAGGGCTTTTTTGTTGGACAGCGGGAGGCCGATTACATTTTCACCTTGGTAGTTTTGGTGGTGGTCTTGTTGGCTTTGTAGCGCATATCGGGCGTGCCGTTGGCCTTCATGGGGCCGGTGGTCGTCTTCGTGGTGGTCGTTTTGTTGGCTTTGTAGCGCATATCGGGCGTGCCATCGGCCTTCATGTGAGTAGTGGTACTCGACTTACTCATGGTGGCCGAACCCTTGGTTGAGGTCGACGTTTTGGTCATACCCGCCGGGCCGCTCCTCGTGCTCGACTTCGTGGTGGTGGTCGTAGCGGGCGCCTGAGTCGTGCGGGTCGTGGTTTTTGACGAGCTGCTGCTCATCTTGGTCGTGGTGGCGGCCGGCGTGGCAGCCGGGGTCTGGGCGAGCGCGACAGTACCGCCCAGCAAGCTCAGTGAAATAAGAAAGTTAAGGAAACGCTTCATAAGAGAGGGAAAAAATGATGGATAAAAAGATGATTCCGGCCCGCAGCGTCAGCCGGCGGAGAAGGTCAGCAATTTAGTCTTTTTTTTAGTTTTAATGAGCGGGTTAGCAGTTCTGTGAACTACTGATGCGATCCGGTTGATCCCTGGTCCGGACCGATTTGCGCCTCTTCGCACCCAATGATCGCCGTTGCAAAAAGCCCGCCTTCAATTTTTTTAGGCCGTTAATAAGCTGCGCTTCAGCGAATGCAGACACTTGTTCATTAGGCTGATAAATCAGCCTCAGCCGGCGGTTGGAAGATTGGTAAAGGAATTATTTTTTAGCAATATATTGCTAATTTATTTTCATTTACTACTTTAGCAATCCGAATCTGATCGGCCCCCAACTCTTTCCACCTTTCCCTTTTTTTCTGCAAATGAGAACTTTGTTTTACCTCTGCCTGGCAACGGGGGGGCTTTTGTTCGCCGCGCCCACGCCGGGCCACGCCGCCACCATTTCACCTTCCCCGATGCTCACCGAGGCGCCCCGCAAAGAGGATCCCCGGGAACAATCGGCCCAAGCCCAAAAAACCACCACCCGCAAGACAACCACGATCACGTACAAGGCCCCCAAAAAGACGGGCTTATTCTCTCATTCCATGCTCCTGGCGCTGGGACTGCGGAAAAGCATGAGCGAAAGGGCCCCGGCCAAACGGCGCCGACACCTGCACATCCACCAAAAGCACCTGCGGACGCGCGCGCGCCACGAGTCGCGGGCTCACGAGCACCGCTGCCAGCAGCAGATGAAATAATGCCGCAAGACCCATCTACCCGCGGGCCCCAACGCAAAAAAGCTCCTGACCAAACCGGCCAGGAGCTTTTTTGCGTTATCGGATGGAATTAGGCGGTCACCTGGGCTTCCAGCTTCTGGGCGAGAACGTGCTTGGGCACGGCGCCCACTTGCTTATCCACGATCTGACCGTTCTTAAACACGAGCAGCGTCGGGATGCTGCGGATGCCGAATTTCATTGAGATCTGGGGGTTGGCGTCTACGTCAACTTTACCCACAATGACTTTGCCTTCGTATTCGCCGGCCAGCTCTTCCACGACGGGACCGACCATGCGGCAGGGGCCGCACCATTCGGCCCAGAAATCCACCAGTACGGGCTTGTCGCCGCTGATGATTTCGTCAAAGTTGGCGTCGGTTATTTCAATTGCTTTGTGTCCCATTACGGTTTGGTTGGATTATAAAAATATTACTGGCGTATACGGCCAATGGGGTCGCAAGGTAGCAGATTGGATGCTTAACCGGCCCGGCTGGCTAAAGTTCAGGGCCAGCGCTCCGGCCTGGTTATCCGCCGGCTAAATCAACGTACACACCTCCATATCCAGTTCCCGCATTTTTTCAATAAATACCTTAGGCTCAATTTGAAACCGGCGCGAAAACATGTCGACCGCCAAGTGCTCATGCGGCTCCACAAACTGAATTTCCAGCCGCTTGCTGCCCGGCGCGCACTCGATCGCTTCCTCCAGCCGGTCGAGCATGAGGCCGGTTACGGTGCGCAGATCGAGGCGCACGCGCACGCCTTTGCTCATCTTCGCGGCCAC
>JAYWCH010000391.1:0-3061 GCA_043780755.1 Hymenobacter sp.
AGCTCGTCGGCGCGCAGGGCGCGGGGCGTGGTGTGGGGCAGGAGCTGCTGTTCATCGGTCCACATCTGGCCGGCGGCCTGGATGGCCGACGGGGCTATGACTTCGGCGCCGGCGGGCAGGTTCAGCGTGTGGCCGATGCGGCCGGCGTGCATGAGCTGCAGAAAAATATGGCCACCGTGGTGGTGCACGGTTTCCGTAACGCGCTGCCAGTTAGTGCTCTGCTCCTGGTTGAACATGCCGGGAATGCGGGCGTAACCGAGGCCATCGGCCGCCGGCGAAGTGCCTTCCGTGATGATGAGGCCGGCCGTGGCGCGCTGGCGGTAGTACTCGGCCATCAGCTCGTTGGGCACGTTACCGATGGCGCGGCTCCGGGTGAGGGGCGCCATTACGATGTGGTTGGTCAGAGTCAGCGGGCCGAGGTGGGCCGGCGCAAATAGTTTCTTCGACATATTAGCTAAGCAGTAAGTGAGGCTACTTCATTAAGAAGCAGCTAGAGTAAAAAAACGGAATTTAAATACTGTAGGTACACTAATAACTATTGTACCTACATTGATTGTTTGCCGACGGCGAGATATTTTTTGATAATAAACTAAAAATCAGGCGCAAAAAAGCCCGCTTCGCGGCACGAAGCGGGCTTGGTTGGCCAAACGAAGCGTTAGGCCGGAGTGGCGGCGGCGAAGCGGCGGTTCACTTCATCCCAGTTGATGAGGTTGAAGAATGCGGCCACGTAATCGGGCCGGCGGTTCTGGTATTTCAGGTAATAGGCGTGTTCCCACACGTCGAGGCCGAGGATAGGGAAGCCTTTGCAGCCGGCATCGGGCATCAGTGGGTTGTCTTGGTTTGGCGTGGAGCAGATCTGAACCGAGCCATCGGCCTGCTTGCAGAGCCAGGCCCAGCCCGAGCCGAAGCGGGTAGTGGCGGCTTTGGCGAATTCCTCCTTGAATTTATCGTAGTTGCCGAAAGCCGCCGTGATGGCCTCGCCGACGGCCCCGGTGGGCTGCCCGCCGCCGTTGGGCGCCAGAACGGTCCAGAACAAGGAGTGATTCCAGTGGCCGCCGCCGTTGTTGCGCACCGGCACGGGCGCCTTGGCAATGTTGTGCAGGATTTCTTCGATGGACTGATCGGCCATCTCCGTGCCGGCAATGGCGTTGTTGAGATTGGTCACGTAGGCTTGGTGGTGCTTCGTGTGGTGAATCTCCATAGTCTGCGCATCAAACGTGGGTTCGAGCGCATCGTAGGCGTACGGGAGTTTAGGAAGTTCGAAAGCCATAAGTGAAAAAGGGTTTGGGATGGAGCTCGGAGAATCAACAGTTATAAATCCCCGAATATAAAACAGCCGGTGCCGCGCCGGGTTTCGGCGGCGGCCCATTCTGCTTCAAAAGTAAATTATTTCCGCTTCAAAGTAAAAAACCCGCGCATCAGCGTCGCGCACTCGTCGGCTAGGATGCCGCCCCGCAGGCGGGTGCGCGGGTGCAGCAGGTTGCCGTGCCGCCGAAAGCCGACTTTGGGTTCCTCCGCCCCGAATACCACGGCCTGCAGTTGGGCCCAGTAGCCGGCGCCGGCGCACATCACGCACGGCTCGATGGTGACGTATAAGGTGCAGTCGGCCAGATATTTATTGCCGAGGTAGTTGGCGGCGGCGGTCAGGGCCAGCATTTCGGCGTGGGCGGTCACGTCGCGCAGCTGCTCGGTCTGGTTGTAGCCCCGACCGATGATCTGCTGCTCAAATACCACAACCGCGCCGATTGGAATCTCCCCGGTGGCCAGGGCTTTGGCCGCTTCGGCCAGCGCCTGCCGCATAAAATACTCGTCGCTCATCCGGCGAGCTTACTTGAGGGCGATGGCGCCCATCACGGCCTGGGCCGTGGGCTGCCACTGCGTCTGCTCTTCGGCCGGCGCCACGAAGGTGAACACGTAGAGCTGGTCTTTGAGCACGGCGTACTGCACGGCCTGGTAGCGCCGGATGGGCGCGAGCCGGCTGTTGCGCTGCCCATCGGTGACGGCCGACATGAACTCAAAGTAGATGAAATCGCGTCCGTTCACGGTCCGGATATCTTCCTTCAAAAAATCAACCTTCGAGTAAAGCCGTTGAATGCTGGACTTGTAAATCTTGAGCAGCACGGCGTAATCCGAGCTTTCGAATGTGGTGGGCCGTACGGCCACGCTGAAATCTACCCGCCCGCTGGGATTGGAAAAAACGGCCAGCGGCTTGCGCGGCGAAGGGTATTTGACGGCAATGCCTGCATCGGGCAACGCCAGAAAGCCCACCGGCACGCCCACCGTGAGGCCGGCGCCGAGCTTGGTGGCCGTCAGTTTAGGCTTTGGGGCGAAAGCCGTGAGGCCGAGCAGCAGTAGCAGAAAGGCAGTGATTTTCATGGCGGAACGAAACGATTTGGCCCTAAAAGTAAGTGCCACGACTTTTGGGGTCGTGGCACGGCACTCGGTTTTCAGAATTAGCGGCGAACGCTGGGGTACTTAATGCGGACTTTCTTCCAGTACACGTAGTTCCCGGTTTTGGCTTCGACCAGGTAAGTGCCGGCCGGAATCTTGCCCAGGTCGACCGGGGCGCCGGTGTTAGTCGCCGGGTCGAGGGGCGTCTGATAAATAACTTTATTTTTATAGTCCGTCATAACCAGTGTGCCCGGCTTGGTGAATTGCTGGGTGAAGCTGAGTAGTACGCTGGTAGAATTAGGCTTGGGAAAGATGTCGATGCCCGAGAGCGTTTCGATGCGCTTGATGGGGCCGTCCAGGGTCACGGCCCCGGCGGTGCCCTTGGTCTTTACCACAGTACCCGACTGATCAGCTTTGCTTTTGGTCTTAATTTTGGTTTGGGCCTGGGCGGCGCCGGCCACCAACAGGGCCGCCGCCAGGGCGAAAGAAGGGAGAAATTTCATGGGTACGAAAAGGGAGTGAGGAGGCAGCAGAAAGCTGGTGCCGGTTGCCTTTGCATACTCCGTACCAAAAGAGCGGGTTGCCTTGTTAAGCCGGTGGCCTAACTTTGTCCGAAACCCTTTTGCTATGCTACGTACCCACACTTGCGGCGAGCTCCGCCCCGAACACA
>JAYWCH010000392.1:0-3678 GCA_043780755.1 Hymenobacter sp.
GACCACCCAGGGCCTGCTGCCCCCGCGCATGAGCCAGGTGCAGCGCGACGCGCTGAGCCCCGGCCCGACCGCCGCCGGCCTGACGGTGTACAACACCGATAGCAAAAGCCTCAACCTCTGGGACGGCACCCGCTGGACCCTGGCCGTCGGGGCCACGGGGGCGGCCGGCGCCACGGGCCCAACGGGGGCCACGGGACCGACCGGGGCCATCGGGGCCACGGGTATGACCGGGGCCACGGGCGCGGTGGGGCCAACGGGTACCACGGGCCCTATCGGGGCTACAGGTGCGGCCGGCGCCACGGGCCCAACGGGGGCCATAGGTATGACCGGGGCCACGGGCGCGGTGGGACCAACGGGTACCATGGGCCCTATCGGGGCTACAGGTGCGGCCGGCGCCATGGGTGCCACCGGTACTAACGGGGCGGACGGAGCCGCCGGGATGACCGGCGCGACAGGTGCCGTCGGCAATACTGGCGCCGTCGGAGCAACCGGGCCAATCGGTAACACGGGTGCCGTCGGCGCTACGGGTGCAGTTGGAGCCACGGGCGCTACGGGTGCAATGGGCGCCACGGGTACAACTGGTAATACAGGTGCAATCGGTGCAACCGGTAACATCGGTGCAACTGGCCCGAACGGCCCTGCTGGTGCAACGGGTAACACCGGTCTGACCGGCGCTACCGGCCCGCAGGGTCTGGTGGGTGCTACCGGTGCCAACGGCAAAGACGGCGCCAATGGGACCAACGGCAAAGACGGTCTCACGGGTAACACCGGCGCGACCGGCCCGGCCGGCTCTAATGCGTCCGTGACCGCTGCCAATGGTGTCTCGACCACGACCACGGCGGGCGTGACCACCGTCAGCCTCGGTGGGTCCGGCTCGGATCTGACGGCGGCCGTGAGCATCAACCAGGCCGGCAATAACTTTAGTTTGCTGGGCGGTAATGTGGGGATCGGCACCGGTAGCCCGGCCCAGAAGCTCGACGTAGTGGGCACCATTCAGGCCTCGGGCAATATCGTCGTCGATGCCACCAATAGCAACGTCGGCAGTTCGGTCAACATCCTGCGGTTCGGCATCATAGGCAGCGGCGAGGGCATCGGCAGCCGGCGCACGAGCGGCGGCAATCAGTACGGGTTGGACTTCTACACCAATTTCCTTCCCCGGCTGAACATCTCCAATAGCGGCAACGTGGGCATCGGCACCACGAGCCCGAATGCGCCGTTACAGTTTGGAAATACGATTGGTAACCGCAAAATTGTCATGTGGGATACCAACAATAACGACAACCAGTTTTACGGCTTAGGTATTAATGGGGGCATCCTGCGCTATCAGGTCGACGTACCGGGCTCCGCCCACGCTTTTTTTGCTGGTACGAGCGCAACGACGTCCACTGAGCTGATGCGAATTAGTGGGAATGGCAATGTCGGCATCGGTACCGCCGCGCCTACTCAGACCCTGGACGTAAATGGCGGCACCCGATTGCGCGGGCTCACCACGGCCGGCATGGTGATGACCGATGCCAACGGCAACCTGAGCAGCGCCAGCGCCGCCAGCATTGACCCGACTTCGGCCGGCAGCGGCCTGAGCAAGACGGGTAACGTCTTCGCCCTGGGCGGTACGCTCACCGCCGCCACCACCGTGGCTCAGGCCGGCTTTAGCCTGGGCTTCACCGGCGGTAATGTCGGCATCGGCACCAATACCCCCAATGCATCGGCGGCACTCGATATTAGTAGCAGTAAAGGACTACTACTGCCTCGTTTGACCAATATCCAGATGCAGGCGCTGGCCACGGTACCAGGGATGATTATTTACAATATGGATGCAGCCACTTTTATGGGTTATCAAGATGGTAGAGTGGCTAGCCTTATAGACCAGTCTGCGACTAATTCAGCCATTTCTTTGAATCAAAAGCAGTATAGTGGTTCGGTTACACAGTCATTTACCGCCGTTTCCACTTCTATCGATTACGCAACGGTTTACGCCTATCTCTATTCTATCAATAATGTTGGTGCATCCTCGGGTAACTCAGCCCCGCTACAGGCAACGTTCTCCATTGCTAATTCTTCGGGTGCCCTCCTTGGATCAGCGACTGGCAGTTTCTTGGTGAGTACCAATGACACCCCGATTACGCTGAATCTTTCCGCGAGCGGACTGACGGTTGGCCAGGTTTATACTTTGACGATTACTCGACTTGATAATAGCACAAGTGGATTCGCCCTTCGTTTTTCTAGCTCTGACCCTTACTCCGGCGGAACGCTTTACGGCTCAAATGGCTCGGATTTAGAGTTTCAGCTCGGCAGCAGTAGCCGTGTTGGCGGTTGGGTCACAATGACCAAATAGCTCTGTCGTCGCCGCCTGAATTCCGGCAACGTGAGCATCGGCACCAATACCCGGCCTAAACACTCGACGTTGTGTGTAACATCCGTGTATGGGTACCGTGACATGCACTTCGATAGTAAATGGTTCCGACCGACGCTTCAAAACCAGATGCGCCCGCTGAACGACGCCCTGAACCCGATTCAGGCCCTGAAAGCCCGCGCCACCCAGGGTGAGGCCGACCACGCCGACCTGCAAACCCTCAAGGAGCAGCTGGCCCACTTGCTCGGCGAAGCGGTCCCCGCCAACGCCCAGGCCCGCAAGTAGCGGCCCGCGTCGCGGAAACCGGCCGCCTGGTCGGGTCCCTGTCCAACTGTAAAAAAGCACCGATCCTGTGGGTCGGTGCTTTTTTGTTGGGCGTACTCACGGCCGTTACTTCCCGAAAACCGGCCAGCTCAGCGGGGGTTGAGGAAAATGCGGTTACCCCACGGCGGGGATCCATAATTGCACATTATATAAAATATTTATATAATAAAATACATATACTTAAAAAATAAATAAATTTAATCACAAACATATAAGATAGTACGTGGCTTTCTGGGGGTGAAAAGATTCACTTAACCTGTGATAATTAGCTACTTACCATTTTTACAATGAAGATTAATCACTTACCCTTTCTAAGCCTGAGCTTATGCCTGGCCATAGGCAGCCTGACCGTACGGGCGCAAACGGGCATCGGAACCGCTACGCCTACCAGTACCCTGCAAGTGGTTGGTTCGCTGGCCGGCAACTACGCCACCGTGACGGCCACTACTTATGCCCTGGGCATCAGTGACTACTACGTTTCCTTCGGCGCCGGCGCTACGACTGCCAGCATCTTCTCCCTGCCCATGGCGGCGCTGGCCAAAGGCCGGATCTACTACCTGAAAAACGACAACGCTACTTACGCCGTGACGGTGAGCCCCAACGGCAGCGAAACCATCGATGGCAGCGCCACGGTGACTGTTCCGGCCGGCCAGACCATCCAGCTGGTGAGCACTGGCTCTGCCAGCGGCGCCACTTGGGAAGTAGTGGGCTTTGCCAATTCCACAGCCATTGCCACTGCCGCGCCCACGGCCAGCAACGGCCTGACCAAAACGGGCCCCAATACGGTTTTGGGCGGCCCCCTCACCCAGGCTACGAACATCCCCCTGGGCAGCAATAGCCTGACGCTCTCGACCGGTACCACCGGGACGGGCGTGCTCGTTTTCGACGGGCAGGGCATTGTTGGCAGCACGACCAACACGGCCAAGCAGCGCATCGAGTTTACCTCCAATGGCGATCCCAATGCCGTCATCGGTCACACGGTGGCCGCCGGTACCGTCGAA